>NZ_JBXUNM010000001.1:0-338420 GCF_057197005.1 Pantoea sp. SYBGC1
TCGCCGACGTCCTGTCGGCTCATCCCGGAACCGTGCCCTCCCTCGGCGGACCCGGATGGCGCTTCCCCCGGCTGCTGCTTTTTCTCTCTCTCTTGGGTTTTTTATAGCTGTGAGCCTTGCAAGAGAACTTCACACCACATCACACAAAATTCAAAAAAGAAATAAAGGGTTTGCAGGCGATGGTAGAGGGCGCTATCCGCAGCGCCGGGCGCAGAGTGACGGCCAGGGCGAGCCGGCAGGACGCCGGCGAGAGCGCGGGTTGAGCAGGAGCGAATCCGCGCGGTCCGTTAAGGCCGGAGGGATAAGCCCGGGAATTCGCGAGGACGGCGCGGGGCGCGGATTGCTAAGGGGCGCGCCCACCCGCCCCTTAGCCCGTCCGCGTGCGGAGATGCCGCTGAAACTGCCGGAAGCCTGGCGGGCGGAACCCCTCCGGTGTCACGCGCTGCCGCAACCAGCTCCGCGCTGCCTGGCGCAGATTGAGCGCCGGTTCCGTTCGCCGTCAGCTGCGGCAGCAGCCTTTGCCCCGGCACGGCGACCGGGCAGAGGACGCCTGGCCGCGCCCTCTGCACTCCCCGGCCCTGCGCCAGCCCCGCCCGCCGCTGCGCGGTTCCCTCGCTCACGCCCGCTTCCCCGGGACCGGCCGCCATTCGCTCCTGCTCACCGCGCCCTTTCGCCGACGTCCTGTCGGCTCATCCCGGAACCGTGCCCTCCCTCGGCGGACCCGGATGGCGCTTCCCCCGGCTGTTGCTTTTTTTCTCTTCAACAAGTGTCTTATGGCTGAAGGTTCTGTAGAGAAGCTTCAGCGCACACCAGACCAAATTTAAAAAAAGAAACGAAGAATTTACAGGCGGGGAGAGGGGCGCTATCCGCAGCGCCGGGCGCAGAGTGACGGCCAGGGCGAGCCGGCAGGACGCCGGCGAGAGCGCGGGTTGAGCAGGAGCGAATCCGCGCGGTCCGTTAAGGCCGGAGGGATAAGTCCGGGAATTCGCGAGGACGGCGCGGGGCGCGGATTGCTAAGGGGCGCGCCCACCCGCCCCTTAGCCCGTCCGCGTGCGGAAATGCCGCTGAAACTGCCGGAAGCCTGGCGGGCGGAACCCCCTCAGTGCCGCGCGCTGCTCAGCACCCAGCCGCGCGCTGCTCAGCACCCAGCCCCGCGCTGCTCAGCGCCCAGCCCCGCGCTGCTCAGCGATCCTAATCCCTGATCCAGCCTTTACGAATCGGCATTGCAAACAGCACGCGATAAACCTGATGCGTCAGCGCCAGCAGGCGATCGCCATAGAGCTGCCATGCCATCTGCGAGGCCAGGCAGCCCAGCATACCGACCAGGAATCCGCCGATCATATCCAGCGGCCAGTGCACGCCCAGATAGACGCGCGACCAGGCGATAGCGCTGCCGATAGCCAGCAGCAGGATGCCGGACCAGAGCCGGTGCCAGAAAATAAAGGCGAGGGCAAAGGTAAAAATAGTTGTGCCGTGATCGCTCGGATAGGAGTCATCTGCGGCGTGCATCAGAAACTGGTGTCCCAGGCCAATAGCAAAGGGGCGCGGGTGGGGCAGCAGCTGGCCGGTACACCAGGAGATCAGCAGCGCATAGATCAGCGCCATTCCGGTCTTCAGTACCAGAGCGCGCTGAGACTGAACCTGCTCACGCGGTCCCCACAGCCAGAGAGCCACAATCAGCAGCGGTACAATCGCAATAAGATCTTTAGCGATAAAGGTTGCCAGATTTAGCAGCCAGGCCGGTGATGCCGGTGTGGCATTGATCCATAAAAAAAGGGTGTGGTTAATCGCTTCCATCCCGTTTAGCTATCCTCGTTTTGTTAACCCAAAAAGATATACCGGCCACTGTCAGCAGCTGTGCCAGCCAGACCCACCAGCCGGCCCATAAATTGTGCGAAAAAAAGTGCGCACCGCGCATTACCTGACCAAAACCCATCAGTAAACCCAGGGCGACACCGGCAAACAGCGCCAGCAGGGCGCGGCGTGGACGCTCCGGCCACCAGAGAAAAAACAGCGCCATCACCGCAAAGCCACTCGATGCATGTCCGCCCGGAAAGCAGCCGCCGGGTCCGCTGCCGGCGGGTACACTGCCCAGCAACGGGAAAGAGAGCGCCTTGCCGCCAAACATCGCCAGATCCCAGGGGCAGGAGTGCGCGCTGTGCGCTTTGACTATTCCCACCACCAGCGGGCCGAGACCAAAAAGCAGCGCAACCAGCATCTGCCGCGCATGGCGGGCGCGTATACCCTGAAACAGCAGCAGTACGGCTCCGGCAATGATCGCATCCTTGGCAAGACGATGATTAATAACATCCAGCCAGCGGCTATGCTGCCAGGGAAAGCGCTGCGTAAGCGGATCAAACCAGTACTGGCTGATAGCGATGTCAAGCTGCTCATTACGTGATAAGTAAATAAACAGGGCTGCCAGAATTGCCAGTAAAATGAAGTTGATAGCGTAGAAGCGGCGTGACAAAGAATAAATAGTCCCGCTCCGATTCCGGTAGCAGGTTGTGGAAGTGTTTAACTTTGATGACAGTTGCATGAAGAGTGATCGTTAAAAAAGTCAGGATCACAGCATGGCGCGATTCGCTTAGCGCAACCTTAAGGCACCCGCGTCAGATATAAAAAAACCCGTCAGTCAATAAGACTGGCGGGCTCCTCAATCCGGGGATTTCAAAGAAAAGCAGTGGCACTTATTCAGACGCTGGCGGCCGGTAAAGGTTCCCGGCAGACAAAAATAATTTACCCCGCCAGCACCGGCCAGATAATCACGATCAGCGTACCGGCCAGCGTCAGCAGCACATTGGCAATCGCATAAGTACCGGCATACCCCAGCGCCGGGATATTACTGCGTGCGGTGTCGCTGATAATCTCCATGGCTGGTGCACAGGTGCGTGCGCCCATGATGGCACCAAACAGCAGCGCGCGGTTCATGCGCAGCACGTAAGCGCCAAACAGATAGCAGATAACCACCGGCACCAGACTGACCAGCAGCCCGCTCAGCAGCATCAGGGCGCCGGCACTGCCGAGCCCGTGCTGCAGTCCACTGCCGGCGCTAAGCCCGACGCCAGCCATAAAGACCATCAGTCCGAACTCTTTCAGCATGGTCAGCGCACCCTGCGGAATATAGCCAAAAGTAGGGTGGTTGGCGCGCAGGAAGCCCAGCATGATCCCGGCAAACAGCAGGCCGGCAGCGTTGCCGATACCGAAGCTGAAATTACTGAACTGAAACGTGATCATTCCTATCATCAGGCCGATGATAAAAAAGGCGCAGAAAGCGAGCAGGTCAGTTATCTGACTGTGTATGGCGATAAAGCCGATGCGATCGGCCAGGCTTTTAACACGGCGCGCTTCACCGCTGACCTGCAGCACATCGCCTTTATTGAGCATGATGCTGTCATCAATCGGCATCTCAATCTGACTGCGGATCACCCGATTCAGAAAGCAGCCGTGATCGGTGAGTTTAAGATGGCTGAGCCGCTTATTTACCGCATTGTGATTCTTGACCACAATCTCCTCGGTGACGATGCGCATATCGAGCAGATCGCGATCGAACACCTCTTTACCATTGCGAAAGCTGGCATCGAGCCGGGCGTGGGCGTCAGGATAACCTACCAGTGAGATCTCATCGCCCAGCTGCAGCATGGCATCGCCGTCCGGGCTGGCGAGAATACCGTTACGCCGCAGACGTTCTATATAGCAGCCGGTCTGGCGATGGATACCCAGCTCGCGCAGATTTTTGCCGCCGCTCCAGGCGACCAGCTCCGGTCCGACGCGATAGGCGCGGATCACCGGTAAGAAAACCTTACGCTGGCTGTCAGCATCCAGACCGCGTTCGCGGGCGATTTGCTGGGCGCAGGTGGGCAGATCCTGATGCTGCAACCGGGGCAGATAGCGGGCGCCGAAAATCAGGCTGACCAGCCCCACCAGATAGGTCAGGGCGTAGCCGAGGCTCAGATTATCCTGCATCATACTTAACTGACGTGGATCGCTGATGCTCTGCCGCAGCGTATCACCGGCACCCACCAGCACCGGCGTTGAGGTCATTGACCCTGCCAGCATGCCCGCCGTGAGGCCGATATCCCAGCCAAACAGATTGCCAAGAATGAGTGCGACCAGCAGCGCGCTGACCACCATCACTATGGCTAAGAAAAAATAGTTTTTACCGTCGCGGAAAAAGATAGAAAAGAAGTTGGGTCCTGCCTCTACGCCGACACAAAAAATAAACAGCATAAAGCCCAGGCTCAGGGCGTCGGTATTAATCGCAAAATGCTGCTGGCCTAAAATCAGAGAAACAACCAGTACACCAATTGAATTTCCCAGCTGGACGGAACCAAGACGCAGTTTTCCCAGACAGAGGCCGAGCGCTAATACGACAAATAATAACAGAACGTCATTTTTGCTTAACAATTCTGCGACGTTAATGTTCACAGTTTTAACTTCTTATTCACGTGTAACAGGTTGATAGGAGGAGGATTTTTAGCTATCTTAATCAGAGCGGTAAACGTCGGGGCTGGCCTTCCTGTCTCACCCGATTCTGAAGCGACATTATTCTAAACATTATTATTTGCTTCAGCTATCCGCATTGCTCACTCTTTCTGTTTGTAGCTGTTTCTATTTATTTCCACGCATGTGCGCCAGGCATTAAAAGTTCTGTTTTAACGTTAACGTTGAGGATTGTTATGTTGCAGCGCAGCCATCGCTGGTCCGCATTCGCGTCAGGCGCGACGCTTTATACGCTGGTGTTTATTTTTGCCCACCACTTCTGGAGCGTGCCGCTCCATATGCGGCATGGTCAGCCAGAACTTCTGCTGTTTTTATTACCCGGCGTGGCGATTGCGCTGCTGCAGCCCGCCAGTCCGATGGTGTCAACGCTGTGGTCAGCGATAGCGGGAACGCTGCTGGGGATGAGCTGGGTGATGCTGACAGAGCAGATCAGTCATACGCCGCTGATGGGGCTGGCCTGGAGCCTGAGTGCATTGTTCTGGGCAGGATGTGGTGCGCTACTGGTTCGTCTGCTGCGCATTATGCTGGCTATGCGCATCGATTAAAAAAAACGGGCCGTATGGCCCGTTTTTTTATGCCTCTAAACCAAGATTCTCTTTGGTCCAGGCAGCAAATTCGGTGTAACCACCGATATGCCGATCGTCGATAAAAATCTGCGGCACCGTGGTCACCGGTTTACCGGCGCGCGCCTCCAGATTGGCTTTGGTGATGCCGGTTGCCTGAATATCAACATACTGGTAGTTGAAGCTATCCTGGTCGCTGGTCAGCTTAGCGGCTAACTCTTTAGCGCGTACGCAATAAGGGCATCCTGAACGGCCAAAAATTACTGCAATCATTGCTTCTCTCCTTCCGCTGCTGTTTTGTGAGCAAAGTCACAGCACAGCGTGAATAATGGTTCACATCATGCCCGCTCATGCTGCTTAAGAGAAGCAGAAAATACCTGTTACTCTGATGGATGTGCGCTATCCCTGACGGGCTATGCTGCCAGCAGCGATACGCCGGACCAGACCCGCAAACAGCAGAGGTATCACAATGCGTAACCTTGCAAAATTGCCAAAACCCGTGTTGCTGCTTGAGGCGCTGGGCGCCTGCGCGGTAACCGGCGCGCTTTTGCTGATGAATAACTGGCTGCCAGCGCCTGCCGCGATTGGGCAAAAGCCGCTGGCTACGCTACTTTTTTTGCTGGGCATTGCACTGATGCTGCCTGCGGCATGGCTGATTATGTGGCGTACCGCCAAAGTCATGGCACCGCACCTTTTTGATCATACTCACACCAGGAAATAACCGGAGAACATAATGACGCCGACAATCGATCTGCTATGCAGCCACCGTTCCATTCGTGCTTTTACTGAGCAGGGTATTGATGACGCTCAGCGCCGCGCGATTATTGCTGCAGCGCAGGCGGCTTCTACCTCCAGTTTTCTGCAGTGCTCATCCATCGTACGCATCACCGATCGTGAAAAGCGCAGCGCGCTGGCGGAGCTGGCGGGCGGCCAGTCATGGGTAACGGATGCGCCGGAGTTTTGGGTCTTCTGCGCCGATTTTAACCGCCATCTGCAAATCTGCCCGGATGCTCAGCTGGGACGGGCTGAACAGCTGCTGCTGGGCTGTGTGGATACTGCACTGATGGCGCAAAATGCGATGGTGGCCGCCGAGTCGCTTGGGCTGGGTGGCGTTTTTATCGGCGGGATCCGCAATAACATTGCGGACGTAACCGCGCTGCTGGAGCTGCCAAAATTTGTGCTGCCGCTGTTTGGCTTCTGTATCGGCTATCCGTCAGCCTCGCCGGATGTAAAACCCCGTATGCCGCAGGCGATGCTGGTTCATGAAAACAGCTATCATCAGGTAGATGAAAAGGTGCTGGCAGAGTATGACCAGCAAATCACGGAGTACTATCAGCAGCGCGACAGCAACCAGCGCTCCGAAACCTGGAGCGATCTCATCCAGCGCCTGATCGTTAAAGAGACGCGTCCGTTTATGCTCGACTATCTGCACAGTCAGGGCTGGGCCACGCGTTAAGTCAGGAGGACGGCCGCATGAAAATGGCGATTCTCACCCGCGACAGCACGCTTTACTCCAGTCAGCGGCTGCGCGCAGCCGCTGAGGCTCGCGGGCATCAGATTGCGATGATCGATCCGCTCTCCTGCTACATGAATATCAACGCAGCGCTGCCGGCCGTGCATTATCAGGGTGAGATACTCGGTCATTTTGATGCGGTGATCCCGCGTATCGGCACGGCCACAACTTTTTATGGCACCGCGGTGCTGCGCCAGTTTGAGCTGCTTGGCAGCTATCCGCTCAATGAATCGGTGGCGATCACCCGCGCCCGCGACAAGCTGCGCTCGCTGCAGCTGCTGGCGCGCGAGGGCATCGATATGCCGGTGACCGGTATCGCTTCCTCGCCGGATGATACCGGCGATCTGATCCGCATGGTGGGCGGGGCGCCGCTGGTGGTTAAGCTGGTGGAAGGCACCCAGGGGATTGGCGTCGTGCTGGCGGAGACGCGTCAGGCCGCCGAAAGCGTGATTGATGCGTTTCGCGGTCTTCATGCGCATATTCTGGTGCAGGAGTTTATTAAAGAAGCGCGGGGCCGTGATATTCGCTGTCTGGTTATTGGCGATCGCGTGGTGGCTGCCATCGAACGTGAGGCAAAAGAGGGGGAATTTCGCTCAAATCTGCATCGTGGCGGCACCGCGCATCCTGTTACTATCAGCGACCGGGAGCGCGACATCGCTATTAAAGCTGCGGCAACGCTGGGGCTGGCCGTGGCGGGCGTCGATATTCTGCGTGCCAGCCGCGGTCCGCTGGTTATGGAGGTCAACGCCTCACCCGGTCTGGAAGGTATTGAGGGCTGCACCGGCCTGGATATTGCCGCTATGATGATCGACTGGATTGAGCAGCACGCCTGCCCCGGCTATCGTCCTAAAACCGGTGGCTAGATAGCGTTTTCCGGTGGTTTTCGTGGCATCTGACCCCATTTTTCCGTAAGCTAAGGCGCTTATTTATTCACCCCACAGGAAATAGCGATGGATTCACTGGTCGTTCCTGACATCGACATGCTGCGTCGCTGGCTGGATCAACAAAATATCACCTGGTTCGAGTGTGATGCCTGCCAGGCATTACATCTGCCGCACATGCAGAATTTTGACGGGGTGTTTGACGCAAAAATTGACCTGGTGGATAACGTTATTCTGTTTTCTGCGCTGGCTGAAGTGAAACCCACAGCGCTTATTCCGCTGGTCGGCGATCTGTCGCAAATTAATGCCAGCTCGCTGACCATCAAAGCTTTTATCGATATTCAGGATGATAATCTGCCCAAGCTGATTGTCTGTCAGTCACTGAGTGTTACCGCCGGCATCACCTTCAGTCAGTTCACGCACTTTATGAAACAGAGTGAAGAGGGGGTTTCTATGGTGATTATGGAAGCCTTTGCAAATCACCTGCTGATGATGGGTGAGGAGGAGGAGCGTCCTTCCGGGGTCAGCAGTTCAGGTGTATTGCACTAATTCCGCTTTATATTCACTGCCGCAGACTGCGGCAGTTTTCTTTCTGCTTTTCTCCTGCCATTTTTTATTCTGTTATTTGCCCGCTCCCGCCAGATTTTAGTCATGCTTTATGCCGTAACTGCCAGACCACATAGCACAAAAGTGCATAAAATATCGTAAAAAGGCGTTTTTTACGCTGGGGTCTGGTGCGCAGAGATCAGGGGGGCTATTCTTGCGAAGCTGTGCCGGACAGGCTTCCGCTCAGCAGCGCTATACTGATTTCAGGGAAGGTCCGCCTCTACGCGTCTGCATAGCTACCCATTTGCAGGTTGCTGACTCACTCCCTCAGTACTGGCTATAGGTATTTACTATTTAACGTCCGCTGAAGAGTGATTCATTGTATGTCTGGCTATTTTCAGACAGGAAATCATCGGATCGGCTGTATGCAGCGTTTATTGACCCGTTCAGGAGAAAATAACAGATGAACAACCAGACAAAAAAATGGTTGCCAGCCGCAGTGGCTGGTGTGGTGATGGCATCGGCTGTTGCTGCTCAGGCAGAGGATAAAACGCTGCACGTCTATAACTGGTCCGATTATATTGCGGCCGATACGGTGCCCAACTTTGAAAAACAGACCGGCATCAAAGTTGTGTATGACGTCTTTGACTCCAATGAAGTGCTGGAAGGCAAACTGATGGCGGGCAGCACCGGCTATGATGTTGTGGTGCCTTCATCCAGTTTCCTGGCGCGCCAGCTGCAGTCAGGCGTGTTTCAGGAACTCGACAAAAGTAAACTGCCGAACTACAAAAACCTCGATCCGGACCTGATGGCCAAAGTGGCACAGCACGATCCTGGCAATAAATACGCGATTCCTTATCTGTGGGGCACCACCGGCATCGGTTATAACGTTGAGAAAGTCAAAGCCGCGCTTGGTGCGGACGCGCCGGTTAACAGCTGGGATCTGGTACTGAAACCGGAAAACCTCGAAAAACTGAAAAGCTGCGGTGTCTCTTTCCTGGACGCGCCGGAAGAGATCTTCGCTACGGTGCTGAACTATCTTGGCAAAGATCCCAACAGCGCTGACGCCAAAGATTACACCGGAGCGGCGACCGATCTGCTGATGAAGCTGCGGCCAAATATTCGCTATTTTCACTCGTCGCAATATATCAACGACCTGGCAAATGGTAACACCTGCGTGGCGATAGGCTGGTCTGGCGATATTTTGCAGGCGAAAGATCGGGCTGAAAAAGCGAACAATGGCGTTCACCTGGGCTATAGCGTGCCGAAAGAGGGCGCACTGGCGTTCTTTGACATGATGGCGATCCCGAAAGATGCGAAAAATATGGATGCTGCCTATCAGTGGCTGAACTACATCATGGAGCCGAAAGTGATCGCTGAGGTATCCAACAAAATCAATTATGCCAACGGCAATAAAGCGTCGCTGCCGCTGATTAACGCCGATGTCCGCAACAATCCGGGCATCTTCCCGACGCCGGACGCGATGGCGAAGCTGTTTGTGCTCAAGGTCCAGGATCCGAAACTGGATCGCGCACGCACCCGCGCATGGACTAAAGTAAAAAGTGGTAAGTGATTCGTTCTGAACGATATCCCTGACCGGTAACCACAGCAGAGGCGCAGTACGGGCCTCTGCTGTGCCATTCCAGCGGCTGGCTGTGCCGCGCTACCCCGCTTAGCGCCGGAGAAATGTTAGTGAACGACGCGATTTCCCGTCCCCAGAGTAAATCAGCAAAGGCATTAACGCCGCTGCTGGAGATCCGTAACCTGACCAAGTCGTTTGAGGGTCAGCACGCCGTAGATGATGTCAGCCTGACTATCTACAAAGGTGAAATCTTTGCCCTGCTGGGTGCATCTGGCTGCGGCAAATCGACGCTGCTGCGCATGCTGGCGGGATTTGAGATCCCCAGCAGCGGCCAGATTGTGCTGGATGGTCAGGATCTCTCTCACGTGCCGCCCTATCAGCGCCCTATCAATATGATGTTTCAGTCCTACGCGCTGTTTCCGCATATGACAGTGGAGCAAAACATCGCCTTTGGCCTGAAGCAGGATAAATTATCCAAAGCAGAAATCGCCAGCCGCGTAGCGGAGATGCTGGCACTGGTGCATATGCAGGAGTACGCCAGCCGCAAACCGCATCAGCTCTCAGGCGGGCAGCGTCAGCGCGTGGCGCTGGCCCGCAGCCTGGCAAAACGGCCTAAACTGCTGCTGCTGGATGAGCCGATGGGCGCACTGGATAAAAAACTGCGCGATCGCATGCAGCATGAGGTGGTGGATATTCTGGAGCGCGTGGGGGCTACCTGCGTCATGGTCACGCACGATCAGGAAGAGGCGATGACCATGGCCGGGCGTATTGCCATCATGAATCGCGGTAAGTTTGTGCAGATTGGCGAGCCGGAAGAGATTTATGAGCACCCTACCAGCCGCTATAGCGCAGAGTTTATCGGCTCGGTAAACGTATTTGAGGGGCTGCTGCGCGAGCGGCGTGACGATGGCGTGGTGATTGATAGCCCCGGCCTGATGCATCCGCTGAAGGTGCAGACGGATGTCTCCATTGTCGATAATGTCCCGGTCCACATTGCGCTGCGCCCGGAGAAGGTGATGCTGTGCGACACGGTACCGGCTGACGGCTGCAACTTTGCCGTGGGCGAGGTGGCGCATATCGCCTATCTGGGCGATCTGTCGATTTACCACGTGCGCCTGCACAGTGGCCAGATGATCAGCGCGCAGCTGCAGAACGCGCATCGTTTTCGCAAAGGTGCGCCGGTCTGGGGAGATGAAGTGCGTCTCTGCTGGGATGCGGACAGCTGTGTGGTTCTGACGGTCTAGGAGGCGGTTATGAGTCAGATTTCTCCACGACCTCAGCCGGTACTGGCGGGCACGCCACTGCAGCGCTGGGCAACCCGTATGAAGATGCAGCACGGACGCAAGCTGGTGATTGCGCTGCCTTACCTGTGGCTGATTTTGCTGTTTCTGCTGCCGTTTCTGATTGTGCTTAAAATAAGCTTTGCCGATATCGCCCGCGCCATCCCGCCTTACACCGACCTGGTGACCTGGGCAGATGACCAGCTGAATGTCGTGCTGAACCTCGGCAACTATTTCACGCTGACTGACGATCCGCTTTACGCTGAAGCCTACCTGACCTCGCTAAAAGTGGCGGCGATCTCCACGGTAATTTGCCTGCTTATCGCCTATCCGCTCGCCTGGGCCGTCGCGCACAGCAAGCCGTCGATGCGCACTATACTGCTGCTGCTGGTGATCCTGCCCTCCTGGACCTCATTCCTGGTGCGCGTCTATGCCTGGATGGGGTTACTGAATAATAACGGCATCCTGAATCGCTTTTTGCTGTGGCTCGGCGTTATCGATCATCCGCTGGTGATTCTCTATACCAATACGGCGGTCTATATCGGTATTGTTTACTGCTATCTGCCCTTTATGGTGCTGCCGATCTATACCGCGCTGACGCGTATAGACTATTCGCTGGTGGAAGCGTCGCTGGATTTAGGCGCGCGTCCGCTGAAGACCTTTTTCAGCGTGATTGTGCCGCTGACCAAAGGCGGCATTATCGCCGGATCGATGCTGGTGTTCATACCGGCGGTGGGGGAGTATGTGATCCCGGAACTGCTGGGCGGCCCGGACAGTATTATGATTGGCCGCATTCTCTGGCAGGAGTTTTTTAATAACCGCGACTGGCCGGTGGCCTCAGCGCTGGCGGTAACCATTCTGCTGATCCTGATCCTGCCGATTATCTGGTTCCACAAGCATCAAAATCGCGCTGCGGGAGAGAAAGCATGAATCAGCTGCCGGTTATTCGCTCGCCGTGGCGCACCGCTATTCTGGTGCTCTGCTTTCTGTTTCTCTATGCGCCCATGCTGCTGCTGGTGGTCTACTCCTTTAACAGCTCGCAGCTGGTCACGGTGTGGGAGAGTTTCTCTTTTCACTGGTATCGCGTGCTGTTTCAGGATGAGGCGATGCTCGATGCTGTCGGGCTGAGCCTGACTATTGCCGGGCTTTCAGCCACCATGGCCGTGATACTGGGTACCCTGGCGGCGGTGATTATTGTGCGCTTTGGCCGCTTTCGCGGTCACAGCGGTTTCGCCTTTATGCTGACCGCACCGCTGGTTATGCCTGACGTGATTACTGGTCTTTCACTGCTGCTGCTGTTTGTGGCGATGGCGAACACGCTGGGCTGGCCGGGCGACCGCGGCATGCTGACTATCTGGCTGGCGCACGTCACATTCTGTACCGCTTATGTTGCGGTAGTGATTAACGCCCGCCTGCGCGAACTGGATCGCTCTATCGAAGAGGCGGCCATGGATCTGGGCGCTACGCCGCTGAAGGTGTTCTTTGTGATCACCGTGCCGATGATTGCTCCCGCCATTGTAACCGGCTGGCTGCTGGCCTTTACGCTGTCGCTGGATGACCTCGTGATCGCCAGCTTTGTTACCGGTCCGGGGGCGACCACGCTGCCGATGGCGATCTTCGCCACGGTACGACGCGGGGTGAATCCGGAGATCAACGCGCTGGCGTCGATTATTCTGTTTGTGGTGGGGCTGGTCGGTTTCATCGCCTGGCGTTTTATGGCGCATGAAGAAAAACAGCGTTTGCGTGATATTCAGAAAGCAAAACGTGGCTGAAATCCCGTGAGTTTGCCACTATAAGCAAGGCTGGCGTTGCCAGCCTTTTCTTATGGAGCCTGGGTGATGTCGGAAACGCTGAAAAACGCTGTGTTGAGCTCAACGCCAGTGCCGGTAACGATTGCCGGTATTGCGATTATTATTACCCGCTGTCTCAGCGTAATGATGATGGCTGGCGAGCTGGGCTATGAGGAGATGGCTAACTTTGTGCACCGCAGCGCACAGGCCTGGGACTCTACCCTGATATTTATCGCCAGCCAGCTGATTTTTCTGTTTGAACTGCGCTGTGCTTTTACCCTGATGCGCGGCAGCAATCGCGGACGCTGGGGCTATACGCTCAGCCAGGTTGTGGTGCTGTTGTATATGCTGATGGCGTCGGTCGGCTGGATCTATCCGGAGATATTCAGCATTTCGGGCGAAAACAATCTGCAGATTATTCACCACACGCTGCAGCAGAAACTGCCGGACGTGCTGATTGTACTGCTGCTGTTTGTGCCAGCCAGCAGCCGCGCATTTTTCCGCGCCCGGTGATACAATCGCCCCCCATTTTTTCTCCGAGTACAGGTTGTTCCATGCATTGCGCGCTTTATGACGCTGGCCGCTGCCGTTCATGTCAGTGGCTGGAGAAACCCTATCTGCAGCAGGTCAGCGATAAGCAGGCGCGGCTTGCTCAGCTGCTTGCAGCGATGCCGGTCAGCGAATGGCGGCGTCCGGTGACGTCGGCAGAGCAGGGGTTTCGCAATAAGGCCAAAATGGTCGTCAGCGGCAGCGTGGAGCGCCCGGTTTTTGGTCTGGTGGCGCCTGATGGCGACCCGGTCGATCTCTGCGCCTGTCCGCTCTATCCCGCCAGCTTTGCGCCGGTGTTTGCGCTGCTCAAACCTTTTATCGCTCGTGCCGGTCTTACGCCTTACAGCGTGACGCGCAGGCGCGGCGAGCTGAAGTTTCTGCTGCTGACAGAAAGCAGCGAGGGCGGCATGATGCTGCGTTTTGTGCTGCGTTCAGCCAGTAAGGTGCCGCAGCTGCGGGCGGCACTGCCGTGGCTGCAGCAGCAGCTGCCGCAGCTAAAGGTGATCTCTGCCAATTTTCAGCCGGTACATATGGCAATTCTGGAGGGGGATGAAGAGATTGCGCTGACCGCCCAGCAGGCGCTGCCGGAACGCTTTAATCAGGTGCCGCTTTATATCCGTCCGCAAAGCTTTTTCCAGACCAACCCGCAGGTGGCGGCCGCGCTCTACGCCACCGCGCGCGACTGGGTAGCGGAGCTGAACGTAACCAGCATGTGGGATCTCTTTTGCGGCGTGGGGGGATTTGGTCTGCACTGCGCCACGCCGGAGATGACGCTGACAGGCATTGAGATCAGCGCTGAAGCGATAGCCTGTGCGCAGCAATCCGCGCAGCAGCTGGGGCTGGAAAAGGTGCACTTTGCCGCTCTGGATTCTACCCGTTTCGCGACCTCACGGGTAGACGTACCGCAGCTGGTGCTGGTTAATCCGCCGCGCCGCGGCATTGGCAGCGAGCTGTGCGACTATTTAAGCAGCATGGCTCCGGCTTCTATTCTCTACTCCAGCTGCAATCCTGCCACCCTGGCACAGGATATTGCCCGGCTTAGTGATTACAACATACAAAAAGTGCAGCTGTTTGATATGTTCCCGCACACTGCCCATTTTGAAGTGTTATGCCTGCTGACGCGCAACGATCGGGCGCGTGCTGCATAACGCAGCACGCGCTGAGAAGAGAAGTTACTCCGGGAACCACTTCTGGTTAATTTGCTGCCAGCTGCCGTCAGCTTTCAGAGCCGCCAGCGCGGTATTAAACTCATTCAGCAGGGCACTGTTACCTTTACGCACGGCAATACCCAGGCCGGTGCCAAAGTAAGCGGCATCGGTCACGTGCTCGCCTACGGTAGTGAGATCCTCATTGGCTTTCAGCCACTGACTTACCACGGCGCTGTCGCCAAATACGCCATTGAGGCGGCCGTTTTTCAGGTCGAGAATCGCGTTCTGATAGCTGTCATACGCGACCGCTACCACGTCCGGATGCTTTTCAGTCAGATATTTCTGGTGGGTGGTGCCGTTCTCTACGCCGATACGCTTGCCTTTCAGCTGGCTGAAATCGCTGAACTCTCCTTTACGGGCAATGACGATAGCGGAGTTAGCATAGTAAGGCTGGCTGAAATCGACCTGCTTACTGCGCTCGGCGGTAATATCCATACCGGAAATCACCGCATCATAACGGCGGAACTTCAGCGACGGGATCAGGCTGTCAAACGCATTATTTGTGAACGTGCACTCCGCTTTGATTTTCGCACAGAGCGCTTTCGCCAGATCGATATCAAAGCCCACAATCTGATTGTCGTGATCCAGTGATTCAAACGGCGGATAGGTAGCGGAAACGGCAAAACGTATTTTTTCAGCTGCATAAGCATTCACAGTAATCGCAGCGAGCGCTGCGGCGATAATCCATTTTTTCATTATGTCATTCTCATAAGCAAGCCAGAGGCGGAATGCATGACACAATGCCATTTAATGAATTTTTATGCAATTATTTTGGATAAGTAAGGCTTTGCGAAGGGCGACTGCTCTGACGCCGGCATGGCGCAAAAGCAGCCGCTCCGATGGCGATCAGCTGCGCTGCTCAAATGCCAGTGCGCGTTTCTCAATCAGCCGCATCAGCAGCGTCAGCGCGCCGTTAACCACCAGATAGATCAGACCCGCTGCCGCATAGACCGTTACGTCATAGGTGCGTCCGTAAAGCATCTGACCGTGGCCCATCACTTCCATCAGCGTAATGGTGTAGGCCAGCGAGGTGCTCTTAAACACCAGCACCACCTCGTTGGAATAGGAGGAGAGGGCGCGCTTAAACGCGTAGGGCAGCAAAATACGCAGCGTATCTTTGTGGTTCATGCCGAGCGCGGCGCATGACTGCCACTGACCCGCAGGAATCGCGCGTACCGCACCATAAAATAGCTGGGTGGTGTAGGCGGCGCTGTTGAGCGACAGCGCCAGCATCGCGCACAGCCAGGGCTGCGACAGCAGATGCCAGAGCCAGGGCACACTCTGGATGGAGGGGAACTGGCCCGGCCCGTAGTAGATCAGGAAAATCTGCACCAGCAGGGGAGTACCGGTAAACAGCGTGATATAGCCTTTTACCAGCAGGCTGGCAACCGGGACTTTCAGCGCCAGCACGACAGTACAGAGCAGCGACAGCAGCAGCGCGGCCGCCAGTGAGGCCAGCGTCAGCGTTAAGCTGGTATGCAGACCTTTTAACAGTTCGGGTAAATAGTCGAGCATGCGTCAGGCTCCCCGCTCAAAACGCGTGGTGCGTAATTCAATGCGGCGTAAAATCGCCTGACTGAACAGCGTAATTAACAGATAGATAGCGGCAGCCACCAGATACCAGGTAAACGGCTCCTGCGTACGCGTAGCGATACTTTTCGTCTGCAGCATCAGGTCGTTAACGCTGATCAGCGACACCAGCGCCGTATCTTTCAGCAGCACCAGCCACTGGTTGCCGAGGCCCGGCAGCGCATGTCGCCACATTTGCGGCATAATCAGACGGAAAAAGATGGCGGATTTTTTCATCCCCAGCGCCTGACCTGATTCCCACTGGCCTGCCGGTACCGCCTTCAGCGCGCCGCGCAGCGTCTGTGACGCATAGGCGGAATAGAGCATAGCCAGCGCAATCACCCCGCAGAGAAACGGGCTGACATCAAAGTTCTCAATCTGCAGCTGCACCGGAATGGTTACCAGGCCCAGGTTAAGGCTGAAACCGTCAGAGAGCGTCAGCAGCAGCTGTGAGGCACCAAAATAGATAAAAAGGACGACCAGGATTTCCGGCAGACCGCGGATCAGCGTGACCAGCACGGTGCCGACCCACGCCAGCGGTTTTATGCGCAGCGACTCCCAGCCAGCAAACAGCATCGCCAGCACAAGGCCGGCGATCAGCGCACAAACAGCAAGGCCGACGGTTATCCCGGCGGCGCTTGCAAGAGAGATCATTTCATTCATCAGAGATTACTGCTGGAACCATTTGCTGTAGATAGTCTTGTAGGTGCCGTCAGCTTTGATCTTATCCAGTGCCGCGTTGAACTTACCCTGCAGTTCAGCGTTGCCCTGACGCACGGCGATGCCCAGGCCGGTGCCGAAGTAATCTTTATCCGTGACCTTTTCACCCAGCGGTGCCAGCGTTGCGTTCTGCTTCAGCCACTCATTAACCACGGCGGTATCACCAAAGACGGCATCGATACGGCCATTTTTCAGATCCAGTACGGCGTTCTGATAGCTGTCGTAAGGCACGATAGTAATATCGCTATGCTTGTCAGTCAGGAACTTCTGGTGAGTAGTGCCGTTCTGTACGCCGACGCGCTTGCCTTTAAGGGCGGCAACATCAGCCAGTTTGCCTTTCTGCGCAATAAAGGTGGCAGAGTTATCGTAGTAAGGCTTACTGAACAGCACCTGCTTTTCACGTTCTGGCGTGATGTCCATGCCGGCCATTACCGCGTCAAAACGGCGGAATTTCAGGCTCGGGATCAGGCTGTCGAACGCCTGATTAGTAAAGGTGCAGGTCGCATCCATCTCTTTGCAAAGTGCGTTAGCGAGATCAACATCGAACCCCTGAATTTTATTTTCAGCGTCAACGAATTCAAACGGCGGATAAGAGGCTTCGGTAGCGAAACGCAGCGTCTGTGCAGCAGAAGCGCTCAGGCTCAGCGTGGTGAGCAGGGCAGCAAGTACAACTTTTTTCATTATTAGCATCCTGACTTAGTGCGAAAGATAGTGTGCAAACGCATCGGTTTGCGGCTGTGTAAAGCGGCTGGCATCACCCTGTTCAATGATGTGACCATTCTCCATATAGACCACGCGGCTGGCGGTTTTGCGCGCCACTTCTACCTCGTGGGTCACAATAACCTGCGTGATCTGCGTCTGTGCCAGTTCACGAATAATCGTTACGATCTGCGCGGTAATTTCCGGATCGAGCGCGGCGGTGGGCTCATCAAACAGCAGCACCTGCGGCTCCATCATCAGCGCGCGGGCAATCGCCACGCGCTGCTGCTGACCACCGGAGAGGTGCAGCGGAAAACGATCGGCATAAGGTGTCAGGCGCAGGCGCTCCAGCAGCTTATCGGCGCGTGCGCGCGCCGCCTCTTTTGTCAGGCCCAGCACCCGGCAGGGGGCCTCAGTAAGGTTTTGCATAACCGTCAGGTGGGGCCAGAGGTTATATTGCTGGAATACCATGCCGACGTTCTGGCGCAGCTCGCGAATCTCGCTGTCAGCAGGCGTTTTGGTAAAGTCAAACTGGTTACCGGCAATCTGCAGCGTACCAGAACGCGGCAGCTCCAGCAGATTGAGTACGCGCAGGAGTGAGCTCTTACCGGCACCGCTGGGACCAAGCAGCACCAGCGTCTCTCCCTGCGGACACTCCAGGTTGATGTCAGACAGCGCCTGATGGGCACCGTAAAAGCAGTTAATAGCGTTTAATTGAATACTCATGCGCGGAAATATAGAGAGCAAATAGTGCCGCAAATCTTAACGTTCCCGGCATAGTTATGCAAATCGGGTGACTTAAAATTTATTAAACAGCGCTTACCCGCTCTGGTGCAGCAGGAAATTGTGCAGCCTGCGTCAGGCGTGGTTTGCGCGACTTCCACGTCCGACGTTAACACCGGTTAGGGGTTCTCTACCGATGCGGCACCCTAATGTGTGAACGGGATAACAAAAAAATGCGCTATTTTTTCTGCTCCAGCAGCTGGCTGAGTGAGCCGCCACCGGCGTGGGGCCACGCCGCCATATAGCGCACATCCTGCACCACCCAGCATTCGCCTTCGCGGATCATCAGCACCTCATCGCGCCACTGTTTATCTCCGCGCGTTAGCGTCACGCGTAGCGGGATATTTCGCGCATCGCGGTTGGGGATTGAAGAGGCGCTGTCAACCTCAGCGGCGGCCGGCCCCTGCGCCAGGCTGGAAAAGAGATCGCCCTGACGCCACTCTGCCGGCTGATTGCGTTTTTCCCGCGCCTGCAGCAGCGTCTGATAAAGATGATCGCTCAGATAAGGGCGATATCTGGCCAGAAGCGCAGGGTCAGGCAGGCCTGCTGAGGGAGCCTTCACGCGTAAATCATAAAACTGTTGCGCCACGCTATCCGGCCCGCCATCGATACAGGACGCACTGCGCGGGCCATTATCCCTGATAACCGGCTCTACGGTGGTACAGGCGCTCAGCAGCGTTGCTGCTGATGCCAGCAGTGCAAGGGCTTTGATTCTCATCTCCGGTTCCTTATTGTTCTGTGGCAAAGCATGGGTTTTAGCATAGAGTATAGTCGTGCTTTTTCAGCACCATGCGTGCGGGTTCCATCGACATCTTCAGGAGATAACCATGAAATTTTCGACGACACCAACTCTGGAAGGCCACAGCATTACCGAATACTGCGGCGTTGTAACCGGCGAGGCGATTTTGGGCGCCAATATATTTCGCGATTTCTTTGCCGGTATTCGCGATATCGTAGGGGGCCGCTCGGGCGCCTATGAAAAAGAGCTGCGCAAGGCGCGTGAGATTGCGTTTAAGGAGCTGGGCGATCAGGCAAAAGCACTGGGTGCTAACGCGGTAGTCGGTATCGATATCGATTACGAAACCGTGGGTAAAGACAGCAGTATGCTGATGGTGAGCGTCTCCGGCACCGCCGTTATCGTGCGCTAATGCGTTTACTGCTGGTTACAGCGATGGCGCTGCTGCTCAGCGCCTGTCACTCCCCAATGGAAGCGCGTCAGGGTTACTGGGCCGATACCACCCATCCGGCGCAGGGGGCACGACCGCGCATTAAAGTTGTGGTGATCCACTACACCGCGGACGATTTCTCCTCCTCGCTGGCAACCCTGACCGATCGGCAGGTCAGCGCACACTATCTGCTCCCGCGCCAGCCGCCGCAGAGAGCGGGCAGGGGAGTGGTCTGGCAGCTGGTGCCGGAGCAGCAGCTTGCCTGGCATGCCGGACCGAGTTTCTGGCGCGGTGCAACCCGGATTAATGACACGTCGGTAGGAATTGAGATAGTCAATGCAGGCTATCAGCGTACGCTGACCGGGCTAAGGTGGCAGCCTTATACAGCCGAACAAATCGCCGTTCTGGCGGCGCTGCTGCGCGATTTGCAGCAGCGTTACGCTATTACGCCCGAAAACATAGTGGGCCACAGCGATATCGCGCCGCAGCGCAAGCAGGACCCCGGCCCGCTCTTTCCCTGGCAGCAGCTGGCCGCGCAGGGAAGCGGCGCCTGGCCCGATCCGGCTGTTGTGGCACGCTATCTGGCGGGCCAGTCTGCCAGCGCCGTTGTGGATCCGCAGCCGCTGCTGGCAGCGCTGCAGCAGTATGGCTATGACGTGGCGGGCGCGACAACGCCTGAGATGCAGCGCCGGCTGATTGCGGCTTTTCAGATGCACTTCCGCCCGCGCGACTACCGGGGTGTTGCTGACGCAGAGACGCTGGCGATAGCCCGGGCGCTGCTGGCACAGTATGGCGCGGCGCGCTAGCGGTCAGCCCGCTGACTGCAGAAACGCCTGCCAGCGTGCGACGACCTGCTGCAGATCGGCGCGGGACACATCCAGATGGGTCACCATGCGCGTCCGGGTGCCCACGCTGATAAGAATACCGGCGGCGTGCATCCAGCGCTGCAGCGCTTCTGTCTGCTCTGGCGGAACCTGCACAAACAGCATGTTTGTCTGCTGGCTTATCACCTCCACACCCAGCGTGCGCAGCTGCTCTGCCAGCCACGCGGCGTTATCATGATCCTCCTGCAGCCGGGTCACGTTGTGCTGTAGTGCATAGCGTCCGGCCGCCGCCAGAATGCCCGCCTGGCGCATACCGCCACCGGTCATTTTACGCCAGCGCCGCGCCTGCCCGATATAAGCGCTGTCGCCGCACAGCAGCGAGCCTACCGGCGTGCCCAGCCCCTTTGAGAGGCAGATAGTCAGTGAATCGCAGTAGCGTGCAATTTCTGCCAGCGTCACCTGCTGTGCCACCACGGCATTGAAGATACGTGCGCCATCAATATGCAGCGCCAGCCCGCGTTCGCGGGTAAAGTGCCACGCCTGCTCCAGATAGCTGAGCGGCAGGACTCTGCCGTGATGGGTATTTTCCAGACTCAGCAGGCGGGTACGGGCAAAATGAATATCGTCCGGCTTAATCGCAGCGGCAACGTCTTCCAGCGGCAGAGTGCCATCCTCGGCGGCAAGGATTGGCTGAGGCTGAATACTGCCCAGCACCGCCGCGCCCCCCGCTTCATATTTATAGTTGTGCGCCTGCTGGCCAACGATATATTCATCGCCGCGCTGGCAGTGGCACAGCAGCGCCACCAGATTAGCCTGAGTGCCGGTAGGAAAAAACAGCGCGGCCGCTTTGCCGCTTATCGCCGCCGCTTCGGCTTCCAGTGCATTGACCGTGGGATCGTCACGATAGACGTCATCTCCGGTGGCGGCGTTCATCATGGCGTCCAGCATCGCCGCACTCGGGCGGGTTACGGTATCACTGCGCAAATCGATCACGTGGCTCTCCTGAAAGAAAAAGCGGGCTGTTCGCCCGCATTGTTGCCTGTCCGGCAGGAGCTTTGTTTTACCGCAGCCAGTTGGTTTTCGCCAGCTCGGTGATCTCATTGCCGCGTCCGTTGAGGATGGCGCGCAGCATATAGAGACTGAAGCCTTTTGCCTGCTCCGCTTTGATTTGCGGCGGCATCGACAGCTCCTCTTTAGCCGTATGCACATCCACCAGGACCGGACCATCATGCGCAAAAGCCTGTTCCAGCGCCGCATTAAGATCTGACGCTTTTTCAACCCGGATACCTTTGATGCCGCAGGCGGTGGCAATCGCAGCAAAATCAGGATTTTCCAGGTCGGTGCCGTCAGTAAGATAACCGCCCGCTTTCATCTCCATTGCCACAAAGCCCAGCACGCTGTTGTTAAAAATCACCAGCTTCACCGGCAGTTTCAGCTGCGCTACCGAGATAAAGTCTCCCATTAGCATACTGAAGCCACCGTCGCCGCACAGCGCCACAACCTGACGCTCTCTGTCGATAGCCTGCGCACCCAGCGCCTGCGGCATCGCATTGGCCATGGAGCCGTGATTAAACGAGCCCAGCAGGCGCCGTTTGCCGTTCATCTGCAGATAGCGCGCCGCCCAGACGGTGGGCGTGCCGACATCGCAGGTAAAAATGGCGTTGTCAGCGGCGTGGCGGCTGATCTGCTGTGCCAGATACTGGGGATGGATCGCCTGGTTGTCGTTTGCGGTTGCCAGATCGTCAAGGCTCTTGCGGGCGTCAGCGTAGTGCTCCAGTGCACGATCGAGATGATGGCGATCGTCATGCATCTCAAGCTGCGGCAGCAGCGCCTGGATAGTGGCTTTAACGTCACCCACCAGTGGCATATCGACATGGCTGTGCGCGCCCAGGCTGCCGGGATTGATATCAATCTGAATGATGCGTGCGCTGGCGGGGTAGAAGGCACGATAGGGGAATTTCGTGCCGAGCAGGATCAGGGTGTCGGCATTCATCATGGCGTGATAGCCGGAAGAGAAACCAATCAGCCCGGTCATGCCAACATCATACGGGTTGTCATATTCAATATGTTCTTTGCCACGCAGCGCATGCACTACCGGCGCCTTAAGCCGTTCTGCCAGGGCGACAACTTCAGCATGGGCACCGGCGCAGCCGCTGCCGCACATCAGCGTAATATTGCCCGCGCCGTTAAGTGTTTCCGCCAGGGCAGCGAGCTCCGCCGCGGCCGGCACGACCTGCGGCAGCTGCGGCGGATACCATTCGCTGCGCGCGCTTTTCGGGGCGGGCTGCAGCGCCACATCACCCGGCAGGACGATCACAGAGACCCCGCGGTTGAGGATCGCTTTACGCATGGCGATGCCCAGAACCTGCGGCAGCTGCTCCGGATTTGAGACCAGCTCACAGTAGTGGCTGCATTCGCGAAACAGCTCCTGCGGATGCGTCTCCTGAAAATAGCCGCTGCCAATTTCGCTGGAAGGAATATGCGCGGCAATCGCCAGCACCGGCACATTGTTACGATGGCAGTCAAATAGCCCGTTAATCAGGTGCAGGTTACCGGGACCGCAGGAGCCGGCGCAGACCGCCAGCTCGCCGCTGATTTGCGCTTCTGCACCGGCGGCAAACGCGGCCACCTCTTCATGTCGCGTTGGCATCCATTCAATCGTACCCATGCGATTCAGGCTGTCACTCAGGCCGTTAAGCGAATCACCGGTTACGCCCCAGATACGTTTTACGCCTGCGCTCTCCAGCGTTTGCGCCAGCAGGGCGGCCACAGTTTGTTTCATCATTTGCTCCTTTCTGATGGGGTGCCATCTATGCTGATGGCAAAAATCTGTCAGTCAGAAAGCGTAGACGAAGCCGCTGCGCGCCAGCCGTGAAAAAGTGCGCTGCAGAGCCGTCAGGCGGAAAAAAAGGCGATCAGCACCGGAGCCAGCAGGCTCATGATAAAGCCGTGCACGATGGCTGCAGGGACAATCTCCATGCCGCCAGCGCGCTGCAGAATCGGCAGGGTAAAATCCATCGAGGTGGCACCGCTCAGGCCCAGCGTCATGCTGCGGTGCCGGGTAATAAGCAGCGGGATCAGCATAATCGTGATCAGCTCACGCAGCAGATCGTTAAAGAACGCTGCGCTGCCGATAACCGGACCAAACGCGTCCGTCATCAGAATGCCGGAAAGCGAATACCAGCCAAAGCCGCTGGCCAGCGCGAGGCCGGTTTTCAGCGGCAGTCCAAGGAAGACAGCGGCCAGCGCGCCTCCGGCCAGCGCGCCAGCCAGTGACACGGCCGCCACCAGCGCACCCCGCCGGTTAAGCGTAATCTGCCGCAGCGTCATGCCGCTGCTGCGCAGCTGAACGCCCACCAGAAACAGCATCAGGATCAGAGCATATTCGCTGACGGTAGCCGCATGGCGCAGCGGAGCCCACTGCGTCAGTCCGAGCAGAAATCCGCCCAGCACCGAGCCGCACAGCTTGAGTGAGTCCAGCGCCATCGCGAGACGCGACGGCAGCGCCTGCGCTTTATGCTGATGCCGCCACGGCAGGCGCTGCTCAAGCAGCCAGAATGCCAGCAGCGAACAGGCGAGAATTGAGAGCGCAGAGATAGAAGCGGTATAAAAAATGGTGAGCAAATTCGTGCTGAGATTGTCAAGAAATGCCAGGCTTACACCCATAAAAAACAGAATGATATAGACCAGCGCACTGAGCAGCCGCGCCACCGCGCGGAGCAGTGCCGGCTGCTGCAGATGCAGCAGATAACCGGCAATCAGCGGCAGCAGAATAATCATCAGACCATACATAGCGAACATCCGTCCGTGGGAAAAGGACGCCACGCTAATCAAAAAAGCGCACGCTGTAAATCACCGTCTGCCAATAATCTGCGCCTTGACCCATACGCCACCGTACATCATGCTCAGGCAACCTCTGTACAGGATAATCCTATGATTCTGGATCATATTGATATCAGCGGCTTTCGCGGCATTAACCAGCTCTCGCTGCCGCTTACGATGACGAATCTTCTGATAGGTGAAAACGCCTGGGGCAAATCAAGCCTGCTGGACGCGTTCTCACTCATGCTGGATCCGGCCAGCGCGCACGCCACCCTCAGCGAAGAGGATTTCCATTTCCCCGCCGCGGCCCCCGCGGCACGCTGGCGCACGCTACAGATAGTGGTGCGCTTTCGCGCCTGTGAAGCAGAGCGGGAAAATACCCTGCTGGAGCCTTTCTGGCAGCACGATGAGCAGGGGAGCTATCTGCGCTTCAGTCTGCGGGCTACCTGCAAAGCGGACGGCGTGAAAAGCAGCTGGCGTTTTATTGACGCGCGTAACCAGCTGCTGGCAGCGGAGCCGACGGCGGCGGCGATAAGCTGGCTGCAGCAGCACCATCCGGTGCTGCGTTTACGCGACGCGCGGTTCGGACAGCGCCATCGGGCGCATGAACCGGGCGGTGAGGGGCGGGATCGGAGTCTGCAGGCGCTGCAGAACGTGTTGCGGCAGCTCAATCGCGCGGCGGCCGGCCGGGCGGTGAGCGATGAGGTGCTGCTGCAGGGCGTACAGACAATGCAGCAGCTGATGGCGCACTATTTTCTCGTTCAGCAACCCGGCGTCAGTCACCCGCGAATGGCACCGGAACTGCGCGACGGCAGCGCAGGCTGGCAGGCGCTGGACGCGCTTAACCGGCTGCTGGCGGGCGCCGATGCAGAGCATCGTCGCGCGGTGCAGCTGCGACTGCTGGCACTGCTGCCGGGCAGCAGTGCGCTGCCAGGCAGCAGTGCGCTGCCAGACGGCGCACAGCCTGTTCTGCTGGTCGAAGATCCTGAAACCCGGCTGCACCCGATAATGCTTTCGGTTACCTGGAATTTACTGACGCTGCTGCCGCTGCAGCGGCTGGTTACCACTAATTCAGGTGAACTGGTTTCCCAGACGCCGCTGGAAAACCTCTGCCGTCTGGTGCGTGAAGCGAGCCGCGTAGCGGCGTGGCGTATCGGCGAAGCGGGGCTGAGCGCCGAGGATCATCGCCGCATCGCGTTTCATATTCGCGTGAATCGACCCGCCGCGCTGTTTGCCCGCTGCTGGCTGCTGGTAGAGGGCGAGACGGAGGTGTGGATCGTTAACGAGCTGGCGCGACAGCAGGGCGATCATTTTGCCGCAGAAGGGATCCGGGTGATCGAGTTTGCCCAGGCAGGCCTGAAGCCGCTGCTGAAATTTGCCCGGCGTATGGGAATTGCCTGGCACGTATTGACCGATGGCGATGAGGCAGGAAAAAAATATGCGGCGACCACCCGCAGCCAGCTGCTGACCCACGAAAAGGAGGAGGTGCACCTGACGCAGTTCCCGGCAGCTGACATTGAGCACTTTCTCTATCAGCACGGATTCCGCGCGGTTTATCATCAGATGGCGCACCTGCCGTTAAACATTGCGATGACGCCACGGCGTATTATTACGCAGGCGATCCATCACAGCTCCAAGCCTGAGCTGGCCATTGCCGTGGCGCTGGCGGCCGGCGAGCGCGGCCCGCAGGCGATTCCGCCGCTGTTCAGAGCGCTTTTTAGTCAGGTGAAAATGCTGGCACAGCGGCGTGCAGGATAGATGAAAATTAAAATGCCAGCGTTACCGGCTGGCATTTCAGGGGCGGAGTGGTCAGAATAACCGCGCGCTGCGCCGGTCAGGAATGCAGCGACGCCTCACAGGGCACAATCAGACTGGCATGGTTGCCTTTTGGCCCTTCGTGAACATCAAACTGAACGTGCTGACCCGCTTTAAGCGTTCTGTAACCCTCCATCTGAATGGTGGAGTAGTGCGCAAAGATGTCATCGCCACCGCCAACCGGACAGATAAAGCCGAAGCCCTTGGCGTTGTTGAACCATTTAACAGTACCCGTCTCCATGCTTTTACTTCCCTCGCAAGACATTCTGATAAGTAGGTGAGGTCATCGCAGCTGTGAGTCGAGGTTGTTTAAAACTCAATCAGCTTGTGCATGTAGAATGTAGAGAAACGGACCTTATCGTCAAGCAATCGGCCCGGATGCATGGGCAGAAAATCACCAAAATTTGAGGCAGTTAACGCTATTGAGAATTTTGTGATACAGGTCGCGCATCTGCTTTTCGTACCGATAGCAGCGATAGCAAACCCGGCTTGACAGACGTGTTAAACTTCAGGTTAGTGCAGGCTAAAATGCATGACCGCAACGCAGAATTCCAATGGATGATTATGGCAAACACAAACGACTGGCTTAATTTTGAACACCTGGCCGAAGACAAAGTACGTGAAGGGTTAAAGCCGCCTTCAATGTATAAAGTCATCCTGAATAATGACGATTATACACCTATGGAATTTGTTATTGACGTTCTGCAAAAGTTCTTTTCTTATGATATTGAACGCGCCACGCAACTGATGCTGAAAGTTCACTATCATGGAAAGGCAGTCTGCGGTGTTTTCACCGCTGAAGTAGCAGAGACAAAAGCTGCGCAGGTGAACAACTATGCCAGAGAGAATCAACATCCTTTGCTGTGTACGCTGGAAAAAGCCTGAACCTGTCTCCATATAGGAAACAGGCAGTCAGAGCGATAATTGGGGGAGGTGCCAAATGCTCAATCAAGAACTGGAACTCAGTTTAAACATGGCTTTCGCCAGAGCGCGCGAGCACCGTCACGAGTTTATGACCGTCGAACATCTGTTACTGGCACTGCTCAGTAACCCGTCGGCCAGAGAGGCACTGGAAGCCTGTACGGTGGATATTGTGGCTCTGCGTCAGGAACTCGAAGCCTTCATCGAACAAACCACGCCGGTGCTGCCGGCCGGCGAAGCTGAGCGCGATACGCAACCTACGCTCAGCTTCCAGCGCGTGCTGCAGCGGGCGGTATTCCACGTTCAATCTTCCGGTCGCAGTGAAGTTGCAGGCGCCAATGTCCTGGTTGCCATTTTCAGCGAGCAGGAGTCGCAGGCGGCTTATCTGCTGCGCAAACATGAAATCAGCCGTCTCGATGTGGTGAATTTCATCTCTCACGGCACACGTAAAGATGAGCCCGGCCAGTCGCAGAATAACGCGGACAATCCGGTCAATGAAGAGCAGGCAGGCGGGGAGGAGCGTATGGAGAACTTCACCACCAATCTTAACCAGCTTGCCCGCGTTGGCGGTATCGATCCGCTTATCGGGCGCGAAAAAGAGCTGGAGCGCGCCGTGCAGGTGCTGTGCCGCCGGCGTAAAAACAATCCGCTGCTGGTGGGCGAATCGGGCGTGGGTAAAACCGCGATTGCTGAAGGGCTCGCCTGGCGTATTGTGCAGGGTGATGTACCGGAAGTGATGAAAGAGTGCACTATCTATTCACTGGATATCGGCTCTCTGCTGGCGGGCACCAAATATCGCGGCGATTTTGAAAAACGCTTTAAAGCGCTGCTCAAACAGCTGGAGCAGGATAACAACAGCATCCTGTTTATTGATGAGATCCACACCATCATCGGTGCCGGTGCGGCATCGGGCGGGCAGGTGGATGCCGCTAACCTGATTAAGCCACTGCTCTCCAGCGGTAAAATCCGCGTGATGGGTTCCACAACCTATCAGGAGTTCAGCAATATTTTCGAGAAAGATCGCGCACTGGCGCGCCGCTTCCAGAAAATTGATATTACCGAGCCTTCGGTTGAAGAGACCGTGCAGATCCTCAACGGACTGAAGCCGAAGTATGAAGCGCATCATGACGTGCGTTATACCGCTAAAGCCGTGCGTGCTGCGGTAGAGCTGGCGGTAAAATATATCAACGATCGTCATCTGCCGGATAAAGCCATTGACGTCATCGATGAAGCGGGCGCGCGGGCGCGTCTGGTGCCGGTGAGCAAGCGTAAGAAAACCGTTAACGTATCCGATATTGAATCGGTTGTGGCACGGATTGCACGTATACCGGAACAGAGCGTATCGGCCACCGATCGCGATACGCTGAAAAACCTGGGCGACCGCCTGAAAATGCTGGTATTTGGCCAGGATAATGCGATTGAGGCTCTGACCGAAGCGATTAAAATGAGCCGCGCTGGTCTGGGGCAGGATCGCAAACCGGTCGGCTCTTTCCTGTTCGCCGGCCCGACCGGGGTAGGTAAAACAGAAGTCACCGTGCAGCTGGCGAAAGCGCTGGGCATTGAGCTGCTGCGTTTTGATATGTCGGAATATATGGAGCGCCATACGGTCAGTCGTCTGATTGGTGCACCTCCTGGCTATGTGGGCTTTGACCAGGGCGGTCTGTTAACGGATGCGGTGATCAAGCATCCGCACGCTGTGGTGCTGCTGGATGAAATCGAGAAAGCGCACCCGGATGTCTTTAATTTGCTGCTGCAGGTTATGGATAACGGCATGCTGACCGACAACAACGGGCGTAAAGCGGACTTCCGCAATGTGGTACTGGTCATGACCACTAACGCCGGCGTACGCGAAACCGAACGTAAGTCAATCGGCCTGATTCAGCAGGATAACAGTACGGATGCGATGGGGGAGATCAAAAAGATCTTTACGCCAGAGTTCCGCAACCGTCTCGACAACATTATCTGGTTCCGTCATCTCTCTGCTGAGGTGATCCATCAGGTCGTCGATAAGTTTATTGTTGAACTGCAGGCGCAGCTGGATGCGAAGGGCGTCTCACTGGAAGTGAGCGACGACGCGCGCGACTGGCTGGCAGAAAAAGGCTACGATAAAGCGATGGGCGCGCGTCCGATGGCGCGTACGGTACAGGAAAGCCTGAAAAAACCGCTGGCCAATGAACTGCTGTTTGGTTCGCTGGTGGATGGTGGCTCAGTGTCAGTGGCGCTGGATAAAGAAAAAAATCAGCTTACCTACCACTTCCTGAGCGCAGAAAAGCGCAAAACGGAAGGCACTGTGCACTAACGGCAGGGCAATAAAACAAAAGGCCGGATAATTATCCGGCCTTTTTTTGCGGCTGGGAACTTAACCAGCCCGCGACGTGTGCAGCAGCTTAGCGACTGCGGAAGACAATGCGGCCTTTGCTCAGGTCGTACGGGGTCAACTCTACAGTGACTTTGTCACCCGTCAGGATGCGGATATAGTTTTTGCGCATTTTACCGGAGATATGAGCGGTAACCACGTGCCCGTTTTCAAGCTCTACGCGGAACATGGTGTTAGGTAACGTATCCAGTACGGTACCCTGCATTTCAATATTGTCTTCTTTGGCCATCGAATCCTCTGGGTGAACTACCAAACTGTTGAACCGGCAAGATAATGCCGAATTCCATGATTTATGTAAAGAAACGTTGGCTGTTTTTGCCAACGCTTCGCCGTGCGTCGCGCTGTCGCGCGAGCAGTACGGATAAATTCGGGTGTTGTTGACGTCTGCGGGGGATTAGCGGGCTAAGAATCTGCAGCAGCCGGCCCGGCAGGGGCGGATGAAACAGTTTCAGGAAACAGGTGAGATTCCCAGCCTGGCAATTCCGGCTCGCCACAGCGAAGCGCGGACGACATACCAAACTCGCTTATTGTATCACTTTTATGTGGATTTGTGTGCAAAACATCTGCGGAGAGGGCTAAAAAAGGGTCTGCGTCTGCCAGCACCCTTCAGCAACCGGCTGCCACGCCAGCTTTTTTAGCTCCTGCAGATAGTCAGCGCGCGGAATTTCCGTTGCGCCGAGCGATGCCGTATGGGGATTAAGCACCTGACAATCGATAAGCCTGCCCTGATGAGCCCGGAAGTGCTGCGAAAATACCCACAGCGCGGTTTTCGAGGCGTTTTCCTGCCGGCTGAACATCGATTCTCCGCAGAACATCTGGCCGAGCGCCAGACCGTACATGCCCCCGACCAGGCTGTTTTCATGCCACACTTCAATAGAGTGCGCATGCCCCAGTTCATACAGGCGCAGCCAGGCGCGTTTGACCTCAAAAGTGATCCAGGTGCCCTCCTGACGTCCGGTCGCGCAGCCTTCAATTACCTGTGCAAAGGCGTGGTTCATGGTCACGCGATAGGGAGAGCGACGGTGAAAACGCGCCATGCTCCGGCTGAGATGAAAGGCGTCTGGCATCAGCACGGCCCGCGGATCGGGCGACCACCAGAGAATCGGATCGCCGGGCGAAAACCAGGGGAAAATACCGTGCTGGTAGGCGTTAATCAGACGTGCAGGCGAGAGATCGCCGCCCATAGCCAGCAAACCGTTTGGTTCGCGCAGCGCCATTTCCGGCGGCGGAAAGTGCAGTGAATCACGTGAAAGTTGTACCAGTCTCATGGCATCAGCTACTCAAAAGCGTCATCTCCAGACTATAACGCAAAGCGCTGACGGAAACGCCAGTAGCGACCCGCTTTTGAGATTAATTCGTTATGAGAACCTGATTCCACAATGGCACCCTGATCCATGACGCAGATGCGATCCATCTTCTCCAGACCCTGCAGGCGATGTGTCACCACAATCAGCGTTTTACCCTTGCTGACCCGCAGCAGTAATTGCAGAATTTGCTGCTCGGTCTTGGCGTCCAGTCCTTCGGTAGGCTCATCCAGTAGCCAGAGATCGCCATTGTGCAGCAGGGCGCGGGCGATGGCCAGGCGCCGCAGTTCGCCGCCGGAAAGGGGTCTGCCACCTTCACCCATCCAGCTATCCAGACCGTCAGGCTGCTCAGTCAGAAAGCCGAGCCCGGCCTGTGCCAGAGCGGCAGTCAGCTCACTGTCGCTGGCAGTGGGGCGCGCGAGTAAAAGATTATCCCGCAGCGTCTGGCTGAAAAGATGCACGCGCTGCGTCACCACGCTGATACGCTGCCGCAGGCTGGTCTCATCCCACTGTGAGAGCGGAGTATCATTCAGCTGAATAGTACCCGCGGTGGCTTCCCGGCTGCGGGTGATAAGCGCCAGCAGGCTCGATTTACCGCAGCCGGTCGGGCCGAGCAGAGCGATACGTTCGCCCTGCCGCAGCTGCAGTGAAAAATGCGCCAATACCGGCTCCGGGCGCTGCGGATAGCTAAATGAAACGTTATCCAGCGTAAGGCTAATACCCGGCGCCGTATCCTGCATGGCTGGCGGAAAATGGATGGCAGGCGGCTGGTCAATAATCTCCTGTACGCGCCGGGCGGCGCTGCTGACCTGCGCCAGCGGCAGAAAAGCGCCGGCAACCGGTGCCAGCGATTCAAACGCCGCCAGGCCACAGAACAGAAACAGCGCAATCGTTGCGCCCCCGACAGAATCAGCTGACACCCACAGCAGCAGCGTTACGGTCAGACCGGCTATCAGCAGCAGCAGGCTCTGCGCAAACGCCTGCAGGTGATGCTGCTGTTGCTGCGCGTGCTGCCACTGCCGCTCTGTGCTGTCCAGCCGCTGACGCCAGGCCGTTGCCGCACCATAGATCTGCAGCTCAGCCTGGGCCATGAGCCAGCCGGCAAGCTGCAGCCGCCAGCTCGCCTGAGAACGGGCGATACGCGCGCCGGAAGCCTGACCAAAATAGCAGAAGAGGGCGGGCAGCAGCAGCAGGGTCAGCAGCATGCAGCCGCCTAAGAGCAGCGCCAGAGGCAGGCTGAGCAGAGAGAGACCGCAGGTTACGACGATAATGACCACTGCCGCACCCGCCAGGGGCGAAATAATACGCAGGTAGAGATGATCGAGCGTATCGACATCGCTGACAAAACGATTCAGCAGTTCGCCGTGACGAAAGCGCGACAGCTGCTCAGGTGCCAGCGCCATCAGGCGGCTGAAGGTGTAGACACGCAGATGCTGCAGCACCCGGAAAGTGGCGTCATGACTGACAAGACGCTCAAAATAACGCGCGGCGGTGCGTATAATCGCGGCACCGCGCACCCCAGCTGCCGGCAGCATATAGTTGAAGGTGTAGAGTCCGGCCAGCCCTGCCAGCGAGGAAGCAGCCATAAACCAGCCCGAGAGCGTAAGCAGGCTCACACTGGCAAGCAGGGTGAGGATAGCCAGCGCGATCCCCAATCCCAGGCGCCAGGGGTGCTGCCGGAACAGACGCAGAAAAGGCATTAATGAGCGCACAGTGGAACCTCCTGCTGACGTTGCCGAATCATCTCCTGCAGCAGCCCGGGCTCCCTGCTGAGCTGCTGCCAGCTTCCCCGCTGTACCAGCGCACCCTGCTGCATGACCCACACTTCATCCCACTGCGCCAGATCGTGCAGCTGGTGCGTAATCATTAACGTCGTCTGCTGCCGTGCCGCCTGATTAAGCGCCTGCATGACGTGATATTCACTGGTACTGTCCAGGCCTGAACCCGGTTCATCCAGCAGCAGCAGTTTTGCCGGCTTCAGCAGCGCGCGGGCAACCGCAATCCGCTGTGCCTGACCAACGGAAAGCCCGACGCCATCCTCGCCAGTCGGCGTATCCAGCCCCAGCGGCAGGCTCGTCAGAAATGCGCTTACGCCAGCCTGGGCTAATACAGCCTGTAGTCTGCTCTCCTCAACGGGCCGATCCGGCATCAGGTTATCGCGCAGCGTTTGTGCGGGCAGCTGCGGATTCTGTCCCACCCAGGCAAGCTGTCGCTGCCAGCCTGCACGATCGATATGACGCAGATCCACGCCATTGGCCCGCAGCACGCCCTGCCAGGGCAGGAAACCGAGCAGCGCGTTCATCAGCACGGTTTTGCCTGCGCCGCTTTCACCGACCAGCGCGACCCGGCAGCCTGCGCGCAGGGTAAAATTAAGCGGCTGCGTCAGCGCGTGGCCGCCAGGACTCATTACCACCAGATCCTCTGCGGTCAGCGTCAGAGGCTCCTCGTCACACCACGGGCGAACCGGCTCCTGTGGCCAGGCATCCGGTGTCGCCTGCAGGAAGGTTTCCAGCGCATCTGCTGCGCCTGCCGCCTGCGCTTTGGCGTGATAAAAGGTGCCCAGATCGCGCAGCGGCTGGAAAAACTCCGGCGCAAGAATTAGCGCGAGAAAGCCGGCAAACAGCGTTACGCCGGTACCGTAATGGCCAAAATCAAATTCGCCAAGGTATGAAAAGCCAAAATAGACGGCGACAACGGCAATCGCCAGCGAGGCGAAAAATTCCAGCACCGCCGAGGAGAGAAAAGCGAGGCGCAGCACCTCCATTGTCCGCTGCCGAAAGCTGTCGGTGCTGGCGGCAATAGCCTGTTTCTCAGCCGCTGCGCGGTGAAACAGCCGCAGCGTATCGCGTCCGCGCAGACGATCGTAAAAATCGCCGCTCAGGCGCGATAGCGCGAGAAAGTTACGCCGGCTGGCATCCGCTGCACCCATGCCCACCAGCGCCATAAATAGCGGGATCAGCGGAGCGGTAACCAGCAGAATCAGCCCTGCAGCCCAGTTAACGGGAAACACAGCTACCAGAATTGCGCAGGGAATTACGACCGCCAGCGTCATCTGTGGCAGATAACGCGCATAATATTCCTGCAGCTGTTCAATCTGCTCAAGCAGCAGCGTTGACCAGCTGCCGGCAGGCCTGCCCTGTATCCAGGCCGGTCCGAGCGCATCGATGCGATCAAGCAGCTGGCGCCGCAGCGCCCGCCGGATGGCGAGACCGGCGCGGAAGCCTGCCATCTCCCGGCCATAGTTAAAGCCGGCACGCAACAGAAAACAGAACAGCAACAGCAGAAAATGAGTGACCAGCGACGAGCGGGGCCGATCGGAGACGACCAGCTGCTGCAGTAGCGTAGCCATCAGCCACGCCTGGGCGATAAGGACGAGTGCGGAGGCAAAGCCGCATAGCGCAGCCAGCTGCAGGGCGGTAGCACCGGAAGCCCGCTGCTGCCGTAACCAGCTCAGCAGGCGCTTTTGCCGTGATTTATTCATACTGTCGTCTGCTCTTCTGAAACAAAGCGAAAACCTGATAAAGTATCCGGTTATTGCGATCGGCAGCACTTTAGCACGCGGTACATAAAAAAGGCGACCTGAACAGATCGCCTTACTTTGATTATGATCAGGTTATTAACACGTTACCGATCGGTTTTAACCAGACCATCCAGATAGCGCTCTGCGTCCAGCGCTGCCATACAGCCGGTACCGGCAGAGGTAATCGCCTGACGATAAGTGTGATCCATCACATCGCCTGCGGCAAAGACGCCCGGAATACTGGTCTGCGTGGCGTTACCGTGCAGGCCGGACTGCACCTTAATGTAGCCATTCTCCAGCGCCAGCTGGCCCTCAAAAATAGCGGTATTTGGACTGTGGCCGATGGCGACAAACAGGCCTGCGACCTCAAGCGATTCTGCAGGCTCACCGTTAGTTGCCAGTAGCTTCACGCCGGTCACACCCATCTGATCACCGGTCACTTCTTCCAGCGTGCGGTGCGTATGCAGCACAATGTTGCCGCTGCGCACTTTTTCCATCAGCCGGTCGATCAGAATCTTCTCTGCGCGGAAGGTGTCGCGACGGTGGATCAGATGCACCTCAGACGCGATGTTGGCAAGGTAGAGTGCCTCTTCAACAGCAGTATTGCCTCCGCCGATCACCGCAACTTTCTGGTTGCGATAGAAAAACCCGTCGCAGGTTGCACAGGCAGAGACGCCACGGCCCTTAAATGCCTCTTCAGAAGGCAGACCCAGATAGCGCGCAGAGGCACCCGTCGCAATAATCAGGGCGTCCGCCGTATATTCGCCACTGTCACCGGTCAGGCGAAAAGGGCGCTGCTGCAGGTCAACGGTATGAATATGATCGAACAGGATTTCGGTGTTGAATTTTTCGGCATGCGCATGCATACGCTCCATCAGCGACGGCCCGGTCAGGTCATGCGGGTCGCCTGGCCAGTTTTCAACTTCGGTGGTCGTCGTAAGCTGGCCGCCCTTTTCCAGACCGGTAACCAGAACCGGATTCAGGTTAGCGCGTGCCGCATAAACTGCAGCGGTATAACCGGCTGGGCCTGAGCCCAGAATAAGCAGTTTGCTGTGTTTGGCCGTACTCATGCATTCCTCAGTGTGTTTCTGACAACAGTAATTTTGATTGTAGGGAAATTAGGACAGCAAAAAAAGCTTTGCACCATTTTGTTAGCGATTGCTGCAAGCGGCGTAGACGATGAAACGCATCTCTGCTGCAGTGTTGCGCTAAAAGAGTGCATTCTGAGTAAATAAAAAGCATCGTTGCCCTGAAAATATCATTTAAAAACAGGGCTCCAGCACGGTATCTGGCATCTTGTACTGAATTTAGATGTTTTACTTTGACAATCGCCTGCGCATTTGCGAAAACATTGGAAGAAGCAGAGAGTCTCTGGCGGTTCAGAACGGTAATTCAGTGCTGTTTTGCGCAGTGGCGTCAGAAAATCTCAGCCTGACATTGGTAGTGACGCATGATGTGGACAGACAGCATGCGTCATACGGATGGTGCGCGACTGCACAGGCTTATAGTCTTCAATTCAGTAAGGCTCTGGAATACGCATTTTTCAGGGTTGTGGCAGGCATAGGGAAGGAATTAAGAGAGACAATAATAATGGTAGACAATAAAAAGCGCCCCGGAAAAGATCTGGATCGTATCGACAGAAATATCCTGAATGAACTGCAAAAAGATGGTCGTATCTCCAATGTTGAGCTTTCCAAGCGCGTAGGCCTATCGCCAACGCCATGCCTTGAGCGTGTTCGCCGTCTGGAGCGACAGGGTTTTATCCTGGGCTACACCGCTCAGCTCAACCCGCACTACCTTGATGCATCCCTGCTGGTATTTGTTGAGATTACTCTGAATCGCGGTGCCCCTGACGTGTTTGAGCAATTTAACGCAGCAGTGCAAAAACTTGAGGAAACTCAAGAGTGTCACCTCGTTTCCGGTGACTTTGACTATCTGCTGAAAACCCGCGTGCCTGATATGTCTGCCTATCGTAAACTGCTGGGAGAAACCTTGCTGCGCCTGCCAGGCGTAAATGACACCCGTACCTATGTCGTGATGGAAGAGGTAAAACAGAGTAACCGGCTGGTCATAAAAACCCGCTAACGCAGGGAAGGTGCAAAGCGTGCAGGATTTAGGTACACTCCTGTGAATTCATACAGGACCAGCGTCGGGCTCTTCCGGCGCTGTTGCCTTCTTATTTTACAGGCACCTGGAGAGTTCTCTTGAGCCAGGAATACACAGAAGATAAAGATGTTTCGTTACAACCGCTGAGCAGTGGACGTCGTCTGCTCGAGGCGTTGCTCATCCTTGTAGCCTTGTTCGCCATCTATCTGATGGTGTCACTGGTCAGTTTTAACCCTTCCGATCCCAGCTGGTCTCAGACCGCATGGCATGAACCTATCCACAATATCGGGGGTAGCCCGGGTGCCTGGCTGGCAGATACGTTGCTGTTTATCTTTGGCGTGATGGCCTATGCCATTCCACCCGTTATCCTGGGGCTGTGCTGGATCACTTTCCGTCAGCGCGATCGGCAGGATTATATCGACTATTTTGCCGTTGGACTGCGTCTGATAGGCGTGCTGGCCCTGGTGGTGACCACCTGCGGACTGGCTGCACTGAACGTGGATGATATCTGGTACTTTGCCTCAGGCGGGGTGATTGGCAGTCTGGTCAGCAATGCCATGGCGCCGTGGCTGCATGGTGCAACCGGCACGCTGACGCTGCTCTGTATCTGGGCCGCAGGCATCACGCTCTATACCGGCTGGTCATGGCTCGCTATCGCTGAAAAAATCGGGAGCGTGGTGATGGGCGTGCTGACATTTGCCAGCAACCGCTCTCGTCATGACGATCGCTGGGAAGAGGATGAGTATGAAGAGGAAGCGGATGTCCCATCGCGTCCGGTTGTAGCGTCTCAGGCTGCTGACGAAGAGGATGTTCTGCTGGCTGCGCCGCGAGCGCCTGCACCTGCACCTGCACCTGCACTCTCTGCTGAGCTGGCCAGCGAACCGCTGCTGGTCAAAGCGTCCGGCGCAACCGCTGCGGCGCTTTCTGCTGTCAGTGAAGCTGCCCGTCAGGCGCCGCCCGCTCCGGCTGCCGTAGCAGAACCTGCACTGACGGCGGAGCCAGCAGTTACGCAGGCTGCCGTGCCGCAGCCGGTCACATCGCAACCGGTTGTGACCGCCACGCCAGCACCACAGACGCCACCGCTTTATCATTTTGAACTGCCGGCAGAGCCTGTCGCGTCGCCTGCTGCACCGGATGAAGATGGCCCGCGCATGGGCGACTGGCAAAGTGCCGATCGCTTCTCTGCTGCTGCCCCTGCATTTACGGCCGCTGCGGCCACAGGTGCTGCCACTGCTGCCGTACAGCGTGCGGAAGAGTCGCTGTCGCCTGTTTTTGACATTGTGCCTGAGCGCGATCGTAACCCGCAGGTAAAACAGGGGATTGGTCCGGAGCTGCCGCGACCTAACAAAGTTAAACTGCCGACCCGACGTGAACTCGCCTCTTATGGCATCAAACTGCCTTCACAGCGTATGGCAGAAGAGAAAGCGCGCGAAGAAGCCGAGCAGCAACAGCCTGACGTGAGCGCCACGCTGCATCAGCCGCAGTATGAGGAAGAGGCTACGCTTCAGGAAGCGCAGCTGCGTGATGCATTTCAGTCACAGCAGCAGCAGCGCTATGGTGAAAGCTGGGAGTCGCATACTGAAGAGGACGATCAGGAGGCACAGCATCAGGCGCAGCTGGCGAGCCAGTTTGCGGCGCAGCAGCAGCAGCGCTACAGCGCACCGCAGGAAGAAAAAGCGCCGGTGTTCAATCTGGATACCTCAGCCGCTTTTGACTTCTCGCCGATGAAAGATCTGGTTGATGATACGCCGAGTGAACCGCTGTTTACTATTGCGGCAACGCCGGAGCCTGAAGCACAGTGGCAGCAGCCAGCCGCACCGGCCGCAGAACCCGCAGCACAATGGCAGCAGCCAGCCGTACCGGCCGCAGAACCAGCCGCACCGGCAGCGGAACCCGCCGCACAGTGGCAGCGGCCAGCCGCACCGGCAGCAGAACCTGCTATGTCCGCAGAGCCGGCCTCACCGCCTTCATACAGTGAAGCGGGCAGCGCCGGATTTGCAGCAGAGCCTGCCGCAGCACCGGCTGTACCGGCGCAGGATAGTCTGTTTCACCCTTTCCTGGTGCGTCATGAACGACCGCTGGAAAAACCTTCCACGCCGCTTCCGGTACTTGAGCTGCTGACGGCTCCACCGGAAGAAGAAGAGCCGGTGGATATGTTTGCTCTGGAACAGACGGCGCGCCTGGTAGAAGCGCGTCTGGCTGACTACCGGGTAAAAGCGGAAGTGGTGGGGATCTCTCCGGGTCCGGTGATCACCCGCTTTGAGCTCGATCTGGCGCCGGGCGTTAAAGCGGCGAGGATCTCAAACCTTTCCCGCGATCTGGCGCGTTCACTCTCAGCCGTGGCAGTGCGTGTGGTAGAGGTGATCCCCGGTAAACCTTACGTTGGACTTGAGCTGCCGAACAAACATCGTCAGACGGTCTATCTGCGTGAAGTGCTGGATTGCGATAAGTTCCGCGATAATCCCTCTCCTCTGTCAGTGGTGCTGGGTAAAGATATCTCCGGACAGCCTGTTGTCGCCGATCTGGCTAAAATGCCACACCTGCTGGTTGCCGGTACCACCGGTTCCGGTAAGTCGGTTGGCGTTAACACCATGATCATCAGCATGCTCTATAAAGCGACACCGGAAGAGGTGCGCTTTATCATGATCGACCCGAAAATGCTTGAGCTGTCAGTTTATGAAGGGATCCCGCACCTGCTTACCGAGGTGGTCACCGACATGAAAGACGCTGCTAACGCGCTGCGCTGGAGCGTGGTGGAGATGGAGCGTCGCTACAAACTGATGTCTGCGCTGGGCGTACGTAACCTCGCCGGTTATAACGAAAAGATTGAGCAGGCTGCGGCGATGGGCCGTCCGATTCCCGATCCGTTCTGGAAGCCGGGTGACAGCATGGACATGACGCCACCCGTACTGGAAAAGCTGCCCTATATCGTGGTGCTGGTGGATGAGTTTGCCGATCTGATGATGGCGGTGGGTAAAAAGGTAGAAGAGCTGATAGCGCGTCTGGCGCAGAAAGCCCGTGCTGCCGGTATTCACCTGGTGCTGGCGACCCAGCGTCCGTCGGTTGACGTGATTACCGGTCTGATTAAAGCCAACATTCCTACGCGTATCGCTTTTACGGTATCAAGTAAGATTGACTCGCGTACCATCCTCGATCAGGGCGGCGCAGAATCGCTGCTGGGAATGGGTGATATGCTCTATATGCCACCTAACTCCTCAATGCCGGTACGCGTGCACGGCGCCTTCGTGCGCGATCAGGAAGTGCATGCTGTTGTGCAGGACTGGAAAGCGCGCGGACGCCCGCAGTATATCGACAGCATCACCGCGGGCGAGGAGAGCGAAGGCGGCGCAGGCGGGATGGATGGTGATGAAGAGCTCGATCCGCTATTCGATCAGGCCGTCTCCTTTGTGGTTGAGAAACGTCGCGCCTCTATCTCTGGTGTACAGCGTCAGTTCCGTATCGGCTATAACCGTGCGGCACGTATCATTGAGCAGATGGAAGCGCAGGGGATCGTTTCTGAGCCGGGCCATAACGGTAACCGCGAGGTGCTTTCACCGCCGCCACATGAGATGTAACGCCGGCTGACAGCACAACTTTCCTGATGGGCCAGTTAACAACTGGCCCATTGTTTATCTGTTGCGCAATCCCCATATCTTTGGGACCTTTCGGCTTTTTCTTCTGTCGAAGAGACAATACGGCAACTACGTTTAATAGCAGTGAGTATCAGGAACAGTGAATAAGGAATCGAATCAGATGAAATTACGCGTTATTGCCTGTGGCCTGCTGGCCGGTTTTGTTTCAGCATCAGCTCTGGCGGATGCCTCCGGCGACCTGCAGCAGCGCCTGAATAAAGTAAACAGCTTCCATGCCAGCTTTAGCCAGAAAGTCACCGACGGCAGCGGTGCCAATGTGCAGGATGGTGAAGGTGAGCTGTGGGTCAAGCGTCCCAGCCTGTTTAACTGGCACATGACGGCGCCGGATGAGAGCGTTATTGTCTCCGACGGCAAAAATCTGTGGTTCTACAATCCGTTTGTTGAACAGGCCAGCGTGAGCCTGCTGCAGAATGCCACCAGCAATACGCCATTTATGCTTATTGCCCGTAACCAGCCCAGCGACTGGAAGCAGTACAACATCAAACAGCAGGGTGACAGCTTTGAACTGACGCCGAAAAACAGCGACGGTAACCTGAAACAGTTTACCATTAACGTATCGTCATCGGGCACTATCAATCAGTTCAGCGCGGTTGAGCAGGATGGCCAGCGCAGCAGCTATCAGCTGAAGAGCCAGAAAAATGGTGCTATCAGTCCCGATAAATTTACCTTTACGCCACCAAAAGGGGTAACGGTAGACGACCAGCGTCAGTGAGGTTGAGTTGAGTAATCTCTCTCTGGATTTTGCCCCTTCAAATGCGTTTAAACCGCTGGCCGCCAGAATGCGACCCACGACGCTTCAGGAGTATATCGGCCAGCAGCATCTGCTGGCCCCTGGCAAACCGCTGCCGCGTGCGATTGAAGCCGGGCAGCTGCACTCGATGATCCTCTGGGGACCGCCGGGCACCGGCAAAACCACGCTGGCAGAGATCATCGCGCACTACGGTAATGCTGATGTGGAACGCATCTCAGCGGTCACGTCAGGCGTAAAAGATATTCGTGAGGCGATCGAGCGCGCCCGGCAAAACCGCCACGCCGGCCGCCGCACTATCCTGTTTGTGGATGAGGTCCATCGTTTCAATAAAAGCCAGCAGGATGCCTTTCTGCCGCACATCGAAGATGGCACCATCACATTTATCGGTGCTACCACGGAAAACCCTTCGTTTGAACTCAACTCTGCGCTGCTGTCGCGTGCGCGCGTCTATCTGCTCAAATCACTGACGACAGAGGATATTGAGCAGGTGCTGACGCAGGCGATGGAAGATAGCACTCGTGGCTATGGTGACAGTGATATCGTGCTGCCTGACGCCACGCGCCGGATGATTGCCGAACTGGTAAGCGGTGATGCGCGCCGTGCGCTGAATACGCTGGAAATGATGGCGGATATGGCAGATGTCAGCGCGCAGGGCAAGCGGGAGCTGACGCCGCAGCTGCTGACCGAAGTGGCTGGCGAGCGTGCAGCGCGCTTTGATAACCAGGGCGATCGCTTTTACGATCTCATCTCGGCACTGCACAAATCGGTGCGCGGCTCTGCGCCCGACGCGGCGCTCTACTGGTACGCCCGGATTATTACCGCCGGCGGGGATCCGCTCTATGTCGCACGGCGCCTGCTGGCTATCGCCTCGGAAGATGTCGGTAATGCCGATCCGCGTGCAATGCAGGTAGCCATTTCAGCCTGGGACTGCTTTACGCGCGTCGGGCCAGCAGAAGGCGAGCGTGCGATTGCGCAGGCGATTGTCTATCTGGCATGTGCGCCGAAAAGCAACGCAGTGTACACGGCTTTCAAAGCGGCGCTGCGCGATGCGCGCGAGCATCCTGATTACGATGTGCCGGATCATCTGCGTAATGCGCCGACAAAGCTGATGAAAGAGATGGGGCTGGGTAAAAGCTATCGCTACGCGCATGATGAACCCAACGCCTATGCGGCCGGCGAAGTCTTTTTCCCGCCGGAAATGCGCGATGTCCGTTATTACCATCCTGTGCCGCGCGGACTGGAAGGGAAGATCGGTGAAAAACTCGCCTGGCTGGCTGAGCAGGATGAAAATAGCCCGATAAAACGCTACCGCTGATAAACGCGTTACGGTAAGGTGAGTAAGGAATTCATTGCATTCCAGTGGGATGCAACCCCTCATTTTTTAATCAACTTTTTATTACACAGGATAAGCATGCTCGATCCCAATCTGCTGCGTAACGAGCCAGACGCAGTCGCAGAAAAACTGGCACGCCGGGGATTTAAACTGGATGTGGATACGCTGCGCTCCCTGGAAGAGCGCCGTAAAGTACTGCAGGTCGAAACCGAAAATCTGCAGGCTGAGCGTAATGCCCGATCCAAATCCATCGGCCAGGCAAAAGCCCGTGGGGAAGATATCGAGCCGCTGCGTCAGGAAGTGAATACGCTGGGTGAACGTCTGGATGCGGCAAAAGCGGAACTGGATGTGCTGCAAAATGAGATCCGCGATTTTGCGCTGGCGCTGCCTAATCTGCCAGCTGATGACGTTCCTCTGGGTAAAGATGACAGTGAGAATCTGGAAATCAGCCGCTGGGGCGAGCCGCGCCAGTTTGATTTCCCGGTAAAAGATCACGTAGAGCTGGGTGAATCTGTTAAAGGGCTGGATTTTGCCGCCGCCGTTAAACTGACCGGCTCTCGCTTTATCGTCATGCAGGGCCAGATTGCGCGTCTGCATCGCGCTCTGAGCCAGTTTATGATCGATCTGCACACGCAGGAGCATGGCTACCTGGAAACCTATGTGCCATATCTGGTTAACCACGATACGCTGTATGGCACCGGGCAGCTGCCAAAATTTGGCGAAGATCTGTTTCACACCAAACCGCTGGGTGAAGAAGCGGGCAGCAGCAACTATGCGCTGATCCCTACCGCTGAAGTGCCGCTGACCAACCTGGTGCGCGATGAAATCGTCGAAGAAGAGAGTTTGCCGATCAGGCTGACCGCGCATACGCCCTGTTTCCGCTCTGAAGCGGGTTCATACGGTCGCGACACGCGCGGGCTGATCCGTATGCACCAGTTTGATAAAGTGGAAATGGTGCAGATCGTGGCGCCGGAAACCTCTATGGATGCGCTGGAAGCGCTGACCGGACATGCGGAGAAAGTGCTGCAGCTGCTTAATCTGCCATACCGTAAAGTGCTGCTCTGCACCGGCGATATGGGCTTTGGCGCAGTCAAAACCTACGATCTCGAAGTCTGGCTGCCGGCGCAGGATACCTATCGTGAAATCTCTTCCTGCTCCAACATGTGGGATTTCCAGGCGCGTCGTATGCAGGCACGCTGCCGCAGCAAGAGCGATAAAAAGCCGCGTCTGCTGCACACGCTGAACGGATCGGGTCTGGCTGTAGGGCGTACGCTGGTCGCGGTTCTGGAAAACTATCAGCAGGCTGATGGCCGCATTGCCGTACCGGACGTGCTGCGTCCTTATATGGGCGGTCTGGAGTATATCGGCTGATCGTATGCTGATAAAAAGAACCCGGCACTGGCCGGGTTTTTTTATGGGCGATGCCGTTCGCAGCAATCTGATTTTGCTGCAAAGTTATCACAAATAAACGTTATCGAAGAGAAGCAGCGGTTAAGCGCTAAAAATCTGTAAATTCATAGCGATAGATTTTAATTCCGCTCTGGCGATGATGCTTCTAACCGCCTGAAGATAAAAAAAATAAATTGTTCAGCAGCAAATTGTGCGGTGCTGTTTTTCTGTTCGTTGACTTTCCATTTTCCAGTGGCAAACTGCGCGCAATTCTCGCTTCTTTCCATTGGTTTTATCCTTATGCTTACCTGGTCGCGCCCCGTCCTGCTGCTGCTCTGCGGCTTAATGCTGATGACGGTTTCTATCGCTGTGCTTAATACGCTGGTGCCGCTCTGGCTTGCTCACGAGCAGCTGCCTACGTGGCAGGTAGGAATGGCGAGTTCCGCCTATTACACCGGTAATCTGGCGGGCACGCTGCTGGCTGGCTGGCTGATTGCGCGCTACGGCTTTAACCGCTGCTTCTATTTTGCCAGCGTGCTGTTTGCCCTGGCGACGATGGGAATGGTGCTGCTGGAAGGCTTCTCCAGCTGGACGCTGCTGCGCTTCAGCGCTGGCGTGGGCTGCGCGCTAATCTGGGTAGTGGTTGAAAGCGCGCTGCTCTGCAGCGGCACGGTGCGTAACCGCGGTCAGCTGCTGGCTGCCTATATGATTGTCTATTATCTCGGTACGGTAGCCGGACAGCTGCTGGTCAGCAGCGTATCCACTGAACTGCTGCACGTGATCCCCTGGGTCACGGCGCTGATTGTCTGCGCTATGCTGCCACTGCTTTTTGTGCAGGTGAGCACGGCCGGAGAGAGCGAAGAGGCGTCCACTACGCGTATCTGGAGCATGCTGCGCCGCCGCAGTTCACGTCTGGGCATCAATGGCTGCATCATTTCCGGTATTGTGCTGGGCTCGCTCTATGGTCTGATGCCGCTCTATCTGTCGCATCGCGGTATGAGCGATGCTTCAGTAGGTTACTGGATGGCGCTGCTGGTAAGTTCCGGTATTATCGGACAGTGGCCCGTCGGACGTCTGGCCGATCGCTTTGGCCGCCTGATGGTCCTGCGCGTGCAGGTGTTTGTCGTGATCCTCGGCGCCGTGGCGATGCTGGGCGATACGGCGATGGCTCCGGCACTGTTTGTGCTGGGGCTGGCAGGCTTTACGCTCTATCCGGTTGCCATGTCATGGGCCTGTGAGACCGTTGCGCACCATGAGCTGGTGGCGATGAATCAGGCGCTGCTGTTCAGCTATACCGTGGGCAGCCTGGTGGGGCCGGCAATGACTTCAATGCTGATGCAGCGTTACTCTGACCAGCTGCTGTTTGTGATGATCGCTGCGGTGGCACTGGTCTATCTGGTCATGCTGCTGCGCAAAGCCGATCATCATGCGACGCCGGTGGCGCACGCCTGACAGGTGTAAATATCAGAGAGCAGGTCGCGCGCGGGGTTTAGTACATTACGCTGTGCCCGTAGCCTGCCAGAATCGCTTTGATCCGCTCCATCGTCTCTCTGGCTGGCGGCCTGACGCCAGCCAGCTGGTACGTTTCCCCCATAGCCTCCCATTTATGCTTGCCCAGCTCGTGATAGGGAAGCAGCTCTATTTTTTCCACATTTTGCATGTCGGCGGTAAACCTGCCGAGGCGGTGTGCAGAGTCGTCATCATCTGAATAGCCCGGCACAACCACGTAGCGGATCCAGGTGCGTTTGTTTTTCTTCTGCAGGTAGCGGGCAAAATCGAGCGTGCGGTGATTGGAAACGCCGACCAGAATTTCATGGATCTCATCGTTAATCTGTTTCAGATCGAGCATCACTAAGTCGGTGACCTCCAGCAACTCATCGATTACCGGATCGTAGCGCCGCACAAAGCCGTTGGTATCCAGGCAGGTATGAATGCCCGCCTGCTTACAGGCGCGGAACCAGTCGCGCACAAATTCAGCCTGCAGGATCGCTTCTCCGCCGGAGGCGGTCACACCACCGCCTGACGCGTTCATATAATGGCGACAGGCGATCACATCCCGCATCAGCTCTTCAACCGTCGCTGTTTTACCTGCGTGAGTATCCCAGGTATCGCGATTATGGCAGTAGAGGCAGCGCATCAGGCAGCCCTGAAAAAAGGTGATAAAACGGATGCCAGGACCGTCGACGGTCCCGCAGGATTCAATAGAGTGAATACGACCGACAGCAGACATAGCGATGGTTCTCCGGTTTGGCCTGTTTCAGGCAGCACAATCTCTGTTGTGCTCAGCAGGGAAGTCCGTTTTGCCAGCGTTCCCGCGTCAGCACGCTGGCAAAACGCACTCTGAAGCAGGGCTCCTGTCAGGGAGCCCTGTTTATCATCAGAGTGAGGCAGTAAAGGTACGGGTGATCACATCCTGCTGCTGCTCCCGGGTCAGCGAGTTAAACCGTACCGCATAACCTGAAACGCGTATGGTGAGCTGCGGATAATTTTCCGGATGCGCCATTGCGTCCAGCAGCATATCGCGATTCATGACGTTAACATTCAGATGCTGGCCACCTTCCAGCGCCGCTTCATGATGGAAATAGCCATCCATCAGGCCCGCCAGGTTTGATTTTCGTACCTCATCATTTTTGCCGAGCGCGTTGGGCACGATAGAAAAGGTGTAGGAGATACCATCTTTTGCATAGGCAAACGGCAGTTTAGCCACCGAGGTCAGCGAGGCCACGGCACCTTTTTGATCGCGTCCGTGCATCGGGTTAGCCCCCGGGCCAAACGGCGCACCGGCGCGGCGGCCATCCGGGGTATTACCGGTTTTTTTACCGTATACCACGTTTGAGGTAATGGTCAGCACGGACTGGGTCGGCACGGCATTGCGATAGGTCTGCAGCCGCTGAATTTTCTTCATAAACCGCTCTACCAGGTCGCAGGCCAGATCGTCTACGCGCGGGTCGTTATTACCGAACTGCGGATAGTCGCCCTCTATCTCAAAGTCCGTGGCCAGCCCATCCGCGTCACGCACCGGTTTTACCCGTGCATATTTGATGGCGGAGAGGGAGTCTGCTGCCACTGATAGCCCGGCGATACCACACGCCATGGTGCGATAAACGTCGCGATCGTGCAGCGCCATCAGCGCAGCTTCATAGCTGTATTTATCGTGCATGTAGTGGATGACGTTCAGCGCGGTGACATACTGCTTCGCCAGCCAGTCCATAAAGTGATCCATACGCGCCATGACCGTGTCAAAGTCGAGTATTTCGTCAGTAATCGGCGCTTCTTTCGGTCCGACCTGCATTTTGAGTTTTTCATCAACCCCGCCATTAATAGCGTACAGCAGCGTTTTAGCCAGGTTGGCGCGTGCGCCAAAGAACTGCATCTGCTTGCCGACAATCATCGGGCTGACGCAGCAGGCGATAGCGTAGTCATCATTATCAAAGTCAGGACGCATCAGGTCATCATTTTCATACTGCAGCGACGAGGTATCGATGGAGACTTTAGCCGCATATTTCTTAAAGTTGAGCGGCAGCTTCTCGGACCAGAGAATGGTCATGTTGGGTTCAGGGGAGGGGCCCATAGTGTACAGCGTGTTCAGGAAGCGGAACGTATTTCTGGTCACCAGAGTGCGCCCGTCAACGCCCATACCGGCGAGTGATTCGGTCGCCCAGATAGGGTCGCCTGAGAAGAGCTCATCATATTCCGGCGTGCGCAGGAAACGCACCATGCGCAGCTTCATGACCAGATGGTCAATCAGCTCCTGCGCCTGCTCTTCGGTGAGCCTGCCAGCCTGCATATCGCGTTCAATGTAGATATCGAGGAAAGTAGACACGCGACCAAACGACATGGCGGCACCGTTTTGCGATTTTACTGCCGCCAGATAACCAAAGTAGGTCCACTGTACCGCTTCCTGTGCGGTGGTAGCCGGCAGCGAGATATCACAACCATATTTTGCCGCCATCGCTTTGATCTGGCCCAGCGCGCGATGCTGTTCAGCGATCTCTTCGCGCAGGCGAATGGTGGCTTCCAGATCCACGCCGTTTTCCATATCGTGCTGCAGCGATGTGAACTGCGCCACTTTGTCCTGCATCAGATAGTCAATGCCGTAGAGCGCAACGCGACGGTAATCGCCGATGATACGACCACGGCCGTAGGCGTCAGGCAGGCCGGTCAGCACGCCTGATTTACGGCAGCGCAGAATATCGGGCGTATAGACATCAAATACCCCCTGGTTATGGGTTTTACGGTAATCGGTAAAGATTTTTTTCAGCGCCGGATCGAGTTCGCGCCCGTAGACCTTACAGGAGCCTTCCACCATTTTGATGCCGCCAAAAGGGATAATGGCGCGTTTCAACGGTGCTTCAGTCTGCAGCCCAACGATGGTTTCCAGCGATTTATCGATATAACCTGCGTCGTGCGAGGTAATGGTTGAAGCCAGATCGGTATCAAAGTCCACCGGTGCATGCGTGCGGTTTTCAATTTTGATCCCTTCCAGCACGCGGTTCCACAGTGCCGTTGTGGCGGGGGTGGCACCTGCGAGAAATGCCTCATCGCCTTCATACGGCGTATAGTTCAGCTGGATAAAGTCGCGTACGTTAACGCGGGTTTGCCACTCGCCGGCCTTAAATCCTTTCCAGGCTGCTGCCATTTTTTCATTCAGTTCGGACATGATATACCTGCCTTATGTAAGGAGACTTTCTTGCCGGACGCATCGCTGCCTCCGGCCGCAATCACGCTGCCGGCGCGGAGCCGCGCAGATAAATAACCCAGTAGGTCAATCCAACCAGCACACCACCGCCAATAATATTGCCGAGCGTAACCGGGATCAGATTGTTGAAAACGAAGTCGCTGAGATTGAGTGCCGGAAACTGAGCGGCAGTGGCGCCGGTGAGCTGCCAGAATTCCGGTGCGGCAAAATCGCGGATCAGGATGGCCATCGGGATCAGAAACATGTTGGCGATGCTGTGCTCGAAGCCGCTGCCGACAAACATCGCCACCGGCAGAATCATGGCAATCATCTTGTCAGTCAGGCTGCGGCCGGAATAGCTCATCCAGACGGCCAGGCAGACCAGCAGATTGGCCAGCGTACCCAGTGCAACGGCCTGTATAAAACTGTGATGCATCTTGTGATCGGCGGTTTGCAGCAGATTAAGACCCCAGGCACCTCCGGCAACCATATGCTCACCCGCCAGCCAGATCAGCATGACGAAAAAGAGCGCGCCGCACAGATTACCGATGTAGACATTCAGCCAGTGACGGGCCAGCTGTAGCCAGCTGATACGCCCGCTGGCTTTAGCCACGACGATGAGCACCGTTGAGGTAAAAAGATCGGCACCGCATACCACTACCAGCATCAGACCCAGTGAAAAGCAGATGCCGCCGATTAGCCTGGCTATGCCCCAGGGCAGCGGCGCGCTGCCGGTGGTTGCAGTGATATAGAACACAAATGCGATTGAGATAAAGACGCCGGCGGTAATGGCAAGGAAAAAGGTTGTCAGGGGATGTTTGGTCGCTTTATAGACACCCGCTTCTTCAGCAACTTTAGCCATTGCCGCAGGCAGTAAAGCATTAAAGGGGTTGTCAGCTTTCACGCTTACGCTCTCCGTAACAGGTCTGAGGAGATGCTAACAAAGCGGGTGAGCAGCGGAATTGATATGGATCATCTTTGAGCGGAAGAGGAGAGGGAATGCAGCGATGAAATCATGTAAGCCAATGAATATTTTGCAAAAAAATAATTTTAAACTTTACATTATTATTTTAACCAGGGTTTCATACGGTTAAAAAAACCGGTATGACCGCCTGGCCAAACCGGTTTCAGATGAGTCAGCAGACCACGCTGGCGCAGCGGTTATGCAGCAGACCAGTAGCGACGTTTTGCCGCCTGCAGTTTTTCATAGGCGGCCAGCAGCGCCTGATGGGCAGGCAGCGCATGAAGATCTTCATCAATGGCCTGCAGACCATAAAACGGCGCTTCACCGCTCAGCGCAGCGGACGCGGCATCAACCGCCGCCTGACCATACATCCGGACAAACGCACGATGATACTGCACCGGTTCACGCTCATCTTCCATGGCCAGCAGCAGCAGCGTCTGCAGACAGCGGTAGTAATTAGCGCGCTCCGCGCTGAAAATAGACTGGTTGAACTCCATGGTCCACTCCGTCCAGATCAGCGCCTGATCGAGATCGCCTCCCGCCAGCGCCAGCATCGCTTTCAGCTCGCCAATACGCAGCGTGTACCAGCCATTATCTTTACCGGTGGCAAGGCCCAGCAGCTCACGCACGCGGGTAAAGTCGTCATGACCCTCTTCATCCAGCTGTTCAATGAGTGCCAGATACTCCTCAGGCTGCCACTCACTGGCCGGCAGTGCCAGCAGGGTTTCGCGCAGTGAAGCGCCCATGTTGTTATTCGCCAGCAGCAGATCTTCAGCCGGATAGATATCAGACATGCCCGGTACGATAATGCGGCAGGCATACACGCCCAGATGTTCGTAATCTGCGATATAGACTTCTTTATCTTCCGCAGCGAAGATCGCCATCAGCGTAGCGAACTCCTCCTGGGTGGTGCCGGCAAAGCTCCAGTCCACAAACGGGTAGTCTGCTTCATCTTTAAACATATCCCAGGAGATCAGGCCGCTGGAATCGATAAAGTGCGTCTCGAGGTTGGCATGTTCAGCCACTTCTTCATCGTCAAAAGTTGGTGGCGTGAAAACATCGAGATCCTTGAGACCGCGTCCCTGCAGAAGTTCGGTAACGGTACGCTCCAGCGCCACACCAAAGTCAGGATGGGCACCAAATGAGGCGAAGCAGGTGCCATTGGCCGGATTGAACAGCACCACGCAGATAACCGGATAGTTGCCACCCAGAGAGGCGTCATAAGCGAAGATAGGAAAGCCTTCCGCTTCCAGTCGTCCGATAGCTTCAATGACATCAGGATAACGCTGCATCACCTCAGCCGGAATTTCCGGCAGGCTGATAGATTCAGCGATAATACGGTTTTTAATATGCCGCTCAAAAACCTCAGACAGCCCCTGTACGCGCGCTTCATTAGCGGTATTGCCTGCGGACATACCGTTAGAAACGTAGAGGTTGCCGATAATATTCATCGGGATATAAACAGTCTGCTGATCGGACTGGCGCGTAAACGGCAGGCCGCAAATGCCGCGCTCTGCATTACCGGACTGCAGATCGATTAAATCAGCGGCGCTCAGGCTGTCGTCCGGATCGTAGAATTTACGCAGGCGTGCATCAAGAATGCCTTCAGGCAGGCTTTCGTCAGCCGGCAGGGGAAACCACTTCTCATTAGGGTAATGAACAAAATCGCCGTTCGCGATGGATTTACCCAGCCAGAAGTCGGCGAAAAAGTAGTTGGTTGAGAGACGCTCAAAATATTCACCCAGCGCGGAGGCCAGCGCCGCTTTTTTACTCGCGCCCTTGCCATTGGTAAAGCAGAGCGGGCAATCGCGATCGCGAATATGTACGGACCAGACGTGCGGAACCGGATTCAGCCATGAAGCCTCTTCAATATTAAAACCCAGATCCTGCAGCTTCTGCTGGAAACGGGCGATGGAGTCTTCCAGCGCAGCATCTTTTCCTGGAATAAACGTTTGCGTCATAGTGGCGCTCTCTCAAGTCGATAAGGTGGGCGTAAAGCGCGCAATAATACGGGTTTTACCGCAATGGCGCTATCATCGCCGGCATTTTCTCTCTGCATGACGCCGGTACGGACAGCAGCGGGCCGCTGCCGCGCAGGCGTGGTGCAGCAAGCCTCACAATATCCCGCAGTGCGTTACATTTGTAATATAAGCTGCGGCGGAGCGGGCGCCAGAAATGTGATCGCGGCCGGATAAATGATTGCAGCCGTCCGGAGGCAATGATAAAACCGGGGAGAGATTCATAACCGTTCAAGCTGAGAGTGGTGAGGGGACATGACGCAGGTTTACAATTTTAGCTCCGGCCCGGCAATGCTGCCGGTGGAAGTACTTCGTCGCGCAGAGCAGGAGCTGACCAACTGGCATGGTTTAGGCACGTCAGTGATGGAGATTAGCCACCGCAGTAAAGAGTTTATGGCCGTGGCGGAAGCGGCGGAACAGGATTTTCGCGATCTGCTTAAAATCCCGGCCAATTACAAAGTTTTATTCTGTCACGGTGGCGCCCGCGCGCAGTTTGCGGCTGTCCCGGGTAACCTGCTGGGTGACGCGACCACTGCTGATTATATCGATGGCGGCTACTGGGCACACAGTGCAATCAAAGAAGCAGAAAAGTATTGCACGCCAAACGCGATCGACATCAAAACCACGCTGGATGGTAAGCGCGCGCTGCTGCCGATGCGCGACTGGCAGCTGAGCGACAGTGCTGCTTACGTGCATTTCTGCCCTAACGAAACCATTGACGGTCTGGCGATTGATGAAGAGCCCGATTTTGGCGACAAAATTGTGGTTGCCGATCTCTCTTCTACCATTCTTTCCCGGCCGATCGACGTCAGCCGCTATGGCGTTATTTATGCCGGTGCGCAGAAAAATATTGGTCCGGCGGGACTGACGCTGGTGGTGGTACGTGAGGATCTGCTGGGCAAAGCACAGCGCCATGTTCCTTCCATTCTTGATTACAGCGTGCTGGCAGAAAACGACTCCATGTTTAACACGCCGCCCACCTTCGCCTGGTATCTCTCTGGTCTGGTCTTTAAATGGCTGAAGGAGCAGGGCGGTATTGGTGAGATGGATAAGCTGAATCAGGCAAAGGCTGAACTGCTCTATGGCACCATTGATAACAGCAGTTTTTATCGTAATGAGGTTGCCAGCACAAACCGCTCGCGTATGAATGTGCCGTTCCAGCTGGCGGATGCCTCACTTGATGCACTGTTCCTGGAAGAGTCGCTGAAAGCAGGCCTGCATGCGCTGAAGGGCCATCGTGTCGTAGGCGGTATGCGTGCGTCTATCTACAATGCCATGCCGCTGGAAGGCGTTAAGGCGCTGACTGAATTTATGACAGAGTTCGAGCGTCGCCACGGCTGATTTGTGTTTCACGCCAGCTTGTCTGGTATCAGGCCCCGTCACCAGACGGGGTTTCGTATTTTTGGAGATTTCGTTTCACATGCAGGACTCCCTCACTCTTCAACCGATTGCCCGCATCGACGGCACGGTCAACCTGCCAGGTTCAAAAAGCGTTTCAAACCGCGCCCTGCTGCTGGCCGCGCTGGCTAACGGCACAACGCGCCTGACTAACCTGCTGGACAGCGACGATGTAAAGCATATGCTCACTGCGCTGCAGGCGCTGGGCGTCAGCTACACGCTTTCTCCTGACCGCACCGTATGCGAAGTCACAGGCAACGGTGGTGCCCTTCATGCGCAACAGCCGCTGGAGCTGTTTCTCGGCAACGCGGGTACCGCGATGCGTCCACTGGCTGCTGCACTCTGCCTGGGCGATCACGACGTGGTGTTAACCGGTGAGCCGCGCATGAAAGAGCGTCCTATCGGTCACCTGGTCGATGCGCTACGTCAGGGCGGTGCCAGAATTGATTATCTGGAACAGAGTGATTACCCACCGCTGCGCCTGAATGGCGGATTCAGTGGCGGTGACGTTAGCGTAGACGGCAGCGTCTCCAGCCAGTTCCTGACTGCGCTGCTGATGACGGCACCGCTGGCGCAGCAGGATACCTGTATCACGATCAAAGGCGAGCTGGTCTCTAAACCGTACATCGATATCACGCTGCATCTGATGCGCTGCTTTGGCGTAGAGGTTGAAAACCAGAATTATCAGCGCTTTATTGTCAAAGGCCAGCAGCAGTACCAGTCACCGGGCGATTATCTGGTGGAAGGTGACGCCTCTTCAGCCTCCTATTTTCTCGCCGCCGCAGCCATTCGCGGCGGCACCGTTCGGGTTACCGGCATTGGCCGCAACAGCGTACAGGGCGATATCCGCTTTGCTGACGTGCTGGAAAGCATGGGTGCGGTTATCGAGTGGGGGGATGACTACATCGCCTGTACGCGTGGTGAACTGAACGCCATCGACATGGATATGAACCATATCCCGGATGCCGCGATGACTATCGCGACGACGGCGCTGTTTGCGCAGGGCACAACGCTGATGCGTAATATTTACAACTGGCGCGTGAAAGAAACCGATCGGCTGGCGGCGATGGCTACTGAGCTGCGTAAAGTGGGGGCAGAAGTCGAAGAGGGCCACGATTTTATCCGGATTACGCCGCCTGCGCAGCTCCGGCATGCGGATATCGGCACCTATAACGATCACCGCATGGCGATGTGCTTTTCGCTGGTCGCGCTGTCCGATACGCCGGTGACGATCCTCGATCCAGGCTGCACGGCCAAAACGTTTCCGGACTATTTTCAGCAGCTGGCAAAAGTCAGCCACGCCTCCTGATAGCCCGATCCGGCGCGCTGGCGCCGGATCGCTTTGTACTCCGCTGGTCTTTCCGCACAGAAATTCATCTGAAAAAGCGCAAACTGTCACCGCTGTCGGTGTGCGGGGGTAACTAACCGGCCGCAGGCAGCGTATACTACTGCGCAATTCAGATAGTCTACGAGACTGTTAATAAGCAGGCTGTAACAGGAGAGAACAATGACGGTAATCGCCCCGGTAATTACTATCGATGGCCCAAGCGGCGCAGGCAAAGGGACATTATGCAAAGCGATGGCGGAGTCATTGCAGTGGCACCTGCTCGATTCTGGCGCGATCTACCGCGTGCTGGCGCTTGCCGCGCTGCATCACCAGGTAGATATTGAATCCGAAGAGGCGCTGGTGCCGATGGCCGCCCATCTTGACGTGCGTTTTCTTTCGGCTGACGGCGAGATGCAGGTGGTGCTGGAAGGTGAGGATGTGACCAGCGCAATCCGCACGCAGGAGGTGAGCAACACCGCCTCACGCGTTGCAGCCTTTCCGCGCGTGCGCGAAGCGCTGCTGCGTCGCCAGCGCGCTTTCCGTGAAGAACCTGGCCTGATTGCCGACGGGCGTGATATGGGCACGGTGGTTTTCCCCGATGCGCCAGTGAAGATTTTCCTTGATGCCAGCCCGGAAGAACGTGCTCAGCGACGTATGCTGCAGTTGCAGAAAAGCGGCATTGATGTTAACTTTGAGCGCCTTTTATCCGAGATAAAGGAACGCGATGACCGCGATCGTAATCGCGCTATCGCCCCTTTAGTGCCTGCCGCTGATGCTCTGGTGCTGGATTCAACCAGCATGTCGATTGAGCAGGTGATTAAGCAGGCGCTTGATTACGCCCGGCAGAAACTGGGTGTATAATCTTTCGGTGACAGAATTGCTGTAACCCTGTACCACGGAACCGGTGCAGGGCATGTGAAACAACCCCATCCGACAGTGACGTCAGGTGGACGTTAAATTGAAGAATCCTAAGATTATCAATATGACTGAATCTTTTGCTCAACTCTTTGAAGAGTCCCTGAAAGAAATCGAAACCCGTCCGGGTTCCATTGTTCGTGGCGTTGTTGTCTCTATCGACAAAGACGTCGTGCTGGTTGATGCGGGTCTGAAATCTGAATCTGCAATTCCTGCAGAGCAGTTCAAGAACGCAGCTGGCGAACTGGAAATCCAGGTGGGCGACGAAGTTGACGTTGCTCTGGACGCAGTAGAAGACGGCTTCGGTGAAACCCTGCTGTCCCGTGAGAAAGCTAAACGTCATGAAGCTTGGATCACGCTGGAAAAAGCTTACGAAGACGCTGAAACTGTTACCGGTGTTATCAACGGCAAAGTTAAAGGTGGCTTCACAGTTGAGCTGAACGGTATTCGTGCGTTCCTGCCAGGTTCACTGGTTGACGTGCGTCCGGTTCGCGATACTCTGCATCTGGAAGGCAAAGAGCTTGAATTCAAAGTAATCAAGCTTGATCAGAAACGTAACAACGTCGTGGTTTCACGTCGTGCCGTTATCGAATCTGAAAACAGCGCTGAGCGCGATCAGCTGCTGGAAAACCTGCAGGAAGGCATGGAAGTCAAAGGTATCGTTAAGAACCTCACTGACTACGGCGCATTCGTTGACCTGGGCGGCGTTGACGGCCTGCTGCACATCACCGACATGGCATGGAAACGCGTTAAGCATCCAAGCGAAATTGTCAACGTGGGCGACGAAATCACTGTTAAAGTGCTGAAGTTCGACCGCGAGCGTACCCGCGTATCTCTGGGCCTGAAACAGCTGGGCGAAGATCCATGGGTTGCTATCGCTAAGCGCTATCCGGAAGGCACCCGCCTGACCGGTCGTGTAACCAACCTGACTGATTACGGCTGCTTCGTAGAAATCGAAGAGGGCGTTGAAGGTCTGGTACACGTTTCTGAAATGGACTGGACCAACAAGAACATTCACCCATCTAAAGTTGTTAACGTGGGCGATGTTGTTGAAGTTATGGTTCTGGACATCGACGAAGAGCGTCGTCGTATCTCCCTGGGTCTGAAGCAGTGCAAATCTAACCCATGGCAGCAGTTCGCAGAGACCCACAACAAAGGCGATCGCGTTGAAGGTAAAATCAAGTCAATCACTGACTTCGGTATCTTCATCGGCCTGGACGGTGGCATCGACGGTCTGGTTCACCTGTCTGATATCTCCTGGAACGCAACCGGCGAAGAAGCCGTTCGCGAGTACAAGAAAGGCGACGAAATCGCTGCCGTTGTACTGCAGGTTGATGCAGAGCGCGAGCGCATCTCTCTGGGCGTGAAGCAGTTGGCTGAAGATCCATTCAACAACTACATCACCCTGAACAAGAAAGGCGCTATCGTGACTGGTAAAGTCACTGCAGTTGACGCGAAAGGTGCTACAGTAGAATTAGCTGATGGCGTAGAGGGTTACCTGCGCGCTTCTGAAGCTTCACTGGATCGCATCGAAGACGCGACTCAGGTTCTGAGCGTAGGCGACGACGTTGAAGCTAAATTCACCGGCGTTGACCGTAAGAACCGCGTTGTGAGCCTGTCTGTACGTGCAAAAGACCAGGCTGACGAGAAAGAAGCTATCAACACTGTTAACACCAAACAGGATGAGAGCAACTTCTCTAACGCAATGGCTGAAGCGTTCAAAGCGGCTAAAGGCGAGTAATCGACCCGAAGCACCGGACGATAGTTATATCGTCCGGTTTCGGTAAAAGCTGTCATACCTTTCCAAACAGGGATTAACCGGAGGATTCATGACCAAGTCAGAACTGATTGAAAGACTTGCTGGCCAGCATACTCATATTCCGGCGAAAGTCGTTGAGGATGCGGTCAAAGAGATGCTCGAGCACATGGCCACGACGCTGGCACAGGGTGAGCGCATCGAAATCCGGGGATTCGGCAGCTTTTCTTTGCACTACCGCGCACCGCGCACTGGTCGTAACCCGAAAACGGGTGACAAAGTGGAATTGGAAGGTAAATACGTTCCCCACTTCAAACCAGGCAAAGAACTGCGTGACCGTGCAAATATCTACGGCTAAGCCGTTACCGAACCATAAAGCGACACCTCCGGGTGTCGTTTTTTTTTGCTGCCGCTCTGTGATTTGCGAGCGCGATCCCGCCGCGCTGTAATGCATATCGCTGCACCTGGAAAAGTTTTGACGCGCTGACGCAACTTCATTTGACGTAAGCTTTTTTCTCTCACTGACTGCCGCACAATGGCGCTGTCTGACGGAGAGAAATATGCACATTACATGGACCACCGGCGCAGGTATCGCCATTCTTGCCACCCTGCCTCTGCTGCTGCTGCCGCAGATCCCATCCGGCATCACGCTGGCCGTGCTGACTCTCATCGCTATTTTTTTACTGCATCGGTCGCATAAAGCTGCCGTGCTGGCAGGGATAACGCTGCTGGTAGCGTGCTGGGCACAGGGTGAAGCGCGCAGCCTGCTGAATGCGATGGAGCTGCTCACCCGACGGCCGGTGGACGCCACGGTCAGCGTCAGCGCAATCGACACCCGGCAAAACCTGCTGCTGGTCAGGCTTATCCGCGTTGACGGACGGCTGCAGTTTCCGCCGCTGTTTGTACAAATCAGTAATGTGAGTGACACAGAAAACTGGTGCGCAGGGCAGCGCTGGCACATGCGGCTGCGGCTGCGGGCAGTACATGGTCGCCTGAATGAGGGCGGATACGATCTGCAGCGCGTGCGGGTTGCAAATCATTTGCCGCTGCAGGGGCGTATCATGCATCAGCAGCAGATTTCAGAACGCTGCAGCCTGCGGGCAACCCTGGTGGCTCGCTATCAGGCCGCCCTCGCGGAGCTAAAGCAGCCGGCAATTCTGCAGGCGCTGGCGTTTGGCGATCGCTCGCAGATGCAGGCGCCGCTGCGACAGCTTCTGCGCGATACCGGCACCGCGCACCTGATGGCCATTTCCGGAATGCATATTGCGCTGGCGGCCACTGGTGGCTGGCTGCTGGCGCGGGCGATACAGTTTGCGTTACCTGCCCGCTATATCAGCTGGCGGTTCCCGCTGATCGTCAGCTGGCTGACCGCTGCTCTCTACTGCTGGATCGCCGGCAGCCATGCGCCCGCGCAGCGGGCTATGCTTGCGCTGACGCTCTGGAGCGCTATACGCGCAGCGGGCTGGCAGCTCAGCGCCTGGCAAATCTGGCTGCTGTGCGTGGGCGCACTGCTGCTGTTTGATCCGCTGGCGGTCCTGTCGGAGAGTTTCTGGCTCTCGGCCCTGGCGGTAGCGATGCTGATTATCTGGTTCAGCTGGTTCGCCCTGCCATATCCTTACCGCACACGGCGTCGCTGGCTGCCGCTGCAGCTACTGCATCTGCAGCTTGGCATGATGATTCTGATGGCGCCACTGCAGATCTTTCTGTTTCAGGGCATCAGCCTGACCGCGCTGCTGGCCAACCTGCTGGCGGTGCCGGTTATCTCCTTTATTACGGTGCCGCTGCTGCTGCTGGCGCTGCTTGTGCCATTGCAAAAGGCGGCACAGCCGCTGTGGTGGTTAGCCGATCGTTCAGTGGACTATCTGGTGCAGGCGCTCCAGTGGCTGCCCGCTGGCTGGCTGAGCCTGCATCAGACGTTGCCCGCTCTCATAGTGATCTGGGGTGGATTGCTGTTGTGGCGCAGCGGGCTGATTGCCCGTACATCGGCCCGCTTCGCCAGCCTGCTGCTGGCACTGCTGCTGGGACGCACTGACGCGCAGCAGAGCGACTGGCAAATCGATTTTCTCGATATTGGTCATGGTCTGGCGGTTGCGATCACGCAGGGAAGGGAGGTGGTACTGTATGACACCGGGCCGGCGTGGCAGCAGGGCGATGCCGGCGAGCGCACTATTTTGCCCTGGCTGAACTACACCGGGCGCACGCTACAGGGTGTCATACTGAGCCACCGGCATCTCGATCACCGTGGCGGGCTGAACGCGCTGCTACGTGCCCGCCCGGCGCTGACGATCCGTAGCGCGCTGGGGGAACCCGGACATCTGCCTTGCGTGCGTGGCCAGCAGTGGCAGTGGGGGCAGCTGCGCTTTACCGCTCTGTGGCCGCCAGCACTGCCGGTCGCGGGGCACAATAATGATTCGTGCGTGGTGCGGGTGGATGATGGCCAGGTCAGTTTACTGCTGACAGGCGATCTGGAACAGGCGGGGGAACGCAAGCTGGCCGCGCTGGAAAAGGGTCAGTTGCAGGCTACACTGCTTCAGGTGCCGCACCACGGCAGCCGGACCTCCTCTACACCCCTGTTTCTCCGGCATATAGCAGGCGAAGCGGCGGTGGCTTCTGTGGCGCGCTATAACGCCTGGCGTATGCCCGCCCGCGCAGTGGTAAAGCGTTACCGCGAGCAGGGCTATCGCTGGGCAGATACCGCACGCTCGGGGCAGGTTCGCATTCGCATCAGCCAGGGCCGCTGGCAGATGCAGGGACTGCGCGAGCAAATAAAGCCGCGCTGGTATCATCAGTGGTTTGGCGTAAAAGATGATTCCAGGTAGAATGAGCGGCTATTTCAAACAGCGTGAATAAATAATGCATCAAGACAAAGATCTCTCAACCTGGCAGACATTCCGCCGGCTCTGGCCAATGATTGCGCCGCACAAGGCTGGCCTTATCGTCTCCGCCGTGGCACTGGTGCTCAATGCGGCAGGCGACACCCTAATGCTCTCCCTGTTGAAACCTTTACTGGATGATGGTTTCGGTAAAGCGGATAAATCTGTTCTGCTGTGGATGCCGCTGGCTGTCATGGGCCTGATGCTGATACGTGGCGTCACCAGCTATATCTCCAGCTACTGCATCTCCTGGGTGTCAGGTAATGTGGTGATGAACATGCGTCGCCGTCTGTTCGGACACATGATGGGAATGCCGGTGGCGTTCTTTGATCAGCAGTCTACCGGCACGCTACTGTCACGTATTACCTATGACTCAGAACAGGTGGCCTCCTCCTCATCCAGTGCCCTGGTAACCGTAGTGCGCGAGGGCGCCTCGATTATCGGCCTGTTTATTATGATGTTCTACTACAGCTGGCAGCTCTCACTGATTTTGATCCTGCTGGCACCGCTGGTCTCGTTTGCAATCCGTACCGTTTCAAAGCGCTTTCGCAACATCAGCCGAAACATGCAGAACACCATGGGACAGGTCACCACCAGCGCAGAACAGATGCTGAAAGGGCACAAAGAAGTGCTGATTTTTGGCGGTCAGGAAGTGGAAGCGGAACGTTTCTCTCAGGTCAGCAATAAAATGCGTCAGCAGGGGATGAAACTGGTTTCTGCCTCATCCATCTCCGATCCGGTGATCCAGCTTATCGCCTCACTGGCGCTGGCGTTTGTACTCTATGCCGCCAGCTTCCCCAGCGTGATGGAAACGCTGACCGCCGGTACCATTACCGTGGTCTTCTCTTCCATGATTGCCCTGATGCGCCCGCTGAAATCGCTGACCAACGTTAACGCCCAGTTCCAGCGCGGTATGGCAGCCTGCCAGACGCTGTTCTCTATCCTCGATAGCGAGCAGGAAGTGGATAACGGCACGCGCACGATTGAGCGGGCTAAAGGCGACGTTGAGTTTCGCAACGTGACCTTTACCTATCCGGGGCGTGAGATCCCGGCGCTGCGCGATATTAACCTGACGCTGCCGGCGGGTAAAACGGTTGCGCTTGTCGGCCGCTCCGGCTCGGGTAAATCGACCATGGCCAGCCTGCTGACGCGCTTTTATGATATCGATTCCGGCGAAATTCGGCTGGATGGACACGATCTGCGTGAATACACCCTGCGCTCATTACGTAATCAGGTAGCGCTGGTATCACAGAATGTGCATCTGTTTAACGACACCATCGCCAATAACATTGCTTATGCGCGTAACGGTGACTATAGCCGGGCACAGATTGAACAGGCCGCTACCATGGCGCACGCTATGGATTTCATTAACAAAATGGATAAAGGCCTGGATACGATCATCGGTGAAAACGGCGTACTGCTCTCCGGTGGCCAGCGCCAGCGTATTGCGATTGCGCGCGCGCTGCTGCGCGACTGCCCGATTCTGATTCTGGATGAGGCGACATCTGCGCTGGATACGGAGTCAGAGCGCGCCATTCAGTCGGCGCTGGATGAGCTGCAGAAAAACCGGACCTCGCTGGTGATCGCACACCGCCTCTCTACCATTGAAAAAGCAGATGAGATCGTGGTGGTCGAGGATGGTCGTATTGTTGAACGCGGTACGCATGAACTGCTGCTGGCGGAGAAAGGGGCTTATGCACAGCTGCATAAGTTACAGTTCGGTCAATGATTGAGCGCATCTGGAGCGGGCGCTCACCGCTGTGGCTGCTGCTATGGCCGCTCAGCCTGCTTTATGGTGCCATTACCTGGCTGATTCGCCTGAGCTATCAGCGTGGCTGGCAGCAGAGCTGGCGGGCACCCTGTCCGGTGGTGGTGGTCGGTAACCTGACGGCAGGCGGTAACGGTAAGACGCCGGTGGTGATCTGGCTGACAGAAGCGCTGCAGGCGCGCGGGCTGCGTCCGGGCGTAGTGTCACGCGGCTACGGGGGGAAAGCGGCACACTATCCGCTGCTGGTGACCGGGGAAACCTCAACGGCCGAGGCAGGGGATGAACCCGTGCTGATTGCACAACGCACCGGCGTACCGGTTGCCGTGGCGCCCCGGCGCCGTCAGGCTATCGAAGCGCTGCTGGCGGCGCATTCGCTGGACATCATCATCACGGATGATGGCCTGCAGCACTATGCGCTGCAGCGCGATCGCGAAATTGTGGTGGTGGATGGCGTGCGCCGCTTTGGCAACGGCTGGTGGTTACCCGCCGGGCCTATGCGGGAGCGTGCGCACCGGCTGCAGCAGGTGGATGCGGTGATCGTTAATGGTGGCAATGCCATCAGTCCGGAAATTGCCATGACGCTGCAGCCGGGTCGGGCGGTTAACCTGCTATCGGGCGAAACCGCTGCGCTCAGTGCGCTGCCAGATATTGTGGCGATGGCCGGCATTGGCCATCCGCCGCGCTTTTTCACCACGCTGCAGCAGCAGGGCATTAAAACGGTAGCAGAAATCGCGTTTGCCGATCATCACGCTTACAGCGAACCGGAGCTTGCCGGCCTGACGCTGAGCGGACAATGTCTGCTGATGACGGAGAAAGATGCGGTGAAGTGCCGCAAGTTTGCGCGCGACAACTGGTGGTATCTGCCGGTAGAGGCGCAGCTTTCCGGTGCGGCAGTGGCACCGCTGCTCGACGATATCACCCGGCTGGCCCGCGGCGCGTAATAGAGTCTGGCAACCGCTATGGTATGCTGACTAACTGACCCCGATCCTGAAAGGAGAAAAGTATGGATCACCGTTTACTTGAGATTGTGGCCTGTCCGGTTTGTAACGGAAAACTCTACTTCAACAAGGCGCAGCAGGAGCTTATCTGCAAGCCTGACGGACTGGCATTCCCGGTCCGGGATGGCATTCCGGTGCTGCTGGAAACCGAGGCGCGAACGCTGACGGCTGAAGAGATCCATCCATGAGTTTTGTTGCTATCATTCCGGCGCGCTACGCTTCGACGCGTCTGCCGGGTAAACCGCTGGTCGATATCCACGGTAAGCCCATGGTCGTGCACGTCATGGAGCGTGCGCGGGAGTCGGGAGCCGATCGCGTAATCGTTGCAACCGATCACCCCGAAGTCGCTGCGGCAGTGACTGCGGCCGGCGGTGAAGTCTGTATGACGCGCGCCGATCATCAGTCCGGCACCGAGCGGCTGGCTGAAGTCATTGAAGCCTGCAACTTTGACGATGACACTATCATTGTCAATGTGCAGGGCGATGAGCCGATGATCCCGGCCGGCATTGTGCGTCAGGTGGCGGAGAATCTCGCCGCGGCAGAAGCTGGCATGGCCACGCTGGCGGTGCCAATCACTGATGCCGATGAGGCGTTTAATCCGAATGCGGTTAAAGTGGTAACCGACCGGCAGGGCTACGCGCTCTATTTCTCACGGGCCACCATTCCCTGGGATCGCGAGCGCTATGCGCAGTCGCGTGAGCAGGCGGGAGATACGCTGCTGAGGCATATCGGTATTTATGCCTACCGCGCCGGCTTTATTCGCCGCTACGTCGCCTGGCAGCCCTGTGCGCTGGAGCAGATTGAGCTACTGGAGCAGCTACGCGTGCTCTGGTATGGCGAAAAAATTCATGTGGCCGTTGCCACAACTATCCCGAGCGTGGGCGTGGATACACCAGAAGATCTGGCGCGCGTACGCGCGGCGATGCAGCGTTAACTCTCTCTGTCAGGCCAGCAGGCGCAACGCCGCTGGCTCTGTCTGACACTTTCGCTTTCTGGCATCAGGGCGCAGCGTCGTCACGGCTGCCCGACTGACCGCGCAAATGCTGCCAGATCTGTCCCAGCGTCTCATAAATAGCCCGTTCACTGTGGCTCAGCCAGAGTGGCGAGGGCAGCGCACGCTCCCAGCCGTTAAGCGGCGAGACGATCGCCATCTGATTGGCGGGCGCGGGGATCGGTGCCAGTCCGGCGTGGTGAAAAAAAGCCATCGCACGCGGCAGATGATTGGCGGAGGTGACCAGCAGAAATGCGCTGCTGCCCGTCATCTGTTTTACCGCCTGCGCCTCTTCAGCGGTATCTTTCGGCGAATCAAGCGTAATGATGGCGCTATGCGGTACGCCAAGGCTCATCGCGACGTCGGCGGCAACCGCGGCGTTGCTGCGCGGATTCTGGCCTGCCGCCGCACCGGTAAAGATCATTTTGGCCTGCGGGTTGCGTCGCCACTGCCTTACGCCCTCCGTCACGCGCGGCAGGCTGTTACCAATCAGGTTAGAGCCGGGCGCCCAGTCCGGGTTCCAGGTATAACCGCCGCCCAGCACCACAATCCAGGCCACCGGCGTCGTACCGTTCCACGTCGGGTAGCGGTTTTCCAGCGGCAGCAGCAGGCGATCGGCCACCGGCTGCAGACTCAGCAACAGCAGCAGCAGCCAGCTGACGGAGAGTAAAACTTTGGCGCTTTTTTGCCAGCGCGTCAGCCAGAGCAGCAAAAGTCCGGCTGCCATCAGCAGTAACAGCAGCGGCAAAGGCAGAAGCAAACCGCCAATGACTTTTTTTAAGGCAAATAACATCCTTTTTTACTCCTTTTGTCTGAAAAAACAGCAGCCAGACAGTTACTGCAGCGTGAAAGGTTCATTCCTGGTGAGCCTGTGACAAAATAGCACAAGTTAACTGCCGCAAACCGGAGCGCACACCATGCAGGATCGTAATTTCGACGATCTGGCGGATAAATTCTCGCAAAACATTTACGGCACCCGCAAAGGGCTGGTGCGTCAGGCCATTCTGTGGGATGAGCTGGAGGCGCTGCTGCCGTCACTGCCTGCCGGACCGCTCGCTGTGCTGGATGCTGGCGGCGGCGTGGGTCAAATCTCCAGCGGACTCGCTGCCCGCGGGCATCAGGTCACGCTCTGCGATCTCTCCGCTGAAATGCTGAAACTGGCGGCGGACCACGCACGGGAAACCGGCGTCAGCCACAATATGCGGTTCCGGCAAGTCAGCGCTCAGCAGGTAGGCGAGCATTTGGATACGCCAGTCGATCTGGTATTGTTTCACGCGGTGCTGGAGTGGGTGGCCGATCCGCTGGCCGTGCTGCAGGCGCTGTGGCAGACGCTGAAACCAGGCGGTGTGCTGTCGCTGATGTTTTACAACGCGCACGGGCTGACGTTTCGCACGCTTACGCTGGGTAATTTCGGCTACCTGCGTGCCAATATGACCAAACGCAAAAAGCGTACCCTGTCGCCCGATTTTCCGCGCGAGCCGCAGGACGTCTATCAATGGCTCACGCAGTGCGGTTTTGTGATTGAGCAGCGCACCGGTGTTCGCGTGTTCAGTGATTACATGAAACCGCAGCCCGGTGCAGGTAAGAGCGTGGAAGAGATTATTGAAATGGAGCGGCGCTACTGTCGTCAGGAGCCCTTTTTGAGCTTAGGGCGTTATATCCATGTGACGGCGCGCAAACCCAGGTAAAAGGATCAACTATGAGCGATTTTTCCCAGACGGTGCCAGAACTGGTGGCCTGGGCACGCAAAAACGATTTCTCGCTTGCGCTGCCGGTAGAACGTCTGGCCTTTTTGCTGGCCATCGCCACCCTTAACGGTGAGCGCATGGACGGTGAAATGAGTGAAGGTGAGCTGACTGACGCCTTTCGTCACGTCAGCAAAGCGTTTGAACAGACGCATGAAACCGTCCAGGTGCGTGCGAACAATGCGATTAACGACCTGGTACGGCAGCGACTGCTTAACCGGTTTACCAGCGAGGTGTCTGAAGGGCACGCTATCTATCGCCTGACGCCGCTGGGAATTGGCATCACCGACTACTATATCCGCCAGCGCGAATTCTCTACGCTGCGTCTCTCAATGCAGCTCTCAATTGTGGGTCAGGAGCTGAAGCGTGCCGCTGACGCCGCTGAAGAAGATGGCGATGAGTTTCACTGGCACCGCAACGTATTTGCTCCGCTGAAATATTCGGTTGCCGAGATTTTTGACAGCATCGATATGACGCAGCGCCTGATGGATGAGCAGCAGCAGACGGTAAAAAATGATATCGCCGCGCTGCTCAATAAAGACTGGCGCGCCGCGATCTCCAGCTGTGAACTGCTGCTCTCTGAGACCTCCGGCACGCTGCGTGAACTGCAGGATACGCTGGAAGCGGCGGGCGATAAGCTGCAGGCTAACCTGCTGCGCATCCAGGATGCCACGCTGAGCAGTCCCGATCTCGGTTTTGTCGACAAACTGGTTTATGACCTGCAGAACAAACTCGATCGCATTATCAGCTGGGGTCAGCAGGCGATTGACCTGTGGATCGGCTATGACCGTCACGTACATAAGTTTATCCGTACCGCGATTGATATGGATAAAAATCGGGTCTTTGCACAGCGACTGCGTCAGTCGGTACAGAACTATTTTGATCAGCCGTGGATGCTGACTTACGCCAGCGCTGACCGCCTGCTCGATATGCGCGATGAAGAGATGACGCTGCGTAACGATGAGGTCATGGGCGAGCTTCCGCCGGAAATGGAGTATGAAGAGTTTAACGAGATCCGCGAGCAGCTGGCCGCCATGATTGAAGAGGCGCTGGCTGTATATCGTCGCGAGCAAAAACCGCTGCATCTTGCCACCGTCATGCGCGAATATCTTGCGCAATATCCGCGCGCGCGCCATTTCGATCTGGCGCGTATCGTGATCGATCAGGCGGTGCGGCTGGGCGTTGCTGAAGCAGATTTAGCCGGTTTGCCAGCAGAATGGCAGACCATTAATGATTACGGAGCCAAGGTGCAGGCGCATGTCATCGACAAATATTGAACAAGTGATGCCGGTTAAACTGGCACTGGCGCTGGCCAATCCCCTTTTTCCGGCGCTCGACAGTCAGCTGCGCGCAGGCCGGCATATCGGTATCGAAGAGCTGGATAATCACGCTTTTCTGATGGACTACCAAACCTATCTTGAAGAGTTTTATGCTCGCTATAACGTGGAGCTGATCCGCGCGCCAGAAGGCTTCTTCTACCTGCGGCCGCGCTCAACCACGCTGATCCCACGCTCGGTGCTCTCTGAGCTGGATATGATGGTAGGCAAAATTCTCTGTTACCTCTATCTGAGCCCGGAGCGTCTGGCAAACGAGGGTATTTTTACCCAGCAGGAGCTCTATGATGAGCTGCTGTCGCTGGCGGATGAACACAAGCTGCTTAAGCTGGTCAATCAGCGCTCAACCGGTTCCGATCTCGATCGTACCCGCCTGCAGGAGAAGATGCGCGCCTCACTGAGCCGTCTGCGCCGCCTGGGAATGGTGTGGTTTATGGGTAACGACAGCAGCAAATTTCGCATTATGGAATCAGTCTTTCGCTTTGGTGCTGACGTACGCAGCGGTGACGATGCGCGTGAGGCGCAGCTGCGCCTGATCCGCGTGGGTGAAGCGATGACACCCGAAGAGGCTGCCGTTTCTGCAACAGCCGATGAGGCGGAGCAGGAGAGTGAACATTCAGAGAGCGGTGATGCGACTGATAACGCGGAGGAGAAGCAGGTATGATTGAACGCGGTAAGTTTCGTTCGCTGACACTGATCAACTGGAATGGCTTTTTTGCCCGCACCTTTGATCTCGATGAACTGGTGACCACGCTTTCAGGCGGTAACGGTGCCGGTAAATCCACCACCATGGCCGCGTTTGTTACGGCGATGATCCCCGATTTAACCCTGCTGCACTTCCGTAACACCACGGAAGCAGGCGCCACGTCAGGCTCCCGCGACAAAGGTCTGCACGGTAAACTGCGCGCTGGCGTCTGCTATTCAGTGCTGGATGTCGTCAACTCACGCCATCAGCGCGTTGTGGTCGGGGTGCGTCTGCAGCAGGTGGCCGGGCGCGATAAAAAAGTGGATATCAAACCCTTCAGTATTCATGGCCTGCCCGTGGATGCGCTGCCCACGGACATGCTGACCGAGATCCTTAACAGCCGTCAGGCGCGTGTGCTGCCGCTGACAGAGGTTAAAGATCGCGTTGAAGCGCAGGAGGGCGTGCAGTTCCGCCAGTACAGCTCCATTACTGATTATCACGCCATGCTGTTTGAACTCGGCGTGGTGCCGCGTCGCCTGCGTTCAGCCAGCGATCGCAGTAAATTCTACCGGCTGATTGAGGCGTCGCTCTACGGCGGTATCTCCAGCGCCATCACCCGTTCGCTGCGCGACTATCTGCTGCCGGAAAACGGCGGCGTGCGTAAAGCGTTTCAGGATATGGAAGCAGCACTGCGTGAGAACCGCATGACGCTGGAAGCGATTCGCGTGACGCAGTCCGATCGCGATCTGTTCAAACATCTGATCTCTGAGGCGACCAGCTACGTCTCAGCTGACTATATGCGTCATGCAAACGAACGGCGCGTACATCTGGATGGGGCGCTGCAGCTGCGCAATGAGCTGTTCAGCAGCCGCAACCAGCTGGTGTCGGAGCAGTATCGTCACGTGGAAATGGCGCGTGAGCTGGCTGAGCACAGCGCCGCTGAAAGCGATCTGGAAATCGATTATCAGGCGGCCAGCGATCATCTTAATCTGGTGCAGACCGCAATGCGCCAGCAGGAGAAAATCGCGCGTTATGACGCCGATCTCGAAGAGCTGAGCTACCGGCTGGAAGAGCAGAATGAGGTCGTAGCTGAAGCGCGTGAGATCCAGGAAGAGAATGAGGCGCGCGCCGAAGCCGCTGAAATTGAAGTGGATGAGCTGAAAAGTCAGCTGGCCGATTTCCAGCAGGCGCTGGATGTGCAGCAGACGCGCTCTATTCAGTATCAGCAGGCGCTGCAGGCGCTGGAGAAAGCCCGTACGCGCTGCCAGCTGCCGGACCTGACGATTGATAACGCCGCTGACTGGCTGGAGACGTTCCAGGCACGCGACGAAGAGGCGACCGGCCAGCTGCTGCGGCTGGAGCAGAAACTGAGTATGGCGGAAGCCGCACACAGCCAGTTTGAGCAGGCGCTGGCGCTGGTGACCAGCATTGCCGGTGAGGTCAGCCGTCAGGACGCCTGGCAGGTGGGCCGCCAGCTGCTGCGCGACGCCGCAAATCAGCGTCACTATGCCGATCAGCTGGCGTCACTGCGGCTGCGTCTTAACGAATCAGAAGGTCGCCTGCGCGAGCAGCATGAGGCTGAACGCCTGCTGGCAGAGTTCTGCAAACGTCAGGGCGAGCATTATGAAGCAGACGCGCTGGAAGGGCTGCAGCGCGAGCTGGAAGCGCAGATTGAGCAGCTCAGCGCCACCGTTGCCGATGCCGGTGAACAGCGCATGCAGATGCGTCAGGAGCTGGAGCAGCTGCGCGAACGTATCGCAACGCTGACGGCACGCGCACCGCACTGGCTGGCCGCTCAGGAGATCCTGACGCAGCTTAGCGAACAGACCGGTGAGCAGCTGAGCAGCAGTCAGCAGGTGACCGCCTTTATGCAGCAGCTGCTGGAGCGCGAGCGTGAAACCACCGTAGAGCGCGATGAAATTGCAGCGCGTAAACGCGACGTTGAGCAGCAGATTGAACGCCTCAGCCAGCCAGGCGGCGCGGAAGATGCACGCCTCACGCAGCTGGCAGAACGCTTTGGCGGCGTGCTGCTCTCCGAAATTTATGACGATGTTACGCTGGACGATGCCCCCTATTTTTCCGCGCTCTACGGGCCTTCCCGCCACGCCATCGTGGTGCCGGATCTGTCGCTGATACGCGAACAGCTCGAAGGGCTGGAAGAGTGCCCGGAAGATCTCTATCTGATCGAGGGCGATCCGCAATCCTTTGATGACAGCGTCTTCAGCGTAGATGAGCTGGATAAAGCTGTCGTGGTCAAAGTCGCCGAGCGTCAGTGGCGCTATTCGCGTTTTCCTAAGGTGCCGCTGTTTGGCCGCGCCGCACGTGAAAACCAGCTTGAGCTGCTGGGCATTGAACGCGACAGGCTGGCAGAACGCTACGCGACGCTCTCATTTGACGTACAGAAAACGCAGCGTCTGCATCAGTCTTTCAGCCGCTTTATCGGCAGCCATCTGGCGGTGGCGTTTGATGAGGATCCGGAAGCGCAAATCCGTCAGCTTAACGGCCGGCGCAGTGAGCTGGAGCGCGGACTGGCGCAGCATGAGAGTAATAACCAGCAGCAGCGTGCGCAGTTTGAACAGGCGCGCGACGGCGTCGCCCAGCTTAACCGCCTGCTGCCGCGCGTCAACCTGCTGCTGGATGACACCCTGCCGGATCGCTGCGAAGAGATCCGTGAGCGGGTGGAAGAGGCGCAGGAGGCGGCGCGCTTCCTGCACCAGCACGGCAGCAAACTCAGCAAGCTGGAGTCGCTGGTGGCGGTGCTGCAGAACGATCCGCAGCAGCACGATCAGCTGCAGCGTGACTACCAGCAGGCGCAGGCGCAGCAGCTCAGCGCGCGCCAGCAGGCGTTTGCGCTGACGGAAGTGGTGCAGCGCCGCGCCCACTTCAGCTATGCCGATTCAGCCGGGATGCTGACCGGCAACAGCGATCTCTCTGATAAGCTGCGGCAGCGCCTGGAACAGGCTGAAGGCGAGCGCAGCCGCGCCCGCGAACGCCTGCGTGAACATCAGGCGCAGCTGACGCAGTACTCGCAGGTGCTGGCCTCGCTGCGCAGTTCGCACGATGCCAAACGCGACATGCTGAAAGAGCTGCAGCAGGAGATGCAGGATATCGGCGTTCACGCCGATGCCAGCGCGGAAGAGCGGGCGCGTATCCGGCGCGATGAACTCTATACCGCGCTCAGCCATAACCGGGCGCGGCGTAACCAGCTGGAGAAACAACTGACGTTCTGTGAAGCAGAAATGGACAGCCTGCAGAAAAAGCTGCGTAAGCTGGAGCGCGATTATCGCGTCCTGCGTGAGCAGGTGGTCAGTGCCAAAGCGGGCTGGTGCTCGGTACTGCGTCTGGTTAAAGACAACGGCGTGGAGCGACGTCTGCACCGGCGCGAGCTGGCCTATATGAGCGGTGACGAGCTGCGCTCAATGTCCGATAAAGCCCTTGGCGCGCTGCGTCTTGCGGTCGCGGATAATGAACATCTGCGTGACGTTCTGCGCATGTCGGAAGATCCCAGACGTCCGGAGCGTAAAATTCAGTTCTTTATCGCCGTTTATCAGCATCTGCGCGAACGTATCCGTCAGGATATTATCCGTACTGACGATCCGGTCGAGGCGATTGAGCAGATGGAGATTGAGCTGAACCGTCTGACCGAAGAGCTGACGGCGCGTGAGCAGACGCTGGCAATCAGCTCACGCAGTGCGGCCAATATTATTCGCAAGACAATTCAGCGCGAACAGAACCGCATCCGGCAGCTGAACCAGGGGCTGCAGACGGTGAGTTTTGGTCAGGTGAAGAGCGTGCGGCTTAACGTCAACGTGCGTGAGACGCACGCTACGCTGCTGGATACGCTCTCCGAAGAGCACGAGCAGCATCAGGATCTCTTTACCAGTAACCGGCTGACATTCTCGGAAGCGCTGGCCAAACTCTATCAGCGTCTCAATCCGCAGATTGATATGGGCCAGCGTACGCCGCAGACCATCGGTGAGGAGCTGCTGGATTACCGCAACTATCTGGAGATGGAAGTTGAAGTAAACCGCGGTTCCGACGGCTGGCTGCGCGCGGAAAGCGGGGCGCTCTCAACCGGCGAGGCGATCGGTACCGGGATGTCAATTCTGGTGATGGTTGTGCAGAGCTGGGAAGAGGAGTCGCGTCGTCTGCGCGGCAAAGATATCTCGCCGTGCCGTCTGCTGTTCCTCGATGAAGCGGCGCGTCTGGATGCCCGCTCAATCGCGACGCTGTTTGAACTCTGTGAGCGTCTGGAGATGCAGCTGGTGATCGCCGCGCCGGAAAATATCAGTCCGGAAAAAGGCACCACCTATAAACTGGTTCGTAAAGTATTTAACAATACGGAGCATGTGCACGTAGTGGGCCTGCGCGGTTTTTCCGCCGATCCGGCACCGGTAAAAACGGCGCAAAGCGAGCTGGGGCTGGAAACGCAAAATAGCTAAGCGCCTGTCTGGTTAAACCGCGCAACCAGCGTTAATCTGTAAACGGCATTGGCCCTGAGAGGCGAATGCCGTTTTTTCTTTATATACTCATCATGAAAGTCAGGTTGTACGCAGCGCACAGGGCAGGCTGCGTCTCAGGTAACAAGGGGGCAGGGATGTTGCTGAGTAAAACGTTCAGATTTAATCGCATGGCGCTGGTGTTTAGCGTTGTGCTGGCAGGCTTGCCGCTGGCCGCAGGGCAGGCTGCACAAACCGCCAGCATGACAGCCGGCGGGCACGGCACCACGTCAGTGGCGGCTAGCCAGCAGCAGATCCTGCAGGCGTTCAGCGCCAGCGATCGCCCTTTTTACCTGCCGGGCCTGGCGGGTCTCTATGCAGCGCGCGGAATGGCGCCACTCTGGCAGGACCGCGATGCGGTACAGGCGTTTCAGCAGCAGCTGGCTGAGGTCGCGCTTTCAGGCGTGCAGCCGCAGTTCAGCCGCTGGGTTGAGCGGCTGACCGATCCGGACATTAAAGGCTTTGCGCGTGACGTGGTGCTGAGCGATGCCATGCTGGGTTATCTGCAGTTTGTGGCGGGCGTACCGGCGCAGGGTGAAACCTGGCTTTACAGTAACGTGCCCTACCGGCTTACCATGCCGTCGCTGTCAGCGATCAATCAGTGGCAGAATGCGGTCAACGCTGGCGGCAGCCGCGCGTTTGTGATCTCTCTGCAGCCGCAGCATCCGCAGTATCAGCCGATGCATGCGGCGCTGAAAACGCTGCTGACAGATAATCGTCCCTGGCCGCAGCTGCGTGACAAAGCGACGCTGCGTCCGGGGCAGGTCAGCGATGATGTGCCGGCGCTGCGGGAAATCCTTCAACGCACCGGTATGCTGACCGCATCTGACCACACTACTACGCCAGCACCGGATGAAGATGCGGTGCCGGCAGGTGCCGTGCCGATCGCTGAAAGCCAGCCGGTAGCAGTGAGCCCCTCCGCCACCAGCGTCACCGATCTCCCGGCTCCGACGCCGCAGCCGGCAGGAAATATCCTGGCAGGGTCACCTTCTGCAGCCAGCAATATCTATGACACTGCGCTGGTTGAGGGCGTGAAGCGCTTTCAGCACTGGCAGGGACTGGCAGATGACGGCGCAATTGGCCCGCGCACCCGCGAGTGGCTCAATGTCTCACCGCAGATGCGCGCCTCGCTGCTGGCGCTGAACATTCAGCGTCTGCGGCTGCTGCCGGATGATATGCATAACGGAATAATGGTGAATATTCCCAACTATTCGCTGACCTACTATAACAACGGCAGCACGGTGCTCTCATCGCGGGTTATTGTCGGACGGCCCGATCGCAAAACGCCGCTGATGCGCAGCGCGCTCAACAACGTGGTGCTCAATCCGCCGTGGAACGTGCCGACCACGCTGGTGCGTCAGGATATTGTGCCAAAGGTGAAGCAGGATCCCGGTTATCTCTACCGGCACGGATATACGCTGCTGTCGGGCTGGAGCGCTGACGCTGAAGTGATCGACCCGACGATGATCAACTGGCAGATGGTTTCTGCTGCCAGCTTCCCCTATCGCATCCGTCAGGCACCGGGCGCTACCAATTCACTGGGACGCTATAAGTTTAATATGCCCAGTTCAGACGCCATCTATCTGCACGATACGCCAAACCACGGCCTGTTTCAGCGCGATATTCGTGCGCTCAGCTCCGGCTGCGTACGCGTAAATAAAGCCTCCGATCTGGCTAACCTGCTGCTGCAGGACGCTGGCTGGAATGATAGCCGTATTTCCAGCACGCTGAAGCAGGGTGACACGCGCTATGTGCCGATTCGGCATCGTATTCCGGTCAACCTGTACTATCTGACCGCCTGGGTCAGCGATGACGGGCAGGCGCAATATCGTACAGATATTTACAATTATGATAATACGGCGCGTTCCGGCAGCCAGGTGCTGGCGCGGGCAGGGCAGCTCCTGCTGTAGCGTGCTGATTTTCGCCAGGTTGTTGACAGACGAAACGCCCCTGAAACCCGGCCAGAAATTTGCTTCTGGTCGGGTTTTGCACATTCTGAGACAGATTCCGGGTTGACTGATATCCATGCTGCCGTTACTGTGCGGCCTTGTGTACTTTTTACACATTCAATGTGTTTTATTCAGGTAACCTCGTTTCATGGCTAATATCGATTCTCAGCGCCGCCGCTTACTGCTGCTTGGCGGCGCAGCAGCAGGCCTCTCCCTGCTCCCCGGCTCAGCGCTGGCCTCTGTGTCGACCTCTCGTCCGCGTATTCTGACGCTCAGCAACATGCATACCGGTGAAACCCTCAAAACCGAGTTTTTCAACGGTAAAAGCTACGACCGCGACGAGCTGGCGCGTCTTAACCACTTTTTCCGCGACTATCGCGCGAATAAAGTGAAAAGTATCGATCCCCACCTGTTCGATCAGCTCTACCGCCTGCAGGCGCTGCTGGATACCCGCAAACCGGTACAGCTCATCTCAGGCTATCGCACGCTGTCGACCAACAATATGCTGCGCGAATCGGGCCCTGGCGTGGCGAAGCATAGCTACCATACCAAAGGCCAGGCGATGGATTTCCATATTGAGGGCATTGCCCTGAGCAATGTGCGTAAAGCGGCGTTATCTATGCGCGCGGGTGGTGTAGGATATTATCCACGCAGCAACTTCGTACACATAGATACCGGGCCTGCAAGGCACTGGTCCTGACGCCGGCAGCGCTGCGTGTGCCGGTCATGGAGCGTTATGAATTATCACATTATTCCGGTTACCGCCTTTTCGCAAAACTGCTCAGCTATCTGGGATGAAGAGACGGGGATTGCCGCCCTGGTCGATCCCGGCGGCGATGCGGAGACCATCAAAGCGGCGCTGGCGGAGCGCGGCCTGAAGCCGTCGCAGATTTTGCTGACGCACGGCCACCTCGACCATGCCGGCGCGGCGGCTGAGCTGGCGGCCCATTTTCAGATACCGGTAACCGGCCCGCATCAGCTGGATAAGGTCTGGCTCGATAATCTGCCCACGCAGAGCCGGATGTTTGGCCTGCCGGAGTGTGCACCGCTGACGCCGGATCGCTGGCTGGAAGAGGGTGATGTGGTGGAGCTGGGCAACGTGGCGCTGGAGGTGCTGCACTGTCCGGGTCATACCCCGGGGCACATTGTCTTTTTTGACCGCGCCGGAAAGCTGCTTATCTCAGGAGACGTGATCTTCAGCGGCGACGTCGGACGCACCGACTTCCCGCAGGGCAGCCACAGCGATCTGATCAGTGCCATCAAAACCAAATTGCTGCCGCTGGGCGACGACATTGCATTTGTACCCGGGCACGGGCCGGTATCCACGCTGGGACGTGAACGGCTGACCAATCCTTTCCTGCAGTAGCCATAAAAAAAGCGGCGGGTGAGAGCTTCACCCGCCGCCTGTTCACGCATTTCGCTTAGAGTACGGCGACTATCGCTTCACACAGCGCCGACATATTATCCGGCGTCATGCCTGCCACGTTAACGCGACCTGAGTTCACCGCATATACGCCAAATTCGTCACGCAGACGCACAACCTGATCTTTGGTCAGGCCGCTGAATGAGAACATGCCGTTCTGTTTAATGATGAAGCTGAAATCCTGACGCGCGCCTTTTTCTGCCAGCGTATTCACAAACAGCTGACGCATGCGCTGAATACGCTGACGCATATCGGTCAGCTCCTGTACCCAGATAGTCCGCAGCGCCTCATTGCTGAGGATAGTGGCGACAACGGCAGCGCCGTGCGACGGCGGATTAGAGTAGTTGGCACGGATGCTGTATTTCACCTGGCTGAATGCGGTTTTAGCCGCGTCGCTGCTGGCCGCTACCAGCGTCAGGGCGCCGACGCGCTCGTTATAGAGGCCAAAGTTCTTGGAGTAGGAGCTGGCAACCAGCAGCTCCTGATGGGCTGCGGCAAAAATGCGCAGGCCTTCAGCATCTTCATCCAGACCGCGTGCAAAACCCTGATAGGCGAAGTCAAACAGCGGCAGCCAGCCCTTTTCCTGCGACAGCGCTGCGAGCTGTTGCCACTGCTCGCGCGTCGGATCGATGCCGGTCGGATTATGGCAGCAGCCGTGGAACAGCACCACGTCGCCCGCCTGCGCCTGCTGCAGCGCCGCCAGCATGCCGTCGAAATCGAGCGTGTGGTTTGCGGCGTCGTAGTACTGATATTCACACACCTCAAGGCCGGCAGCGTTAAACACGTTTTTATGGTTTGGCCAGCTTGGATTGCTCACCCAGACGCGTTTAACGCTGGTCTGCGTGGCGAGAAAATCCGCCGCCACGCGCAGGGCGCCGGTGCCACCTGGCGTCTGCGCCGTGCAGGCGCGGCCTGCGGCAATAAGCGGGCTGTCGTTGCCAAACAGCAGCGCCTGAGTGCAGCGGGCAAAATCGGGCAGGCCGTCAATGCTCAGGTAGTTTTTAGTCGTCTCATTTTCCAGCAGATACTGCTCAGCTTTTTTCACGCTGGTCAGCACCGGCGTTTTTCCGGTTTCATCTTTGTATACGCCAATGCCCAGATTAATTTTATGCGGACGGTCATCAGCGCGAAACAGATCGGCCAGCCCCAGAATAGGGTCGGCAGGTGCGGCAGAGATAGATTCAAACATGAGTCAGTTCCGTTTGGGTGAACTTTAGCGAAATGAGCTATCAGGTTAACGTCAGACGCGGGGCTTGCCAACCGCCCATCTCAAAAAGAATTGTGCCGCTGGCGGATATAAGCGCTGCTAATTGCGAGGTGGATCACTGAAAAGAAAAACGGAGCCATCAGGCTCCGTTTTATGTGGTTAAACCGTGCTGATTCGCAGAATCAGAACTGGTAAACCAGGCCTACGCCAACGGTATCATCGGTAGTGATGCCAGCAGCGCGGGTAAAGTCATTTTCATCCATCAGGTTGATCTGGTAGTCAACATAGGTAGACATGTTTTTGTTGAAGTAGTAGTAAGTACCCACTGAAACGTACTTATACAGGTCCTGATCGCCCCAGGTCTCGATGTCCTTGCCTTTAGACTGGACGTAAGCCAGGGATGGGCGCAGACCGAAGTCGAACTGGTACTGAGCTACAACTTCAAACTTCTGCTCTTTGTTTACTGCACCGTTGAGTTCTGCAGGAGTATCAGCGTTAGTTGTAATCCAGGTTGAGTTACGGCTCTCACCGTACATCGCAGCCAGGTATACGTTGTTCGCATCATATTTCAGCGCGGTTGACCAGGCGTCAGCTTTCTCGCTGCCGTTGCCATAGAAAGCGCCCTGCTGGCCGTTGGTACGGTCAGAAGAGGAGTATGCCGCAGAAACACCTACGCCGATCTCAGAGGTATAGGTTAAAGAAGTACCCCAGCCGTCGCCGTTTGCGCGATCTGCTCCACGACCGTTTGTGGACTCTTCGTTTTTGCCCTGATACTGAGCCGCGAACGCCAGGCCATCAACCAGACCAAAGAAGTTGCTGTTGCGGTAGGTCGCCAGACCGTTAGAACGACCCAGCATAAAGTTGTCAGAACGACCAGAGTCGCCGCCGAATACTGGCAGAACGTCGGTCCACGCCAGTGGATCGTAGCCTACGCCGTAGTTACGACCGTAGTCGAATGAGCCGTAGTCGCCAAATTTCAGACCGGCAAAGCCCAGACGGGTTTTGGAACCTTCAGTACCCTGAGATTCAGCAACGTTTGCCTGGATGTTGTATTCCCACTGGCCGTAACCGGTCAGCTGGTCGGTAATCTGCGTTTCACCCTTGAAACCAAAGCGCACATAAGAGGCGTCGCCGTCGTTGCCAGCGTCGTCAGAGAATGTGTGGCGTGCGTCAACTTTTCCGTAGAGGTCCAGTTTGTTGCCATCTTTGTTATAGATTTCTGCTGCATTTGCTGCACCGGCAGCTAACAGAGCAGGGATAACCACTGCAAGAATGTTGCGCTTCATCATTATTTATTACCCTCATTGGAGTTATCTGGACACCTGCCACTGCCGTCAGGAAAACTTTACAGGAACCCTGAAAGAAGTTTGGTGTCTCATATGTCTGCACGCATCTTTTCACTCCGCAGTTGCTATTTCTAGCCCGAAAATGATTCAAATCTCCTAATTGAGTATCAAAAAGAAAAATTGTGTGACAATTTGTAATAATTACGGAACTTTGTGAGATATCTCAAGATTTACAAAAATAAAAAAAGGCCGGCAGTGCCGACCTCGGTATATATATGAATTTCTTATATTTAATTGCGCAAATCAGAAATTCGCGTTGCGCGGAGTACGCGGGAAGGGGATAACGTCCCTTACATTTTGTACGCCAGTGACATAGGCGATCAAACGTTCAAACCCTAAACCAAAGCCAGCGTGCGGTACGGTGCCGTAACGACGCAGGTCGCGATACCACCAGTAATCCTCTTTGTTCAGCCCCATCTCTGCCAGACGGGCATCCAGCACATCCAGCCGCTCTTCACGCTGCGATCCACCAATAATTTCGCCAATACCCGGCGCCAGCACGTCCATTGCCGCTACGGTTTTACCGTCATCATTCATACGCATGTAGAACGCTTTAATATCTTTCGGGTAGTTCTTCACCACCACCGGCGCCTTGAAGTGTTTCTCAGCCAGATAGCGCTCATGTTCAGAAGAGAGATCCACACCCCATGCAACCGGGTTTTCAAAGCTCTGGCCGCTCTTCAGCAATATGTCAACTGCGTCGGTATAGTCTACCTGCGCAAAATCGGTGGTAACAAAACGCTCAAGACGCGCAACGGCATCTTTATCCACGCGCTCGGCAAAGAACGCCATGTCATCGGCACGTTCATTTAGTACAGCTTTGAAGACATATTTCAGCATCGCTTCAGCCAGCGCTGCGGCGTCATCCAGCGTGGCAAAGGCCACTTCCGGCTCCAGCATCCAGAATTCCGCCAGGTGGCGGCTGGTGTTGGAGTTTTCCGCGCGGAACGTCGGGCCAAAGGTGTAGACTTTTGACAGCGCACAGGCATACGTTTCAGCATTCAGCTGACCCGATACGGTCAGGAACGCCTCTTTACCGAAGAAATCTTTGTCATAATCCACTTTACCCTGCGGATCGCGCGGCAGGTTTTCCATATCCAGCGTCGATACGCGGAACATTTCGCCTGCACCTTCCGTATCAGATGCGGTGATCAGCGGTGTGGAAACCCAGAAATAGCCGTTTTCATGGAAAAAGCGATGCAGCGCCTGCGCCAGGGTATGACGCACGCGCGCGACGGCGCCAACCAGGTTAGTACGCGGGCGCAGGTGAGCCACTTCGCGCAGATACTCGATGCTGTGACGTTTGGCAGCCATCGGGTAAGTGTCAGGATCGTCAACCCAGCCGGTCACTTCAACACGGGTGGCCTGCAGCTCAAATGCCTGACCCTGGCCCGGTGATTCCACCACGGTGCCGGTAACAATGACCGAGCAGCCGGTGGTCAGACGCAGCACTTCATCCTGATAATTATTCAGAGAATTATTGACGACAGCCTGAACGGGATTAAAGCAGGAGCCGTCATAAACGGCGATAAAGGAAAGACCGGCTTTGGAATCTCTTCGGGTACGCACCCAGCCGCGTACGGTGACTTCACTGTCAACCGCGACCCGACCGTGCAGTACATCCGCTACAGGCACTACGCTCATAAAAATCTCTCTATATATAGATGAAATAACAGGTGTCCCGCCGCACCCGGCTATCGTCACAGGTGACGTATGGTGCTGGCAGAAACAGCCAATTCTCCCACGTTCAGGGGTGTTGCTATGTTACTTGTGAGCCATCAGGAAACAAGCAAAATTGCGGGAAGTGAGTGATTTTAATGGCGACGGGCAGGGGAGTGAACCCTGCCCGGGGCAGGTCAGCTGGCGCGTTTGACCAGCGGCAGGTCAAATGCTTTGCGCAGCGCGCGCACGAAGGCTTTATCCTGACAAATGGTTTTACCCGGGCTGTCAGAGAGTTTAGCGACCGGTTTGCCATTGCAGCTGACCAGTTTGATCACGATGTTAAGCGGCGTTACGCCCGGAATGTCGCAGGTCAGGCGCGTGCCGATACCAAACACCACGTTGGCACGCTGACCAAAGTGACGATAGAGCGCCAGCGCTTTATCCAGGTTGAGATTGTCTGAGAACACCAGCGTTTTGCTGCGCGGATCGATACCGAGCCGCTCATAGTGCGCAACGGCTTTCTCGCCCCACTCAACCGGGTCGCCGGAGTCGTGGCGCAGTCCCTGATAGCGATGGGCAAAGCCGGGACCAAAATCGCGCAAAAAGGCGTCCATGGTGATGCAGTCCGTGAGCGCAATGCCCAGCTGATTATCATACTCATCCAGCCACGACTGCAGCGCCGCACGCTGGCTGTTGGCCAGCACCGGGCTGATCTGCTGATGCGCCTGAAACCACTCATGGGCCTGGGTACCGACCGGCGTCAGCTGCAGACGACGCGCCAGATCGTAATTACTGGTGCCCACCAGCCACGGAAACTCTGCTTTCAGCGTACTGACAATCGCTTCCTGCACCTCCTGTGAGTAGCGGCGGCGCGTGCCGAAATCCATCAGCTGAAAGCGCGACATATCAAGATCGGCAACCTGCGTCTGGAAGGCTGAAAGCTTTTGCTGCAGATGCGCGACCGCCTGCTCTGCGGCGATCTGCGGCGTGCGGTGGCGATGTACCACTTCACTGATCAGCGCCAGCAGCGGTACTTCCCACAGAATGACCTCACGCCACGGGCCGCGGATCTGGATGCGCAGCTGGCCCCGCTCGTCCCGTACCTCAACCTGCGCCGGATTGAAGCGAAAGGCGCGTAGCCAGGTCAGATAGTCGTGCTGGAAAAAAGGCAGGTTACTGAGCCAGGCAAACTCATCATCGCTCAGGGTCAGATTTTGCAGAGTATCAATTTGCGCGCGAATCTCGCTGGCATATCGGCCAAGCTGTTCATCGCTGCGACAGCGAAATTCTGCGGTAACCGGGACATCGTAGTAACGATGATATACGGCCTGCTGCATATGAAGCTTGTACGCATCGGTATCAAGCAGCGTGGTCAAAATCGGGGAAGCGTGTCCAGTCATGGTGCGTTTCAGCATCCTCTTCCGCGGAGCAGAGCCCGGTGTTTAACAAAATCCTAAAGACGCAGGAGTATAAAACAGTAATCTCTGCGATCACACCACATTTGCAGGTGGCGGGTCGAGGGTCAATTGTGCCATTGTTACTGAATTGTAGCCTTTTCTGCGCCCGCGCGCATTGCGCATGGCAACTCGCCGTCAGGCCGCTTAGACTTTGAGATATTTGCGCCACCGCAACAGGATGGCCTCAACATAACAACGATGCGAGAAGGATATATGACGCAACAGCCGCACATTAAATATCGCCACGACTACCGGGCGCCTGATTACACCATTACGGATATCGACCTGACGTTTGATCTGGATGCAACAGAAACACGCGTAACGGCCATCAGCCAGGTGAAACGTCTCGGCGCAGCAGACGCCGATCTGCATCTTGATGGTGAAGCGTTAACGCTGGTTGAGCTGACGGTAGATGGCGCGCCCTGGCCGCACTATCGCGAAGAGGCGGGGGCGCTGATCCTCAGCCAGCTGCCTGACAACTTCACGCTGCGCATTGTAAATCTGATCCATCCGGCTAAAAACAGCGCGCTGGAAGGGCTGTATCAGTCGGGAGAGGCGCTCTGCACCCAGTGTGAGGCGGAGGGTTTCCGGCACATTACCTGGTATCTGGATCGTCCCGACGTTCTGGCGCGCTTTACCACCACGCTCCGGGCCGACCCGGTGCGCTATCCGTATCTGCTCTCCAACGGTAACAAGCTAAAGAGCGGCGAGCTGGATGACGGGCGTCACTGGGTGACGTGGCAGGATCCGTTCCCGAAACCCTGCTATCTGTTTGCGCTGGTGGCGGGTGATTTTGATGTGCTGCACGACAGTTTTACTACCCGTTCAGGACGCGACGTCGCGCTGGAGATCTTTGTTGACCGCGGCAATCTCGATCGTGCCGACTGGGCAATGACCTCGCTGAAAGCCAGTATGAAATGGGATGAAGAGCGTTTTGGTCTCGAATATGACCTCGATATCTTTATGATTGTCGCCGTGGATTTCTTCAATATGGGCGCGATGGAGAACAAAGGCCTTAACGTCTTTAACTCCAAATATGTGCTGGCAAAAGCGGAAACCGCGACGGATAAAGATTATCTCGGCATTGAGGCGGTGATCGGCCATGAGTATTTTCATAACTGGACCGGTAACCGCGTCACCTGTCGCGACTGGTTCCAGCTCAGCCTGAAAGAGGGGCTGACGGTGTTCCGCGATCAGGAGTTCAGCTCCGATCTCGGCTCCCGTGCGGTGAACCGTATTGATAACGTGCGGGTGATGCGCGGTGCGCAGTTTGCCGAAGATGCCAGCCCGATGGCGCACCCGATCCGGCCGGATCAGGTTATAGAGATGAATAACTTCTATACCCTGACGGTGTATGAGAAGGGATCGGAAGTGATCCGCATGATGCACACGCTGCTGGGTGAAGAGAAGTTCCAGCTGGGCATGCAGTGCTACTTCGAACGTCACGACGGCAGTGCGGCAACCTGCGACGATTTTGTCCAGGCGATGGAAGACGCCTCTGGCGTTGATTTAACCCAGTTCCGTCGCTGGTACAGCCAGTCAGGTACGCCGGTCGTGAGCGTGCGCGATGACTACAATCCGGATCTGGAGCAGTATACCCTGCACGTGACTCAGCATACGCCGCCAACCGCAGATGGTCAGGAGAAGCTGCCGCTGCACATTCCGCTGGATATCGAACTCTACGATAACGAAGGCAAAGTGATCCCGCTGCAGCATAACGGCCAGCCGGTACATCACGTGCTGAACGTGACACAGGCGTTCCAGACGTTTGTCTTTGATAACGTCTATTTTCAGCCGGTGCCGTCATTGCTGCGTGAATTCTCTGCACCGGTAAAACTCGATTATAAGTGGAGCGACGCACAGCTCACCTTCCTGATGCGTCACGCGAGCAATGCGTTTTCCCGCTGGGATGCGGCGCAGAGTCTGCTCGCAACCTATATTCGCCTTAACGTCGCGCGCTACCAGCAGGGCCAGCCGCTGTCGCTGCCTCTGCACGTCGCTGACGCTTTCCGGGCGGTGCTGCTGGATGAGCAGGGCGATCCGGCGCTGATGGCGCTGATCCTGACTCTGCCATCAGAAAATGAGATAGCAGAGCTGTTCGACATCATCGATCCACAGGCGATTGCCGCCGTACGCCATGCGCTGATGCGCACGCTGGCAAACGAGCTGAACGACGAGTGCTATGCGCTCTATCTGGCCAGCCAGAGCAGTGAATATCGCGTTGATCATGCGGAAATTGGCCGGCGCGCGCTGAAGAATGTCTGCCTGAGCTATCTGGCTCTGGGGGATACGATGCAGGCCGATCGTCTGGTTCAGGCGCAGTATGCGCACGCCACGAATATGACTGATGCGCTGGCGGCGCTCTCGGCAGCGGTGATGGCGCAGCTGCCGTGCCGCGACGCGCTGCTGGCCGCCTGGGATGAGCGCTGGCATCAGGACGGTCTGGTCATGGATAAATGGTTTATGCTGCAGGCGACCAGCCCGGCGCCAGAAGTGTTACGCAACGTGCGCGCGCTGCTGAACCATCGCTCCTTCACCATGGGTAACCCCAACCGCATCCGGGCGCTGATTGGCGCATTCGCGGCGGGGAACCCGGCGGCGTTTCACGCGCAGGATGGCAGCGGTTATCAGTTCCTGGTTGAGATGCTGACCGATCTCAACACGCGTAACCCGCAGGTGGCCGCGCGCATGATTGAACCCCTGATCCGCCTGAAGCGCTATGATGCAGGACGTCAGGCGTTAATGCGTCAGGCACTGCAGCAGCTAAAGGGGCTGGACAATCTTTCCGGCGATCTCTATGAGAAAATCACCAAAGCGCTGAACGCGTAAACCTCCGCAGCCGCAACCGTCACCGGTTGCGGCTGTTCTTTTACAGCCATGCGGGCACTACAGTATGGCGCGACAAACCTTCTCTTAAATCACCGCTTTGGTCATAATTCAGGAGGGTGCGTCACGCTGATTTATATGTTACGTTATAACATCAATAAAACAAGACGTGAGTATTTCAAGATGAAAGTAGCGTACTGGACACTATTTCTGGGGCTGGCCTGCAGTTCAGCAGCGTTTGCACACGGCGGTCATTCGCACGGTGCTCCACTGAGTGAAAAAGAGGTGCGTGCCGCCAGCGGCATCTTTGCCGATGGCGATGTCAAAGATCGGCCGCTTTCCGACTGGGATGGGGTATGGCAGTCCATTTATCCCTATGCCAAAGATGGCTCACTGGATCCGGTGTTTCACAAAAAAGCGGCAGCGGATAAAACGCGCTCGTTCAGCGACATTAAACAGTACTATCTCACCGGCTATGCCAGTGATATCACTGACATCGGCATTGAAAATGACGTGATGGAATTTACCGAAAAAGGCGCGGTCAGCAGCTGTAAATATGCCTATAAAGGTTACAAGGTGCTCAACTACGTTTCCGGTAAAAGAGGGGTGCGCTATCTGTTTGAATGTACCGATAAAGCCAGTAAAGCGCCGCACTTTGTGCAGTTCAGCGATCACATTATCAGCCCGCGTAAGTCATCCCACTTTCACATTTTTACGGGTAATGTCTCGCAGGCTGCGCTGTTTGATGAACTGGAAAACTGGCCCACGTTCTTTCCTTACCAGCTGAGTAAAGCGCAGGTGGTGGATGACCTGCTGCATCACTGATGCACAGCCCGCTGGCGGACAGACCCGCCAGCGGGCAGGGCAGTTAACGCTGCCGGGCAAAGCGCAGCGGCTGCTCAGCGGCGCTGCGCGTCATCACCCGATCCAGTACGCTCGCTTCCAGCTCTGCCAGTCGCGCCGAGCCTTTGCGGCGCGGACGCGGCAAATCGACCAGCAGATCGAGCCCGATTTTACCCTCTTCAATCAGTAACACCCGATCGGCCAGCGCCACCGCCTCGCTGACATCATGCGTCACCAGCAGCACCGTAAAATTGTGCTGCTGCCAGAGTGATTCAATCAGCCCCTGCATCTCAATGCGGGTTAAGGCATCCAGCGCACCCAGCGGCTCATCCAGCAGCAGTAAGCCAGGACGGTGGATCAGCGCCCGCGCCAGCGCCACGCGCTGCTTCTGTCCACCCGAGAGGGCAGCAGGCCACTCATTTGCGCGATCGGCAAGGCCTACGGCCTCCAGTGCCTCCAGCGCGGCGCTGCGCCATTCGCGGCCGCGTAAGCCGAGTCCGACGTTATCGATCACTTTTTTCCACGGCAGCAGACGCGCATCCTGGAACATCAGTCGCGTATCGTCGCGCGCTGCGGCCAGCGGCGCGTTACCCGCCAGCAGCTCACCCTGGCTGGCGACTTCCAGTCCGGCCAGCAGCCGCAGCAGAGTGCTTTTACCGCAGCCGCTGCGCCCGACCACGGCAACAAACTGCCCGGCCGGAATATGCAGGCTGACCTGGTCAAGAATAGTACGATTGCCATAGTGCTTAGAGAGGTTACTGATGGCGACCGGCGTGCCGCTGATCAGGCGCGCCGGATTTTGTACGGCATTGCTCATGCGTTGCTCTCCTTCAGTTGCCAGGCCGGATGCCAGCGCAGCCAGATACGCTCCAGCAGCTGCGCCGCCACGTCTGCCAGTTTGCCCAGCAGGGCATAAAGAATAATGGCCACCACGACCACGTCAGTTTGCAAAAATTCGCGCGCGTTCATCGCCAGATAGCCGATACCGGAGTTGGCCGAGATGGTTTCAGCCACAATCAGCGTCAGCCACATCAGACCCAGTGCAAAGCGCACCCCGACCATGATGCCGGGCAGGGCGCCAGGCAGGATAACCTGCGCAAACAGCGACCAGCCGGAGAGGCCATAGCTGCGCGCCATCTCTATCAGCCCGCGATCGATATTACGGATCCCGTGATAGGTATTGAGGTAGATCGGAAACAGCGTACCGAGTGCGACCAGGAAAATTTTGGCCGATTCATCAATGCCAAACCAGAGGATCACCAGCGGGATCAGCGCCAGATGCGGCACGTTGCGCAGCATTTGTAGCGAGGTATCCAGCAGACGCTCACCGGTGCGCGATGTACCGGTGATGAGTCCGAGCGCCAGCCCGATCGTGCCGCCGATGGCAAAACCGATTAGCGCGCGCCAGCTGCTGATGGCCAGGTGCTGCCACAGTTCACCGCTGGCGGTCAGCTGCCAGAAGGCGGTCACAATTTTCTCCGGCGCCGGTAAAATACGCGTGGAGAGCCAGCCCTGCGACGAAGAGAGCTGCCATATCGCCACTATTCCCACCGGCAGCAGCCAGGGCAGCAGCGCATTGCGCAGCGTTTTTATCTGCTCAGACATGGTGACTCCTTAGCTTTGCGCAACTTTCTGCGGCGTAAAATCATTGGCCACGGCTTCGCCATGCGCCTGCACGACGCGCGGTTTTGGCACTTCCGGCACGGCCAGGTCAAGATGGGGAAACAGCAGCTCGCCGACGCGGTACGCTTCTTCCAGATGCGGATAGCCAGAAAGGATAAAGGTTTCAATGCCCAGCGCCTGATATTCGCGCATGCGTTCTGCCACAGTTGGCCCATCGCCGACCAGCGCAGTGCCGGCTCCGCCGCGTACCAGGCCAACCCCAGCCCAGAGGTTCGGACTGATCTCCAGCTTATCGCGCTGGCCGCCGTGCAGGGCAGCCATCCGCTGCTGTCCGACCGAATCCGTGCGCGCGAACGCCGCCTGTGCTTTGGCAATCGTGGCGTCATCCAGATGTGAAATAAGCCGATCCGCTGCCTGCCACGCCTCTTCGTTCGTCTCGCGCACAATCACGTGCAGACGAATACCGAAGCGCACCGTGCGCCCCTGCGCTGCGGCTTTGGCGCGCACCTGCTCAATCTTCTCTTTGACCAGTGCGGGCGGCTCTCCCCAGGTGAGATAGACGTCAACCTGTTCAGCAGCCAGATCCTGCGCGGCATCAGAAGAGCCGCCGAACCAGAGTGGCGGACGCGGCTGCTGTACCGAACGGAACATCAGGCGCGCACCGCGCACTTTGACGTGTTTGCCCTCATAGTCCACCGTTTCGCCTTCAGAAACACGTCGCCAGATGCGGGTAAATTCCGCCGACTCTGCATAGCGCTCGCGATGGTCGAGAAAGACGCCATCGCCCGCCAGCTCTTCCGGATCGCCACCGGTCACCAGGTTAAACAGCGCACGACCGTTAGAGAGGCGATCCAGCGTTGCCGCCTGACGCGCTGCCTGGGTCGGCGAGATCACGCCGGGACGCAGTGCCACCAGAAAGCGCAGGCGCTGCGTAACCGGGATCAGCGAGGCAGCGACCAGCCAGGCATCTTCGCAGGAGCGTCCGGTCGGGATCAGCACGCCGCCAAAGCCCAGCCGGTCAGCGGCCTGTGCTATCTGCTGCAGATAACCGTGATCCACCGGACGGGCGCCTTCGGCGGTTCCCAGATAGTGACCATCGCCGTGCGTGGGAAGAAACCAGAAAACAGATATGCTCATTGCGTTATTCCTTATTAATGGGCCGCCCGGGGTTGCCATATGCGGTCAGCGATGGTGAGTTTTACCGGCAACAGATGGCTGGCGTAAAACAGATCGGCAGTGTGCTGCTGCGCGGCGGCGGTGCGTGCACTGACGGGGGTAATCGTGGTGGGCGGACGATGATCGAGATAGCTCGCCAGAACCGGTTTTGGCAGGCCCATCGCCTGCGCCAGCAGGTCGATACTCTGTGCCCGCTGGCTCTGCGTCAGCGCATCCGCCTCACTGAAGGTGGCCAGCACCTGGCTGAGGGTGTCGGGACTGGCTTCAGCAAACTGTCGGGTCGCCAGATAGAAAGAGCCGGTCAGGTTCAGCGTGCTGCCGTCAGTGAGGACGCGCACATTGCCCTGCTGCAGAGCGGCTGAGTAATAAGGATCCCAGATCGCCCAGGCGTCAACGTTACCCTGCTGAAACGCCGCGCGGGCATCGGCTGGCGTCAGATAGACCGGCTGAATATCAGTGAAGCTCAGACCCGCCTGCTGCAGCGCGCGCAGCAGCAGGTTGTGCGAGCTGGAGCCTTTCTGAAAAGCAACTTTACGGCCTTTCAGATCGGCCACGCTGTGGATGGGGCTGTTCTGCGGCACCAGGATCACTTCTGCTTTAGGCTTCGCGGGTTCCGATCCGACATAAAGCAGGTCGGCGCCGGCGGCCTGCGCAAAGAGCGGAGGAATATCTCCGGTGCTGCCTAAATCGATACTGCCGATGTTAAGCGCCTCCAGCATCTGCGGGCCGGCAGGAAACTCAATCCACTTAATTGCCATCGCCGGAAAACGCTGCTCCAGCAGCCGGTGCGATTTTGCCAGCACCATGCTGACCGAGCCTTTCTGATAGCCGATACGGATCTGAGAAGGTGCGTCCGCTGCGCTGGCCGTCAGGGTAAACAGGGCAACCAGCGCCGGAAGCAGCAGAGCTGTTATAAGCCGTTTCACGATAGTCTCTCCTCAGACAGCCCGGGCAAATGGCAGATGACGGCGCTGCAGCGCGAGCCAGAAGTTCTCCAGCGCATCATCAATACGGGAAGTGAGATCGCTGGCAAATTCCGGCTGGCGATCGTAATGCGTAATCTGCAGATCCTGCGCAAATACTCCCTGTAACACCTCCTGCGCTTTCAGCGCGCTCAGTACCGGTTTAAGCCCGTAATCGAGCGCCAGCATATGTGCCACGCTGCCGCCACTTGCCAGCGGCAGTACGACTTTCTCTTCCAGCGCCCGTTCCGGCAGCAGATCCAGGACAGTTTTTAGCGCACCTGCAAACGACGCTTTATAGACAGGAGTAGAAATGATGACGCCGGTTACGCTGGCGATGTCAGCTTTAAACGCATTCAGGGCAGGCGATTCGAAACGGGCATGGATCAAATCTTCCGGTGGAAAATTATGGATATTCCACGCAATAACCTCGGCGCCCCGGGCTTCCAGCTGGCGCTGGCAGAGCGTCAGCAGCGCCGTCGAACGTGAAGGAAAACGGGGACTGCCCGCCAGCGTTAGGATCCGCATACCTGCTCCTTATAACAAAAAGTTATCGATAGTGTTTAATTGAGAACTGATTGTCTTAATCCTGCCAGAGCGCCCGAAAAGGGGTAAATGATTTATCCGGCAATCAAAAGCTTTAAAACGGCAAACGGATCCCGCTGTTGATCTGTTGCCTGCGAAACGCTACTGCCTGCGCTGCCAGTCGGGCTCAAAGAGCGGCAGCGGATAAAATGGCCCGATAGCTGTTTTTTATTGATGAAATTAAGAAAAAGCTGCGGCGTGAATGCCAGGTGGTTTTTAAGAATTACTCCTGTGGGCGCTGTCACATTTTTGTGTCACGCTTGAAGACATTGAGAAAAATACCCAGACCCCCTTACTTTTATGTCTATCAAACGTAATGCGATTGCCAACTATGTCGGGCAGATCTACCTGACGCTGTCAGGTATTTTAGTGGTGCCGCTCTATATTCAGAATCTGGGGATGGAGGCGTATGGCCTGGTTGGCTTCTTTTCTATATTACTGACCTGGCTGCAGCTGCTGGATGCGGGCGTCTCCACCACGCTGATGCGTGAAGCGGCGCGCTATCGCGCTAATCAGGCGGAATTTGTCTGGTTTCCGGCGCTGTTTACCACCCTGACGCGCTTTTTCCTGTTTTCAACGCTGGTGCTGGTGGTGCTGGGCTGGCTGGCAACGCCCTGGATAGCGACACACTGGCTGGATGCGCGTCATCTGCCGGCCGGCGATGTGGTTATCGCCGTGGCAATTATGGTGATCACCGCGGCCATTCGCTGGCGTACCAGTCCCTATCGCAGCGTGATTATCGGCTTTGAACATCAGGTCTGGCTGAATGGCGTTAACCTGACTATTACCACGCTGCGCACCTTTGGTGCGGTACTGGTGATCCAGCTCTTCGCCAACGCCGTGCTGACATTCTTTATCTGGCAGCTGCTGGTCTCCATCGCTGAGGCGGGCTGCTGCATCTGGAAGGCGTATCAGCTTATCCCGCGCGCCGCGCGCAAAGAGAAGCGCAGCGACCTGAAAGAGGTGCTGAGGCCTTTTATTCGCTTTGCGCTGAGCGCCGCGTTCTCCAGCGCAATCTGGACGTTTATCTCGCAGATTGACCGTCTGGTGCTGTCTAAAACTCTGCCGCTGAGCGAGTACGGATCCTTTACCGTCGTGGCAACGGCGGCGACCGGTATCCTGCTGCTTAGCAGCCCGATTATGCAGGCGATTGTGCCACGCATGACCGGTATGAAAACCCGGCAACAGGGCGATGCGGAATCTCTGCGTCTCTACCGTTACACCACGCAGGCGGTCGCCATTTTTATGGCACCGCTCAGTATCACCATCGCCTGCTATTCGGGTCCGCTGCTCTGGGCATGGACGCAAAAAACGCAGATCGTCGATGAGATGGCTTTTGTCCTGACGCTTTACGCCTTAGGCAGCGGAATTCAGGCGATCTGTGGCTTGCTCTATCACCTGCAGTACGTGAATGGCAACCTTAAACTCCATATGCAGGGCTTTACCCTGTTTGCCATTCTGCTGGTGCCGCTTAACATCTGGTGTGCGATTCACTACGGCGCGCTGGGAACCGGCTGGCTGTGGCTGGCGCAGAACATTTTCTATCTGGTTGGCTGGGCATGGCTTGTACACCGTCGTTTTGCGCCGGGTATTCACTTCAGCTGGCTGACGCGCGACGTGGCGCTAATCTGGGCAGTATCGGGCCTGATTGCCGGCCTGAGCACGCTGCTGCCTATTGAATGGAATCAGAATCGCTGGATTAATCTGCTCTGGCTGGCATTGATTGGTGCCGTAAATCTCGGTGTCTGCTGTCTGCTGCATAGCCTGGTGCTGAAGCGCCTGCGCCGTACCCCCGTTGTTAATGCTGAAGAAAGAGGATAAGTATGACGTCGCGCCCCGTCCCGACTATCTCGGTCATTATTCCGAACTGGAACTGCGCCCCGTGGCTGCCGGAGACGATGCAGTCGCTGCTGCAGCAGACGTCGCCGGCAGATGAGATCATTATTATTGACGACGGCTCAACGGATGAGAGCGTAAGCTGGCTTACGGCGTTCGCTGCGGCGCATCCGCAGGTCACTTTGCTGAGCGGCAACCGCGGCGGCGTCAGCGCAGCGCGGATGAAAGGGCTGGCGGTCGCCACCGGCGATTTCCTCTATTTTATGGATGCCGATGACTTTATCTCCGCCACTCTCTTTGCCGATTTCCGGCGCGCGCAGGCGCAGCATACCGGACTTGAGCTGTTCTGCTTCGGCGCAAAAATGTTTTTCGACGTCCCGGAACCGCAGCGCCACTATCAGACGATTCATCAGCGTCACGTCAGCGGCCTTTTCTCCGGCGGCAGCGACAGCCTGCGCACGCTGATCCAGCATCAGTCGGCGCACCGGGTGATCTGGAGCAGCATCATTTCCCGGCAGCTGATTGAGCGGCTGGGGCTGAGTTTCCTGCCGATTCAGAATCATGAAGATGCGCCTTTTATGTTCGCACTCTATATGCAGGCGCACAGCTTCTACTGCACCGGCGAGAGCTACTACTACAAGCGCTTTATGCAGAGTTCGCTGTCGCAAAGCACCCGCGACTTCTCCTGGATAAAAAATTACTTTATCGCCCGCGACAGCAGCGAAGCGTTTTTGCGAGAGCAGCAGCTGCCGCAGGATGAGGCATTACTGGACGACTACTATCAGACCATTATGCATGGCTGCCTGGCACAGATCCGTAAACACCGCATTAAAGTACCTGCCGAGTGGCAGCCGCGGGTAAACACTCTGGTGCGGCGCGTATTACGGCATAATACCCGGCTGAAACTGCTCTGGTATTGCCCGCCGCTCTATCACGGTCTGCAGGCGTGCCGTAATCGCCTGAGTCGTTATTCATCCCGCCGTTGATCGCGATTCTGTTCTGAGGTTCGTCACTAATTTACTTTTGCGCCAGAGCACCTTACCATTCTGGCGCACGTTTTCCCGTGCACCCGCTGTTTCTTCCTTTACTGCCATTCAGGAGAGTGCATGTTATATCCCATCGTCCGGCCCGCCCTGTTTAAACTCGATCCCGAGCGCGCGCATGAACTCACTTTCCAGCAGCTGCGTTTTATCAGCGGTACGCCGCTGGAGGGGCTGATTCGGCAGTCGCTGCCGGCGCGTCCGGTAAGCTGTATGGGCCTGACATTTCCCAACGCGCTGGGTCTGGCGGCCGGGCTGGATAAAAACGCGGAGTGCATTGATGCGTTTGGCGCGATGGGGTTTGGTTTTATTGAAGTCGGGACGGTAACGCCGCGCGCGCAGCCGGGAAATGATAAACCGCGTATGTTCCGTCTGGTTGAGGCGGGCGGCATCATTAACCGCATGGGATTTAATAACCACGGAGTTGATCATCTGGTAGAGAACGTCAAAAAAGCGCGATTTAAAGGCGTGCTGGGGATCAATATTGGTAAGAATAAAGATACCCCGGTTGAGCAGGGGAAAGAGGATTACCTGATCTGCATGGAGAAGGTCTACGCCCATGCGGGTTATATTGCGATAAATATCTCTTCACCTAACACGCCTGGCCTGCGTACGCTGCAATATGGCGATGCGCTGGACGATTTGCTGGCGGCGATTAAATTAAAACAGCAGGAACTACAGCAGCGACACCTTAAATATGTCCCGGTGGCCGTAAAGATTGCGCCGGATCTGTCTGAGGAGGAATTAATCCAGGTCGCTGACAGCCTGGTGCGCCACCAGATTGATGGTGTGATTGCAACCAATACCACGCTGGATCGTACGCTGGTTAGCGGACTTAAATATGCAGATGAAGCGGGCGGCCTGAGCGGACGCCCGGTTCAGGCGCGCAGCACAGAGGTGATCCGCCGGCTGGCGCAGGAGCTGCAGGGGCGCTTACCTGTTATTGGCGCTGGTGGAATAGATTCCCTCATCGCCGCACGGGAAAAAATTGCCGCGGGCGCCACGCTGGTGCAGATATACTCCGGATTTATTTATCAGGGACCAGCTTTAATTAAAGATATCGTGACCCACCTCTAAGACATATCTCACTTTCCCCGGCCAGGGGGTTTATTTCTCCCTCTGGCTCGTTTATATTTTCCCCTGTTGTTCTATTTTTCAGCTTTTTGCTTAAAGCGATATTTTATTTTTTAGGCGCCATTTAGCGCAGCAGAATCCCACAAGGCACATCATGAAAATCAAACCCGATGACAACTGGCGCTGGTATTATGACGCCGAGCATGACCGTATGATGCTTGATTTGGCTGATGGCACACTCTTCCGCTCCCGCTTCTCCCGCAAAATGCTGACGCCCGACGCTTTTAACAGCAGCGGATTTTGCGTCGATGACGCCGCACTCTATTTTAGTTTCGACGACCGCTGTCGTGAGAGTGAATTATCCGCTCATCAGCGTGCCGAGCTGATCCTGAATGCGCTGGTGGCAAGCCGCTTCCTCAAGCCGCTGATGCCAAAAAGCTGGCACTTCATCAGCCATAAACATAGCTGGCAGCCGGTCGCAGGCGATATGGTCACGGCTACGCTGGCTGAGAGCGGTGAGCAGGCACAGCTGCTGGTGGTAGAAAGCAGTGAAAACGCGGCGCTCTGTCTGGTGGCGCAGCCGGCGCTGAGCATGGCGGGAAAAAGCATGCAGCTTGGCGACGCGATCAAAATCATGAACGATCGCCTGCAGCCGCTGCAGCTGGCGACCTGGTACGCGCGCGCGGTTTAGCATTATGCTCCGTAAACCCCCGCCCAATCGGGCGGGGATATAAGCGCGGTAACATATAAAAGCGGCCGGGCTGACCGCGTTAGCCCACGGAGCGACTGTAAACCCTAAAGCCGCGTAATGCGGCTTAGGTAGGTTGCGTTGAAGTGGGAATCCTCGCCCTTTAGGGCGGGGAGCAGTCAACCCAGCTCAATGTCACTGGCCGGAATACAGCTGCAGCTCAGAATAGTGCCGTCAGCGCGTACGGCGCTCTGCTTTAACGGCCTGACGGTGCCGCCAACCAGCGTAACTTTACAGCTGCCGCACAGCCCGGCCCGGCAGGAGTAGGGAATACGAAACCCGGCCATCTCCAGCTGCTCCAGTAATACCTGCTGATTATCTCCCTCAAAACGCCGGCCCTGACAGGTAATGGTGACGCTGGCAGGCGCGCCTGTCTCTGCTGTCAGTGGAGTTTCAGTCTTGCCGGCACCATAGACGCGTGGGGTATGGCGTTCCAGAATCGTCACGCTGTCGCCGCTGCGGATCAGCCCGCTGTTCAGGGCTATCAGATTGAGGCCAAAATCGATATCACCGCTGCCATCCTGCGCGTTGCGAAAGCCCTGCAACGTAGTCAGCGGCTCCCCCGCCGGATGTTTCTCTCCGTTTTCCGTTCCGATAGTGGTAAATATGCAGCGGCTGCACGGTTTCGGCACGACAAACTCAACGTCACCGATTTGCAGCCGCTTCCAGCTATCTTCATCCCAGGCGGGGGCACCGCTGACCACCAGGTTAGGGCGAAACTGCTCCACGCGTACGCCAGCCGGGCAGCGCTGCTGCAGATCCTGCATTGACGCCATATTGATCAGCAGAAACGGATAGCCGTCGGCAAAGCCGAGCGGTACGGCGTCAAAACGCTTTACGCGTCGCGTCGGCGTCTCACCTGTCCAGCGCAGCTGTACCGGGCGCGGAAAATAGTCGCTCAGCCAGCGGTTAATCGCTTCCGGCGCGATGCGGGCAGTAAAGGTGTTGCCCCAGACAACGGTTTCGCTCTCTTCTGCCGCAAAGTCGGCGTAGCGGATCAGCGCCTGCTGACCGTCCGGCGCGTTAATCAGCAGGCCATCCGGCAGCACAACCGGCGTAAAACGCACCAGCTGCGGAAACTGCCGGGCGGTGATGAATGTCCCGTCTGGCTCGGTGATCATAAAGATGCGATCAAACGCCAGACCGCTCTGCAGTACCTGTGCATGCGACTGCTGCAGGCCGCGCATCGATTTGACCGGGTGAATATAAAGACGGGATAAGGTAATCATCATCGCTCCTTGCAGACAAAAAGAAGCTAACTTTATGACATAGGACGCTGATTCGCTATAATGCGCAGCAATTTTAGCAAGAGTATAAGTGACGATATGAATTCTCTGTTTGCCAGTACGGCGCGTGGGCTCGAAGAGCTGTTGAAAACTGAGCTGGACGCGCTGGGCGCGCAGGATTTGCAGGTGGTGCAGGGCGGCGTCCACTTCCGTGCCGACGATCGCGTAATGTACCAAAGCCTGCTGTGGAGCCGTCTGGCTTCACGTATTTTGCTGCCGCTGGGAGAATTCGGTGTCTGGAGTGACCTCGATCTCTATGTCGGCGCGCAGAGTATCCCCTGGGCTGAGCTGTTTGACAGCGAAACCACCTTTGCCATCCATTTCAGCGGCACCAACGACGTCATCCGCAACAGCCAGTTTGGCGCGCTGCGTATCAAAGATGCGATCGTTGACTGCTTTACGCGTCAGGATCTGCCGCGCCCCAGCGTGGATCGCGAGCAGCCTGGTATTCGCATTAACGCCTGGCTGAATAAAGATCGCGTCAGCATCGCACTGGATCTCAGCGGCACCGCGCTGCATCAGCGCGGCTATCGTCAGCAGACCGGTCAGGCGCCGCTGAAAGAGAATCTGGCGGCTGCCATTGTTATGCGTTCTGGCTGGCAGCCGGAAACGCCGCTGCTGGATCCGATGTGCGGTTCCGGTACGCTGCTGATTGAGGCGGCCTTAATTGCCTGCGATCGCGCGCCGGGTCTGCTGCGCAGCCACTGGGGCTTTAGCCGCTGGAAGCAGCATAACGCAGCGCTGTGGCAGGAGCTGCGCAGCGAAGCGCTGCAGCGCGCGCGCGCCGGCACCGCGGCCACCCAGGCACGCTTCTTTGGTTATGATAATGATGGCCGCGTGCTGGAGTGGGCGCGCGCTAACGCGCGTCGCGCCGGCGTTTTCGAGCTCTTCACCTTCGCGCAGCAGGATGTGCTGAAGCTGAGCAATCCGCTTGACGATAAAAGCGTGACCGGAACGGTGCTGAGCAACCCGCCTTATGGTGAGCGCCTGGAGAGCGAGCCGGCGCTGATTGCGCTGCACAGCCAGCTGGGCCGCATTATGAAGCAGCAGTTTGGCGGCTGGAATCTGTCGCTGTTCAGCGCCTCACCCGATCTGCTGAGCTGCCTGCAGCTGCGCGCGGAGCGCCAGTTTAAAGCGAAAAATGGCCCGCTGGAGTGCGTGCAGAAAAATTATCAGCTGGCGGCGTCCGGTGCGGCTGGCAGCGCGCAGATTGCAGAAGATTTTGCAAACCGCCTGCGCAAGAATTTGAAGAAACTAGAAAAGTGGGCGCGTCAGTCGGGCATTGAGTGCTATCGCCTCTATGATGCCGATCTGCCGGAGTATAATGTCGCCGTGGATCGCTACGCCGACTGGGTGGTGGTGCAGGAGTACGCGCCACCCAAAACCATCGACGCGGCCAAAGCGCGCCAGCGGCTGTTTGATGTCATCAGCGCCACGCTCAGCGTGCTGGAGATCCCGGCTAACAGGCTGGTGCTGAAAACCCGCGAGCGGCAAAAGGGCAAAAATCAGTATCAAAAACTGGGAGAAAAGGGCGAATTCTTTGAAGTACAGGAGTTCAACGCCCGGCTGCTGGTTAATCTTACTGACTACCTTGATACCGGCCTGTTCCTCGATCACCGTATCGCGCGGCAGATGCTCGGCCAGATGAGTAAAGGTAAAGACTTCCTGAACCTGTTCTCTTACACCGGCAGCGCCAGCGTGCACGCCGGGCTAGGCGGGGCAAAATCCACCACTACTGTTGATATGTCGCGCACCTACCTTGAGTGGGCGGAGCGCAACCTGCGCATTAATGGTCTGACCGGCCGTCAGCATCGCCTGCTGCACGCCGACTGCCTGAGCTGGCTGCGTGAAAGCGACGAGCAGTTTGACCTGATTTTTATCGATCCGCCGACCTTCTCCAACTCTAAACGTATGGAGGCGGATTTTGATGTGCAGCGCGATCATCTGATGCTGCTGCAAAACCTGAAGCGCATGCTGCGTCGCGGCGGCACCATTATGTTCTCCAACAACAAGCGCGGCTTCAAAATGGATCTGGAGGGCCTGCAACGGCTCGGCCTGCAGGCGCAGGAGATCACGCAAAAAACCCTGTCACAGGACTTTGCCCGTAATCGTCAAATTCACAACTGCTGGCTGGTCAGCCACGCCGGTAAGGAATAATTTATATGTCGTTGATCAGTATCCATGGTGCCTACCTCTCATTCAGCGACGCACCGCTGCTGGATAATACCGAACTGCACATCGAAGAGGGCGAACGCGTCTGTCTGGTGGGCCGTAACGGTGCCGGTAAATCCACATTAATGAAAATCATCAACGGTGAACAGCCGCTGGATGATGGGCGTATCATCTATGAGCAGGACCTGATCGTTTCGCGTCTGCAGCAGGATCCGCCGCGTAACATTACCGGTTCGGTGTATGACTTTGTCGCTGAGGGCGTGGCGGAACAGGCGGAGCATCTTAAAGCCTATCACGCCATTTCGCACAAAGTGATGGAGGATCCGAGCGAGAAAAACCTCAATGAAATGGGGCGGCTGCAGACGATTCTCGATCACCAGAATCTCTGGCAGCTCGACAGCCGTATCAACGATGTTCTGCAGCAGATTGGCCTGCAGGCTGATACAGAACTCTCTTCGCTCTCCGGCGGCTGGCTGCGTAAAGCGGCCCTGGGCCGGGCGCTGGTCAGTAACCCACGCGTGCTGATGCTGGATGAGCCTACTAACCACCTCGATATTGAAACCATCGACTGGCTGGAAACGTTCCTGAAAACCTTTACCGGCAGCATCGTGTTTATTTCGCATGACCGCTCGTTTATCCGCAATATGGCAACGCGCATTGTCGATCTCGATCGCGGCAAGCTGGTCTCCTGGCCGGGAGATTACGATCAGTTCCTGGTGGGTAAAGAGGAGGCGCTGCGGGTTGAAGAGATGCAGAATGCTGAATTTGACCGCAAGCTGGCGCAGGAAGAGGTGTGGATCCGTCAGGGGATCAAGGCGCGTCGTACCCGCAATGAAGGCCGCGTGCGGGCACTGAAAGCGCTGCGTCGCGAACGTTCCGAGCGTCGTGACGTAATGGGCAAAGCCAACATGCAGGTCGGCGAAGCGGCCCGCTCCGGAAAAATTGTCTTTGAGCTGGAGCACGTAAACTACGGCGTGGAAAGCAAAACGCTGGTTAAAGACTTTTCAGCCCAGGTCCAGCGCGGCGATAAAATTGCGCTGATTGGTCCTAACGGCTGCGGAAAAACCACGCTGCTGCGCCTGATGCTGGGGCAGCTGAAAGCGGACAGCGGACGGGTGCACTGCGGCACTAAGCTTGAAATTGCCTATTTCGATCAGCATCGCGCTGAACTCGATCCGGATCGGACCGTAATGGATAACCTCGCAGAAGGCAAACAGGAGGTGATGGTCAACGGTAAACCCCGTCACGTACTGGGTTATCTGCAGGACTTTCTGTTCCATCCGAAACGCGCCATGACGCCGGTACGCGCGCTGTCGGGCGGAGAGCGCAATCGCCTGCTGCTGGCGCGGCTGTTCCTGAAGCCGAGCAACCTGCTGATCCTCGATGAACCGACCAACGATCTGGACGTTGAAACGCTGGAGCTGCTGGAAGAGCTGGTCGACGGATATCAGGGCACCGTACTGCTGGTCAGCCACGATCGTCAGTTTGTGGATAACACCGTTACCGAATGCTGGATTTTTGAAGGCAACGGCGAAGTGGGTGCATTTGTGGGTGGCTATCATGATGCGCAGCAGCAGCGCGCGGCGTACAAACAGACACGCGTTGCCCCGCCGGTTTCCGCACCGGTGAAAACGGCTGAAAAAAATGAAACCGTCAAACGCAGCGCAGGCAAGCTAAGCTATAACCTGACGCGTGAACTGGAACAGCTGCCGCAAAAGCTGGAGCAGCTGGAAGCGCGGATTGGTGAGCTGCAGGCGCAGATGAGCCATCCCGATTTCTTCAGTCAGCCGCATGAAAAAACGCAGCCGGTGCTGGATACGCTGGCGCAGACGGAGCAGGAGCTGGAAACCGCCTTTGCCCGCTGGGAAGAGCTGGAAGCGCTGAAAAACGGCGCATAACACAGAGGAAAAGGGCATGTGCGCAACGTCGCCACAGGCGCAGCAGTGGATGCTCTGTCCACAGTGTGATTTAACCGTCAGGCTGCCCGCTGTGCCGGCGGGCAGCCGTGCCCGCTGCCCGCGCTGCCACACGCAGCTGCTGGCGAACTGGCATGAACCGCGCAGACGTCCTACCGGCTATGCGCTGGCGGCGCTGTTTATGCTGGTGCTGGCCAACCTGTTTCCGTTTATCGATATGCACGTTGCCGGCCTCTCCAGCCGCATTACGCTGCCGGAGATCCCGCGCGTCATGGTGCGGGAGGATTACCGCAGCCTGGCTTCCCTGTTTCTGCTATTTGTGCAGGGTATCCCGGCTTTCTGCATGGTGACGATTTTGCTGCTGGTAAACCAGATTGCTCTGCCGCACCCGCTGCGGCGGGGACTGGCGCGTATTCTTTTTCAGCTGCGCAGCTGGGGCATGGCAGAGATCTTTATGGCCGGCGTGCTGGTGAGCTTCGTCAAGCTGATGGCGTATGGCGAGATCGGTTTAGGCAGCAGCTTCTGGCCCTGGTGCCTGTTCTGCCTGCTGCAGCTGCGCGCGTTCCAGTGTGTGGATCGGCGCTGGGTCTGGCAACAAATCGACGCGCTGCCCGCGCTGCCGTTTACGCCGCAGGCGGGAAAAAGTGGTCTGCAGCAGGGACTGCGCAGCTGCCCCTGCTGTACGGCTATTCTGCCGGCGACGCAGCCGCGCTGCGATCGCTGCGGGGTAGCCGCAGCACCGCGCCGCAGGCATAGCCTGCAGTGGACGCTGGCGCTGCTGCTGACCTCCGTTATGCTCTATATCCCGTCCAATATTATGCCGATCATGGTCACTGAGACGCTGGGTTCACAGTATCCCTCAACGATCATGGGCGGCGTTATCCTGCTGATGAGCGATGGTTCCTGGCCCGTTGCACTGGTGATTTTTATCGCCAGTATTATGGTGCCTTCGCTGAAAATGGTCGCTATTGGCTGGCTCTGCTGGCACGCCAGCGGGCGCGGTCAGCGGGATGGCGAAAAAATGCATCTGGTCTACGAAGTAGTGGAGTTTGTTGGCCGCTGGTCGATGATCGATGTGTTTGTTATTGCCGTGCTCTCTGCGCTGGTGCGTATGGGACAGCTGATGAACGTTTATCCCGCACCGGGAGCGCTGCTCTTTGCCCTGGTAGTGATATTAACCATGTTTGCCGCTATTACATTCGATCCGCGTCTGATTTGGGATCGCCAACAGGAAACTGAACGTAAGGAGTCGCGTCTTGACGGACAACAATCACGGGACTGCTAAGGTCGATCAGATCAAACGCTGGTCGCCAGTCTGGATCGTACCCATCGTTACGCTATTAATCGGCGGGTGGATCCTTTTTTATCACTTCAGCCATCAGGGGCCGCTGGTGACGCTGATCACCGAAAACGCCGAAGGCATCGTGGCGGGTAAAACCACCATCAAAAGCCGCAGCGTGGACGTGGGCACCGTAGAGAGTGCGGTGCTGACCGACGATTTGCATCATGTCGAGATCACAGCCCGTCTGAACGCCGGCATGGAGAAGCTGCTTTATAAAGACAGCGTGTTCTGGGTGGTTAAACCGCAGGTCGGACGCGAAGGGATCACCGGTCTTGGCACACTGCTTTCAGGCGCCTATATCGAGCTGCAGCCCGGTGCGAAAGGCGAACAGCCGGAACATTATCAGCTGCTCGACTCACCGCCGCTGGCACCACCGGATGCGAAAGGGATCCGCATAGTGCTCGACAGTAACAAAGCGGGTCAGCTCAATCCGGGCGATCCGGTGCTGTTCCGCGGTTACCGCGTCGGCACGGTGGAAACCAGCACCTTTGATACTGACAAACGTATGATGACCTACCAGCTGTTTATCACTGCGCCTTATGACCGGCTGGTGACCACGAATGTGCGTTTCTGGAAAGACAGCGGCATTGCCGTTGATATGTCTGCTTCGGGGATGCGCGTGGAGATGGGCTCTCTGACTACGCTGTTTAGCGGCGGTGTCAGTTTTGACGTACCGGATGGCTGGGATCTGGGTGAGGTCGCACAGAACAAAGCGGATTATCATCTTTATGACGATCAGCGCAGCATTCAGGATTCACTCTATACCCGACACACTGATTTCCTGATGTTCTTCAGTGATTCGATTCGCGGCCTGCAGGTGGGTGCACCGGTTGAGTTCCGCGGTATTCGCCTTGGAACCGTCGCCCAGGTGCCTTATATGATCCCGGGTATGGACCAGGCGCTGAACACAGATTATCGCGTGCCGGTGCTGATCCGCATCGAACCCGATCGCTTTACCGCACGACTGGGCAGTGATTTTAATCTGGAGCAGCATCTGCAGGATGGGAAGAAACGTGGCCTGCGCGGCACGCTGAAAACCGGTAACCTGCTCTCCGGCGCGCTGTTTGTCGATCTCGATTTCTACGATAAAGCGCCGGCCTATAAAGGACCGAACAGCGTGGCAGGCCTGGAGGTGATCCCGACCGTCAGCGGTGGTCTCAGCCAGATCCAGCAGAAGCTGATGTCGGCGCTGGATAAGATTAACGCGTTGCCGCTTAATCCGATGATTAATGAAGCGACCGGCACGCTAAAAGAGAGTCAGCGCACGCTGCGTCAGCTGCAGAGTACGCTGAACAATCTCAACCAGCTCACCGGCAGTCCGGCAATGAAAACATTGCCTGCTGATATGCAGCAGACACTGCGCGAACTCAACCGCAGCATGAAAGGGCTGCAGCCGGGATCGCCAGCGTACAACAAACTGGTGGGAGATATGCAGCGGCTTGATCAGGTGTTGCGTGAGCTGCAGCCGGTGCTGAAAACGCTGAACGCGAAAAGCAATGCCCTGGTATTTGAAGCGAAGCCAGGCCAGGATCCGCAGCCAAAGAGGGCGAAACAGTGAAAAAAGCCATCATCGCAGGAGCTATGTTGCTGCTGGCAGGGTGCAGCACAACCATCGACACCACCTACTATCAGCTGCCGGCAGGCAGCAGTACGGTACGCGTCGCCAGCAGCGCGGGCAGCAGCCAGCCGATGCTGTGGGTAGAACATGTGAACGTGCCTGACTATCTGGCAGGCAACGGACTGGTTTATCAGACCAGCGATGTCAAATATGTTATTGCCACCAATAATCTCTGGGCCAGCCCGCTCGATCAGCAGCTGCAGCAGACGCTGATTGCTAATCTGAGTCAGGCGCTGCCGGACCGCGTGGTCGCCGCGTCACCGCATGGAGAGGGCTACGATACGCTTAACGTCAGCGTAAGTGGTTTTCAGGGACGTTACGACGGTCGGGTTGTGGTGAGCGGCGAATGGCTGCTGCAGCATCAGGATCGGTTAATCAAGCGCAGCTTTAGTCTGACGTTGCCGCAAAATGAGGATGGTTATGATGCGCTGGTCCGCACCCTGGCCGCAGGCTGGCAGCAGACCGCACAGCAGATCGCGAACAGTGTGGTTTCGCTAAATTAGGAATTGGTTTAGATCATTGCTAAGTCCCTGATTCTTCGTAGCAACACTGCGCCGGAGATCGGGGGCTTTTTTTTTGCCTAATCAGAAACATAGACACTGCTTTGACATTTCTTTATGTCATTTTAACGGCACAACCGTGACGCTGGCGTGAATTTTGCGCATTGCTTTTTCTGCGCATTGGGGTTAGAACTTTACTGTGGCTGAACATTAATTCGCCACTCTTTCTTTCCACCAGATTCCACCAGACCTGAAATGAGGGAAACGCGGTATGAAGAGACAGAAGAGAGACCGTTTAGAACGTGCACATTCACGCGGTTATCAGGCCGGCATTACTGGCCGCTCTAAGGAGCTGTGCCCCTATCAACTGATCGATGCGCGGTCTCACTGGCTGGGAGGCTGGCGTCAGGCCATGGAGGACAGGTCGGCGGTGGCGTAGCCCTGCCGGATGTCAGCAAAGGGAAAACCTCCGCCGCGGCGGAGGTTTTGTTAAGCAGGATCAGAATGCAGAGGTATCTTTAAACAGACCGACTTTCAGATCGGTAGCGGTGTAGATCAGATTACCGTCAACAAAGACTTCACCATCTGCAACACCCATCACCAGCTTGCGGTTGATTACGCGCTTGAAGTGAATTTTATAGGTCACTTTTTTCGCTGTTGGCAGCACCTGACCGGTAAACTTCACTTCGCCCACGCCCAGCGCACGGCCTTTGCCTTCCGCGCCTAACCAGCCGAGATAGAAACCAACCAGCTGCCACATGGCATCCAGGCCCAGACAGCCAGGCATAACCGGATCGCCTTTGAAATGGCAATCGAAGAACCAGAGATCGGGACGAATATCCAGTTCAGCTTCAACAAAACCTTTGTCGAAGTTACCGCCATCTTCGGTCATTTTGACCACACGGTCCATCATCAACATGTTGTCAGAGGGCAGCGGTGGCCCATTTTCGCCGAACAGTTCGCCGCGACCTGAGGCAACCAGGTCTTCTTTGCTATAGGATTCGCGTTTATCTACCATGTTCTCAATATGCCTTCTTTTAGTGAAGCCCGAATATTAGCGAACAGTTGTACGCCGGGCAATGCCCCTATTTGTGGTTAAACCAGTTGAGCCAGCGTAATGGCCATGGACGGGGTGCAGATTCCTGCTGGTTAAACTGCGTAATGCGGGTCTGAATCATAGTCAGCAGCGATTCACCGCTCTCACTCTGCCACGCCACGCCGGTCAGCAGCGGCAGGGCTTCATCAATACGGTCAATCGCCCAGAGATGGAACTCTCCTGCTTTCACCGCGTCAACGATCTCCTGACTAAGACTGAGATGACGCACGTTAGAGGCAGGCAGAATAACGCCCTGTTTACCGGTCAGCTCACGCGCCTGGCAGACATGAAAAAATCCTTCGATTTTTTCATTGAGGCCACCGACCGGCTGCACATTACCAAACTGATCAACAGAGCCGGTCACCGCAATCTGCTGGCTCAGCGGCTGACTGGCCAGCGCGCTGATCAACGCGCACAGCTCTGCCAGCGAGGCGCTGTCACCATCTACCTCAGAGTAAGATTGTTCAAACACCATCGAAGCAGAGAAGGGCAGTGGCTGATCGAGCTCCAGCTCAGCAATCAGGTAGGCCTGCATAATCATCATGCCTTTGGCATGGATGTTACCGCCCAGCTCAGCTTTACGCTCCACGTCGTTGAGTTCGCCATCGCCCGGATGCACCACGCAGGTAATACGCGACGGCTCACCCCAGGCGCGCGGGTGTCCCGGAAACTCAATAACCGACAGGCCATTGATCTGTCCGATAACCTCGCCGTCTGTTTCAATCATGATCTGATTTAGCAGGATCTCATCGCGCATGCGTTCAGTCAGGTAGTTTTCCCGCCACTGGCGCGCTTCAAGCGCCTCCGTCAGCGCTTCACCATTAATGATGTCGCCGTGCAGGGCGGCCTCATGCAGCTGTCGCCTCAGCCAGCGCGGACAGAGCGGCAGCGTATCCTGATCGCCGGAAAAACGTACCGCTTCCGTCAGCAGCGGTGGCCAGAAATCAGCCTCCGGAGCATTAAGATCTGCCCGTGCTGCCTGCGTCAGAACCCACTGACACCAGTTGAGCATATCGCTCTCATCAGCAATCTGCAGGTTCTCTTCAAACTCACTGTAGAGCGCCATTTCGTGCACTTCGGCATCCAGCTCCTGAAAACTGGCCAGCGCATCGCGATCGCCGCACAGAACCAGCCGGACGCTGAGCGGCAGAGCCGGAATTGTCACCGGCAGGGGCTGTCGCTCATCCTGCGAATACCACTCAAACCGCTGCAGTTCAATACACCGGCGCAGACGCAGCCAGAGCAGGGGCTGTGCCAGCAGCGTATTAATAGACAGGATCAGCGTACCGCCGTTGGCGCGATGCAGCAGCCCGGGCTCAGGCATCACGCGATCTTTATACTGACGCACGCAGCCAAACAGCTGCTCTGCTTCGATCCAGTCAGCATAAAATACGCCGCCGCTGCTGGTAAAAGGACGGTTGATGTCTGAAGGCGGCAGCAGCGTAACGGTGTCGCCCATCACATGATAGTCACCGCCATAAAGCTGCCCGGCATCAGGCTGAAAACGCCGTGCGGCTTCGGCAATCCAGGCGAGATAGTCGCTATTTTCCTGGCTGCGTAACAGCAGCAGCGGAAAACCCGCAGACTGATGGTGTAAATGCGCCAGCGCATTCAGCAAACGCGGCTGAACCGCGGCAAGGCTATCGCTATCTTTCAGTGAAACCGTTGAAAAAAGGGTCTGCCAGGGGGTGCTATCTGGCTGCAGGGCTTGCCACGTAAGTTGGTTGCTGGTCAAAATATTCGCATTAGTCTGATTTAGGAAAAGCGTGATTATACAGGATACAACCGGGTTTATCACGGCGAGTTCCGGTAGTGGGTGTGACAGAAACGACATGTTTTTCGTTGCTGCATCGAACAAAAAAGCTGTTATTCTTAAGTTGTTACATGGTCACGGTGGGATTCCGATGAAATACCAGCAGCTTGAAAATCTGGAAAGTGGATGGAAATGGAAATACCTGGTGAAAAAACATCGGGAGGGGGAGCTGATCACCCGCTATCTGGAACTCAGCGCGGCACAGGCTGCGGTTGACGCGCTGCTTGCGCTGGAAAATACGCCGGTTGAGGTGAACCAGTGGATTGCGCAGCATATCCATCCCGGTCTGGAAAATCGCCTGAAGCAAACCATACGTGCCCGCCGCAAGCGTCACTTTAATGCTGAACACCAGCATACGCGTAAAAAATCGATCGATTTAGAGTATCTGGTGTGGCAACGGCTGGCGGGTCTGGCGCAGCGCCGTCACTGCACGCTCTCTGAGACAATTGTACAGCTGATTGAAGACGCCGAACGGAAAGAGAAATATGCCAGCCAGATGTCTACGTTAAAGCAGGATCTGCAGGCCATTTTAGGCAGTGAAGAGAACAAAAAGTAAGCAGATAGCAGAAGCAAAAAACCCCGCCGGAGCGGGGTTTTTTTTACGCGATAACTTAAGCCTGTGGCTGAGTTACAACGTCTTTGATGCCTTTCACGTCGATCTCAACGCGACGGTCTGGACCCAGGCAGTCGATCAGGGCATTACGGCCTTTCACGCTGTCACAGGTGTTGCCAGTAACCGGGTTGGATTCGCCCATGCCACGTGCAGAGATTTTGTTAGCCGGAATACCTTTAGATACCAGGTAGTCGACAACAGACTGAGCACGTTTCTCAGACAGTTTCTGGTTGTACTGGTCTGAACCGATGCGGTCGGTAAAGCCCAGAACCACAACGGAACCATCTTTAGGATCCATTGAGCTCAGCTGGCTGTACAGCTGATCCAGAGCCTGCTGGCCTTCTGGCTTCAGGGTAGATTTGTTGAAGGTGAACAGCACGTCAGATTTCAGAGTGAAACGCTTGGTTTCAACAACCGGAGCTGGTGCCGGAGCTGGTGCAGCGATTGGTGCAGCAGCTTCATCCTGACCGAAGCGGTATGCAACGCCTACGCTCAGCATGCCGTTGTCTGGACGCGCGCCAACGGTACCTGCATCACCAATGTTGTTAACCCACTGGTAATCCAGACGGGTTGCCCAGTTTTTGGTCACTGCGTATTCAACACCCACTGCAGCCAGCGGAGAAACGCCGGTGTCGTGGTCGCTGCGGCGTTCGCCGGTCAGAGTATTGTTCTGGGTAGAATCTGCACGCCATACCATGCCACCCAGACGGGTGTACACGTCAAGGTCATCAGCAATTGGGTAGCTCAGTTTAGCTGCCAGCTGAACGCCCTGCGCTTTGAATGCGCCGTTGATGTTGTCGCCTTTGTTAGGCATACGGCCCAGCCAGTCATAGCCCAGCTCGAAGCCCAGGTATGGGTTCGCCTGATAGCCCAGGAAAGCACCTGCGCCCAGCTGAGATTCGTGAGTTGGACCGTCGTTGTTCGCGTAACCGTTACCGTAGTAACCAGTATCGTGATACTGAGACCAGCCCAGTTTAGCACCGGTGTACCAGGTGTCATCTTTAGGAGCGGCCTGCGCTACGGTAGCGAAGCCAGCCAGTGCCACTGCAATTGCGATAGCTGTCTTTTTCATTTTGCGCCTCGTTATCATCCAAATAGGCAATGAGCAAAAAGGTTGCTCTTGGTTGTAATCCTTCGCCGGGTCTGAACGCTCGCTTATGACTCTACCGAAAAAACGGAGGTTATTGAGCACCCTGGCGAGCTAAAGTCTACAACGAGATTGAAAACTTACAAGTATGATGTGAGGTGAGCAGGTAAAAAAACAGGTGTAAATACACACATTTTAACAATTGACGGGGCAAAATTTTCGTTCTGTAAATAGAGAATTGCAGCTAAGCCCTTGTCCTGACTGGCGGGAACATTATCAGTAGCTTAGCGGCAACAGGCCGGAAAAAAAAGCTGAGATAAATCTCACTTTTTACTTAATGAAACAAATCCGAGGGAATTTTTGTGCTTCCGGGTTGTCTGGCAGAAATGATATCAGCTTCTTCCGGTCGCATAATCAGACCCAAAGCTTCGCCTTCTTCTGCTGCCTGCTGCAGCATCTGACGCTCAGTTTCATGCAGTTCCGGTATCCACGCCAGCACTACGCTGTAATTTCCGGTACGCAGCGCTTTCACCATATTCTCAACCGTATTGAGCCGGTCTGATTCAGTAATATGCATACTTTTCTCAAGCGGCAGACCAGCCTGCTGGATCCAGCGGCGGCTCACTTTGTGCGTCGGCGTCAGCCAGAGCTGCCAGCGTGACTGTTCGCTCAGCTGTTTGAGCACCGGGAGCAGAAGCAATTGCATCATGCCAGGATGCTCACTGTAGCGTAATTCCGTTATACCGCCCATTGACGGCTGAACTGCAGTGGAAGGCGCTAACCAGGAGGAACAATCAACAGGGCCAGAGAAATGCGTGCGCATAATATACTCGCTCAGTAGTGAACTGGATGAATGTACAGTACTGTTTAAATTAACAGAGATCAACTTCATTTTCTGAAAATGTCTCTCAAAACTGGCAGAAGATGACACCAAAGGCATTTTATTCATTGAATCAGTAAATCGTTTTTTTTATCTTCTAACTGAATGAATAGTCACTGTTTTATAGGAAATACCCTGCACAAGGAATGAGGAAAAGGGACATGATGAAGCGAAAAAATGAGGTAGTAGAACAATCGATCGACGCCCTGTCGGTTCTGGGAGATATAGAGTCGCGTACGCAGTTTGGCGGCTATGCTCTGGCCATTGAGCGCGTAGTGTTCGCCTATATCGATAATGACACGCTCTACCTGCGCGCCAGTGAGGCGCTGCGGCTTTATACCGTTCAGCGGCCGCTGGAGCCGCTGGTTTACCGTAAGCGCGGCATCCCTGTCACCCTGAGCTACTTCAAAGTTGATCAGCAACTATGGCAGGACAGGGGGCAGCTGATCCGTTTGTCAGCCAGCTCCCTGCAGGCGGCACAGGCTGATGCCGCAGTAAAACATATTTCGCTGCGGCTCAAAGATCTTCCTAATCTCAGTTTGCGTATGGAGCTGATGCTGCATAAAGCGGGGATCAGTTCGGTGGAATCGCTGCAGGAGATGGGGTCACGACAGAGCTGGCTTAAGCTGCGCAGCGTCAACAAGCATGTCGGGTTGAAAACGCTGCTGGCACTTGAAGGGGCGATCTCTGGCCATCATCAGGCGGCGCTTCCGGCTGACGTAAAAGAGGCGCTGAGCAGCTGGTATCAGGAGCGGCTACGCCGGTAAACCCGAGAGCCGCTGTTACTGTTTCAGGCCTGCGCCAGAGCGCGGCGCAGGCGGGCAATCTCAGGCCGCAGTGTGATCAGTAAATCGAGCTGCTGCAAAATCAACGGTGCCTGGGCTTCAGAGCTGGTTTTCAGTTCGCCGATGCGCTGCTGAAGCGTATGTTGCATCGCGGCTACCCGATCGTTCGTCACGCACTCAATCTGTAAAACATCCTCAACAAAACAGACGGCGTCATCAAGCAGCGTGAGCAATTTCCCCGGCGTTAAGCGGGTGCGATGTGCGCCCAGCGCTGAGATATAGCTCAGAAACGAGTGATTAAGACAGAGCAGTCTGAAGGCGTGCTCCCGCAGCGTCTGCTCTGCCCGGCGCTCACTATTTATATTCGATACCACAGAGGCGAGTTCGGCGTCAGCGTTGTGCGCATCCCGGCGTGCGACCCGGTAAGCCAGCCGGTTATCTTTGCCCTGATGATACTGTTCCATGATGGCATCCAGATAGCGGCAGTTAGCATTCAGCGCGCGATCGGCTATGGTGGTGAGCTTGCGAAAACGCCAGTCAGGCCAGACAAACGCCACCGCCAGCCAGGCGAGTCCGCATCCCAGAAGCGTATCAACAATCCGCGGCAGGGCCACGTCAAAGCCTTCACCCAGCAAGTTGAAGCAGAGCAGTACCAGCAGGGTAATAAACAGCGTGGCCTGCGCATACTGAATCTGACGGAAAGCAAAAAACAGCACGCCGCTGAGGACGATCAGCAGCAGCTGCCCCTCCACCGAGGGCACCAGCCACAGCACCGGCAGCCCGATTGCCACCCCTGCCAGCGTCCCCCCGATACGCAGCGCCAGCCGGCGACGCGTGGCGTTATAGTTGGGCTGACAGACAAACAGGCTGGTAAGCAGTATCCAGTAACCGCGCTGCAGCCCGGTAATCTGAATAAAGGCATAACCTATACAGAGCACCAGCGACATTCGGATGGCGTGACGAAACAGCGGAGAGGCGGGCGTAAGGTGACGGCTCAGACGCAGACGTATATCGGACCAGCCACGCAGCGTGTCACGCGAAAGATGGTGCTCACTTTGCAACGGCGTCTCAAACAGCTGCTGTTCTGAAGCAAGCGAAGCAAGTTGCGCATCAATGGCACGCAGATTACGCAATAACCAGTAGAGCGGGGCGGTATGTCCGGCATCGGGGTCGCTTTGCTGCAGTCGCTCAAGGGCCGTCTCAAGGCGCGCAAAAGCCCGCTCGAAATGGCTGCTGTGATGCCAGCGCTGGCGCAGTACGATCGTTTCAGCCAGCTGGCGACACGCCTGCGCCTGCATATTCAGCAGACGCTGAAAACGGAACAGGATCTCGTTGTAACGCCAGTTATTTCGTAGCTGATGATACTGTATGTGCGAAGAGCTGGCGCGCTCATGAATATCCTGCGCCACAAAATAGTAATGCAGGCTGCGGCGGGTACTGCGCGAACCCCGATCGCCGCGCAGCCGGCTCTGAATGGTATTTTTAGTCTGATTCAGCTGCGCGACTAACTGGCTGTTAGCCATTGCGGTGGCAATCAGAGCGGCATCATCCTGCTCACCACCATCCGGGTCAAACAGGTTGGCTTTCGCCTCAAGATAACGCGCCAGCTGGGAAAAGCTGGCCGCCAGCTGTTCCTGAACGGGCCGCACCGGAAACATCAGGTGCCCAATAAAGGTCAGCAGGTTGTACCAGAGTGCCCCCGCCAGCAGCAGCGCGGGCTGCATCCACCATTCTGGAAAGAGCCCGATACCCAGCATGGTATATACCGCAATCAGCAGGGCACCAAACGCGATAGTCGCATAACGCTGGCCAAGCGCGCCCAGCAGGATAAACCCCCAGCTTGAGAGCGCCAGGCCGGCAGCGAACGCCCAGGGGCTGGGGAAAAGCAGCTCAACGGAGACCGACGCGATACAGAAGCAGCACAGGGTGATGATCAGATTGCGCAGACGGCCTGTCCAGCGATCGTCAAGATCGGCCAGCGCAGCAGCGACCACGCCCAGCGTAAGCGGAATAGTCCACTCTACCTGCTGCAGCCACCAGGGAAACGCGGCGCAGCCCGACAGCGCCAGAAAAATACGCAGCAGATAGCGCAGGCTGCTGTTAAACAGATAGCGGCGCCAGGCGGGCATAGCGTCGGACATAAACCGAATCCTCAGTAGCGACGGCGCGCGTTAGCTTCACGCGCTGCCTGCGCCTCTTCCACGCTGACCACCCGACGGCCAACTGGCCAGAGTGAAATCGCAGCCAGCTTAAAGTGCGCCAGCCCGGTGGGAATACCGATAATGCTCAGACACTGCATAATTCCGGTTGAGATATGCATTACGCAGAGCCACCAGCCAAAGAAAATAAGCCAGAAGATGTTCAGAAATGTACCGCCAGCGTTAAGAAACGCACTTTTGCTGTCAGGACGCAGTACATCAACGTGAACCGCTTCATTGCCGAACGGGACCAGCGAAAGTTTTGTGATTTCCCAGCAGGAGCGCGTCAGCGGCAGCGTAAAAATCAGTACGATGCTGACCAGCGTGGCAAAGAGCCAGCCAAGCGTAGTGAGAAAGCCGCCGAGGATAAAATTCAGAATATTAAGAACGGTGCGCATAACGCGTTTTTCCTTTTGCAATCCGCAATATGTGACGCCAAGTTTAGCCTGTTTTAAGGCTGGAGCGCCAAGTGTCTGACAGGTAAACTGCGCAATAACTGAATTTCACCTGATGATGCGGACATGGAACTGAAAGCAACAGCAATGGGTAAACGTCTGGCGCAGCATCCTTACAACCGGGTGCGTTTGCTGACTGCCGGTGTTGAAGTCAGCGGCGATCGTCATGAATACCTTATTCCGTTTAATCAGCTGCTGGATATCAGCTGCAAACGCGGTCTGGTATGGGGCGAGCTGGAGTTTTTGCTGGCGGAGAATCAGGTGGTGCGGCTGCATGGCACGGAGTGGCAGGAGACGCAGCGTTTTTATCACTATCTGCAGCACGCCTGGCAGCAGTGGAGCGCTGAAATGAGTCATATCAGTGCAGGCGTGCTGGATGAGCTGCTGCAGCATATTTCGCAGCTGACTGCGGAGGATCGCTGGCTGAAGCGAAGTGAACTGGCCGCTATCCTTACCCGGGTTAACGAGACAATTAAGGCACTGCCGCTGCCGCTGGCACGCCTGGAGGCGCTGGATAACTGTCGTGAACGCTGGCATCGCTGCCGGCAGTGGCTGGAGCAGGGCGAAGCCACAATTCGCCAGCGTAATCGCCGCTGGAGCGAACAGGTGATTCAGGCCAATCCGGATTTTTTCGCTACCGTTGAGCACTCACCGCTTAATCGTGCGCAGGCAGAAGCGGTGGTCAATGGTGAAGAGACATTGCTGGTCCTAGCGGGTGCAGGCAGTGGTAAAACCGCCGTGTTGGTGGCCCGTGCCGGCTGGCTGCTGCAGCGGCGACTGGCTCATCCTGACCAGATACTGCTGCTGGCATTCGGCCGGGAGGCTGCAGAAGAGATAAATCAACGCCTGGACACGCAACTCAATGTAAAGGCGTTGCAGGCGCGTACTTTTCATGCGCTGGCGCTGCATATTATTCGTGAGAGTGGGCGCAAGCCGCCGGTTATCAGCCAGCTGGAGAGTGACGGCGCTGCCCGTCGCCAGCTGCTGCTGGAGAGCTGGCGCGAGCAGTGTGCGGCTAAAAAGGCGCAGGCCAGCGGCTGGCGTCAGTGGCTGGAGGAGGAGCTGGCGTGGACGTTGCCGGACGGCGCATTCTGGCAGGACAGCGCTATCGCGCAGCGGCTGGTGCCGCGTCTTGAGCAGTGGCTGGGCCTGCTGCGGATGCAGAGCGGTAATCAGGCGGAAACGATCGCGGCCGTTCCGGAAGCGTGGCGCGATAGCTTCAGTAAGCGGATAAAACTGATGGCGCCGCTGCTGAAAGCCTGGAAAAGTGCGCTTAAAGCGGAGGGTGCCGTTGATTTTGCCGGCCTGATCCAGCAGGCGACAGAGGTGCTGGAAAAAAGACGTTTTATTAGTCCCTGGAAGCATATTCTGGTCGATGAGTTTCAGGATATCTCGCCGCAGCGTGCCGCACTTTTAAAGGCGTTGCGCGCGCAAAATGCTCATACCAGCCTGTTTGCTGCAGGCGATGACTGGCAGGCAATCTACCGCTTCAGCGGCGCTAAGCTCAATCTGACTACCGCTTTTCACCACTATTTTGGCGACGGCGACAGCTGCGTGCTGGATACCACCTATCGTTTTAATGCCCGCATTGCTGACATTGCCAATAGTTTTATCCAGCAAAATCCGCACCAGCTGAAAAAAACGCTTACCAGTCTGAACAAAGGAAGTAAAAAAGCGGTAACGCTGCTGCCGGACGATCAGCTGGAGGGGCTGCTGGATAAACTCAGCGGATTTGCGAAACCGGAAGAGAGGATTTTGCTGCTGGCGCGCTATCATCATCTGCGTCCGGCGCTGCTGGACCGGGCAAAAACGCGCTGGCCCGGATTAAAGCTGGAGTTTATGACAATCCATGCCAGTAAAGGTCAGCAGGCGGAGTACGTTATTCTGACCGGCCTCCATCAGGGAGCCGATGGCTTTCCGGCTCCGGCGCGTGAGTCGGTGCTGGAGGAGGGGCTGCTGCCACCCGTGGAAGATTTTCCCGATGCGGAAGAGCGGCGCCTCGCTTATGTGGCTATGACGCGGGCACGTGAACAGGTGTGGCTGCTGTTTAATAAAGCCTGTCCGTCGCGCTTTGTTGAACAGCTGCGTGAGCTGGGTGTACCGGTAGCGCGTAAAGCCTGAGCCTGACAGCGCCAGGAAAAGCGAGGCGCTAGCTGGTGCGTAACGTTTTCATCCAGCTCAGTAACTTTTGCCGGGTTGCTGCATCAAAGCGTTTAAACCAGCGCTGTATTGAGGGCAAATCGCTGGCATCCTGCCAGGCAAAATCAGGGTTTTCGCTTACGGCTGCCGCCGAAGGAGCAGCAAAGCGCAGTACGGATGCCGTCTGTGCTGCGCGGTTGTAAGCCATCATCGCCTGCATCATGTCACCGCTGCCGCTCTGCGGCAGACGATCGCGCAGGCTGGCAATTTCTGTGCCCCGCTCATCAATCAGCCTGAAGTTCAGGAGTTTATTAAACGTGCTGCGTTCACGCCGGCTGTTCAGCGAGGGCAGGTGGATGGCCACAGAGTGTGCTTCCGCGGTAAACGTGACGATCATCGGTACTGACTGGAAATGGGTTGCGTCGGGACAGGGTTTCTCAACGCGAAACAGAAACTGATGCTGCCCCTGTTCCAGCTCAAGGCTGTCTGCGCCTTTTAATAGTGAGCCGGCAATTTTCCGCCCGTCCAGCACCAGCAAATCAATCTGCGGATCGAGTTTAAGCGTAATGGCGGGGCAGGATGCTGTGACAAGCAGCGCAATAATGCCTGTAACAGCCGGTGACAGCTTCATTTCTACTCCCGAAATATGGCGGGTAATCAGTGATGTGTAGCAAAGTATTTCATTATGGCACTAAATTTACATTTAAACATATTTATTCGTGCCCTGGCGCAAACATTTCATCTTTGCAGCTTGCGCCGCGCGCGGAAAGGGCAGCTACACTCTGGCAATAAAGAGAAGGGGGAAATGAATGAACGATCAAACGATACGTGATGTGCTGATGAATACCCGTCGTATCGCACTGGTGGGAGCCAGCGACAAACCTGCTCGTCCCAGCTATGGCGTGATGCGTTATTTACTGGATCAGGGATATGAGGTGATTCCGGTAAGCCCTAAACTGGCCGGGCAGCAGCTGATGGGGCAGACCGCCTACGCTTCACTGGCAGAGATCCCCGGTAAAGTCGATATGGTAGATGTATTCCGTAATGCTGAGGCGGCATGGGAAGTAGCTCAGGACGCTATTGCGATTGGCGCGAAAACGCTGTGGCTGCAGCTCGGCGTTATCAATGAGCAGGCGGCAGTGCTGGCAAGTGATGCTGGCCTGACGGTGATAATGGATCGCTGTCCGAAGATTGAGATCCCGCGGCTGAATATTACGCCAGCCTGAATCAGATGATAAAACGGCGACCTGCGTCGCCGATATAATTAATGTCGCAGGCTGGGTGCCTGCAACTGCTGCCGGATAGAAGCGGCCAGCTCATCCATAGAGGGCTGCTCTGGATGCTCGAACAGCGTTTCACCTGCCAGCTGCACTTCTGCAACGTAGGTGTGAACCTGTTCGCCCTCTTCATCTTCCATCACCACATGATACCAGGGGGCGGCACGCAGCGTTTCCGTTGCACCAACTTCATCCAGTTCCGGCTCATCCAGCGAATACTCAGGGTCAACATCGACGATGACACCCAGCACGCCAGAAAGACGATGCCGGACCTGCTGTCCAATTCCAAATTTACTGGCAATCATTGCGACCTCCCAAAACTTTACCTGCCACTAAATATGGGGGCAGGGATCGGGTTTTCAAGTCACAGTACGCGGCAGGCAAAACCTTTCAGATAGAGACCTTCCGGATAACTGGCTATTACCGGGTGATCGGCCGCCTGACGGAACTGCTCTATAAATTGTACATCACGTCCGGCATCCAGCGCCGCATCGGCCACAATCTTCTGAAATAAATCTGTAGCCATCAGGCCGGAGCAGGAGAACGTCAGCAGAATACCGCCTGGATTAAGCAGCTGCATCGCCAGCATATTGATATCTTTATAGCCACGGCAGGCGCCCATCAGCTGGTTTTTGTTCTCAACGAATTTAGGCGGATCCATAATAATCAGATCAAACTTTTCGCCTGCATCACGATAGCGGCGCAGCAGTTTAAAAACGTCATCCCGCAGGAACTGTGCCCGCGACACATCGAGCCCGTTTAGCTCAACGTTCTGTTTTGCTACGTCCAGTGCATCCTGTGAGGTATCCACGCTCAGCACTTCGCGACAGCCGCCGAGCAGTGCCGAAACGGCGAATCCGCCGGTATAAGAGAAGCAGTTAAGCACGCGCGCGTCCTGCGCATAGCGACGGGTGGCATAACGACTGTCGCGCTGATCAAGATAGTAGCCGGTCTTGTGGCCGCCCTGAATATCTACCAGCAGTTTCATACCGTGTTCGGTAATAGGCAGCAGGGCAGGCGGCAGTTCGCCGCTCACCGGGCCCTGTGCCAGCGGCAGCCCCTCTTTCTTACGCACGGCGACGTCGGAGCGATCGTAGATAGCGCACTCCGGATAGCACTGCTGCAGCGCCGAGACAATGGCAGGCCGCTGATATTCTGCTCCTGCCGACAGAAGCTGCAGTACCAGAAAATGACCAAAGCGATCGATGGTTACGCCGGGCATACCATCTGATTCGCCGGCGATCAGGCGATAGCTGTCGAGTCCGTCTCGGGTCGCCAGCCAGTCACGCCACTGTTGCGCCTGCTCTAAACGGCGAACAAAGAAGGCGATATCGATTGATTCATCCTGTTGCCAGCTCCATACGCGTGCGCGAATTTGCGACTCCGGTGAATAAGCGGCACGTGCCAGCCATTTGCCAGAGCTGTCGCAGATATCAATAGTTTCGCCAGACTGCGCTTTGCCTTCCATGCGCGCTACGGCGCCGGAAAAGACCCAGGGATGACGGCGGAGCAGGGATTTTTCACGTCCCCTGGTGAGAATCAATCGAACGGTCATAGTTTGCTATGCTTACCTGAAAAAATGAGGCGCTATTTTCCGGCGGATGGCGCCAAATTGCAACGCGGAATAGGGGAAAGGTACTATGGCTGAACGCAGCTGCACAATCCGGGTATATGGCATGGTACAGGGCGTGGGCTTTCGTTATCACACCCAGCAGCAGGCGAAAGCGCTGGGCCTGACCGGTTACGCCCGCAATCAGTCCGATGGCAGCGTCGAAGTGCTGGCCTGCGGTCCGGAACAGCAGGTCGAAACGCTAATCAGCTGGCTTCAGGCAGGCGGGCCGCGCAGTGCGCGGGTGGACAACGTCGTGACCGGGTCCTGTGAGCCGGCCGAACGACCGGCCAGCTTTACCACTGGCTGATCAGAGACACTTCGCCGGTTTAGGCAGGCCGGCAATTTTTGTCGCCTGCTTTGCCGGGCCGTCCGGAAAGAGGCGGAACAGATAGCGGCTGTTGCCTTTTTCCTCGCCATACTTTTTCGCCATCGCCTTTACCAGCATGCGTACTGCAGGCGAGGTGTTAAATTCCCGGTAGAAGTCGCGTACAAAGTGGACGACCTCCCAGTGAGCCTCGCTCATCTCAATGTTTTCCTGCCCGGCGATCGCCAGCGCTACCTCTTCACACCAGTCTGCGTGGTTAGTCAGATAACCTTCTGCATCCGTTACAATCTCACTGCCGTTAACAATCACGCGTTTTCCTCATCTGTTATCTGCGCGTATTGTAAATTCCCGCCGCCTGAAAAAGCAAAAACCCCGCCGGAGCGGGGTTTGCTTTTTGTGCGCTGCAGCGTTAGTCGCGGTTAGCGAAACCCAGCAGGCTCAGCAGGCTGACAAAGATGTTATAGAGCGAGACATAGAGTCCAACGGTTGCGCGGATATAGTTGGTCTCGCCACCATGAATAATGTTACTGGTCTCCCACAGAATGGCCCCTGCAGAGAAGAGAATGAAAAGCGCGCTAATAGCCAGATGCAGGGCCGGCAGCTGCAGGAACAGATTGGCTACGACCGCAACCAGCAGAACGACAAAGCCTGCCATCATCATACCGCCAAGGAATGACATGTCGCGGCGGGTAGTCAGTACATAGGCTGAACAGCAGAAGAAGACCAGTGCCGTGCCGCCCAGCGCCATGGCAATAACATCGCCCATGCCCGCGCTCAGAAACGAGCTGAGGATAGGCCCCAGGCAGTAGCCGAGGAAGCCGGTGAAGGCGAACGCTGCTGCTATTCCGGCCGGACTATTTGCCAGACGGTAGGTCAGAAACATCAAACCATAAAAACCTACCAGCATCAGGATCAAGCCGGGTGAGGGGAGTACATAGACCGTGCTCAGCGTGGCGGTCACTGCAGAAAACGCCAGCGTCAGGCCGAGCAGAAAATAGGTATTACGCAGGACTTTGTGAGTGCCGATCAGAGATTGTTGCTGTGATGAGCTGATAATTTTGTCCATCATTTACTCCTTAAAGAGAGAGGACACCTTACATGCGCTGAGAATACGCAGCGGGATCGGAACAGCAAAGGCGTTTTACCCATCTTTACGCGATAAATTGCTGTTTCAGTGAGCAGAATGCTGTTTTTGACGGCGAAAAAAACAAATCTGGCTGTTTTTCAGCCGAACGATTCATTCACCGCTTTACATCATCCTGGGGGATGTTTATAGTGCGCCTCATTGCGGAGGGGTGGCCGAGTGGCTTAAGGCAGCGGTCTTGAAAACCGCCGATGGGAAACCATCCGAGAGTTCGAATCTCTCCTCCTCCGCCACTTTATCTCTGCAGATAAAGTACAATCTGTATCCGGAGGGATGGCCGAGTGGCTTAAGGCAGCGGTCTTGAAAACCGCCGATGGGAAACCATCCGAGAGTTCGAATCTCTCTTCCTCCGCCAAATTTAAAGAAGCCCGCAGCGATGCGGGCTTTTTGCATTTTACGCTTTCCCGTCCCGAACCTTCCTGCTGCTCCAGCCCTGACGTTTACTGCTATAGTCCATTCACAGTTTTTATAAACAGCGGGCGATTTTCGTCAGCAAGCTGAGTTACACTGTGCAGTAATTCGCTCTTTGGCGGGCTAATCGTTTGAATGCCAGAGTGTTTCACTGATGAATTATGGAATGGGCACAATGATCAAAAAACTGAGTCTTTGCGCGTTGTCAGTTGTTGCGGCGCTTCCGGTAAGCCTGTCAGCGACCGCAGCAGAAGGGGATATGCAGCTTCAGCAGGTGCTGATGCTGAGCCGTCACAATCTGCGTGCGCCGCTGGCGACAAACGGTAGCGCACTGGAGCAATCCACTAAAAAGAGCTGGCCGCAATGGGATGTGCCGGGCGGTGAACTCACCACCAAAGGTGGCGTGCTGGAAGTCTACATGGGTAAATACACCCGTCAGTGGCTGACGCAGCAGGGGCTGCTGGCTGGCGGCAATTGTCCGGACACCAGCGATGTTTTCATTTATGCAAATAGCCTGCAGCGCACCGTTGCGACCGCACAGTTTTTTGCTGCTGGTGCCTTTCCTGGCTGTGACGTTGCGGTAACGCATCAGGATGCCATGGGAACGATGGATCCCATCTTTAATCCGGTGATTACCGATGACAGCGAAGCGTTTAACAAAAAAGCGCTGGCGGCGATGACGGCAGAGAATGAGAAGCTGGCCCTGAAGCCTGCGCTGCAGCGCCTGGAAAAGATTGTTGATTATAAATCGTCGCCTGCCTGCAATGGTAAAAAGCAGTGCACGCTGGACAGCGGTGATAACACTTTCAGCGCAGATAACGGCAAAGAGCCAGGCGTCAGCGGCCCGCTGAAAATCGGTAATTCCCTTGTTGATGCGTTCACGCTGCAATATTACGAAGGTTTCCCGGCCGAGCAGGTTGCCTGGGGGCAGATTAAAACGCCTGAGCAGTGGAAAGAGCTGGCGTCAGTTAAAAACGGTTATCAGGATGCGCTCTTCAGCTCGCCAGAGGTTGCACGTGAAGTTGCTGCACCGCTGGTGGATTACATCCGCAGCCAGCTGGTTGATGAAGATAAGGCCAGCGCACCTAAAGTGACGCTGATGGTAGGGCACGATTCAAATATCGCCTCGCTGCTCAGCGCACTGCAGGTGAAGCCTTACACTCTGCCGGGCAACGACGAGAAAACCCCTATCGGCGGACAGGTTGTATTTGAACGCTGGCACGATGGCAAAAATAACAAAGATCTGCTGAAAATAGAGTATGTCTATCAGACAGCCGATCAGCTGCGTAACGCAGATGTGCTGAGCCTCAAAAACCCACCAAAACGTGTCACGCTGCAGCTTGCCGGCTGTGATACTGATGCCAACGGCTATTGCAGCTGGGATCAGTTCTCTGCGGCGCTGAACAGCGCACTGCAGGGGACGCCTATGCAGCCTGCGGCCGCGCAGGAAGCGAAGCCGCAGCAGGCTGCAGACAATGCGCCGGACGCCGCTGCCGCAGAGAAACCGGCTGACGATAACGCTAAAGCTGAACAGGCGGCTGCGGATAAGGCGAAAGCGGACAAAGCAGCTGCAGATAAAGCCGCTGCGGATAAGGCGAAAGTGGACAAAGCAGCCGCAGATAAAGCCGCTGCGGATAAAGCGAAAGCGGACAAAGCAGCCGCAGATAAAGCAGCTGCTGATAACGCGAAAGCGGACAAAGCAGCAGAAGACAAAGCGAAAGCTGATGCGGCTGCAGCGCAAAACGCACAGCCGGAGGCGGCAGCCGGTAAATCCCCCGCTGAAGCGAAGCCAGCTCAGTAACCTGCTACTGCAGATTAACCGGCAGCAGGCTATAAAAAACCCCGCTCTGGCGGGGTTTTTTTGGGTTGTCAGCCGGCAATAACCACCAGTTTCTGATTGGCAAACTCTTTCAGACCGAGATCGGAAAGTTCACGTCCGTAACCGGAGCGTTTTACCCCGCCAAAGGGCAGCTCAGCTGCAGTATCACTCTGTGAATTGATAAACACCATACCGGTCTCAATCTGTGACGCCAGCCGGCGCGCGCGCGCAATATCCCGCGTCCAGATGGAGCCGCCAAGGCCATAGTGCGAATCGTTCGCCAGCGCCACGGCAGCCTCATCATTCTCTGCGATATAGAGCTGCGCAACCGGGCCAAAAAACTCCTGATAATAAGCGGGATTATCGGGCGTCAGGCCGGTCAGCAGAGTGGGCTGATAATAGCATCCGACGCCTTCAATAATGCGCCCGCCAAAACGCAGTTCTGCGCCATGCTCTACCGCCTCTTCAACCTGTCGCGCCAGCCGATCGCGCGCATCAAGGGAAGAGAGCGGTCCAAGCGTGGTTTTCTCATCCAGCGGATCGCCCGGCACAGCGGACTGCAGCGCGGCGCTGAATTTGCTCGTGAACGCCCCGGCGATCTGCGCATGCACAATAAACCGTTTAGCAGCGGTGCAGACCTGTCCGCAGTTACTCAGACGTGCCTGCACGCCCTGGCGTACCGCTTCATCCAGGTCAGCATCGTCCAGAACAATAAAGACGTCATTGCCGCCCAGTTCAAGGGTGGATTTTTTCAGATGTTTGCCCGCCTGCTGTGCCACCGCGCTGCCGGCGCGTTCAGAGCCGGTCAGCGCCACGCCCTGAACGCGATCGTCAGCGATAAGATCCGCCACCTGCTCATTGGAGATAAACAGGTTACTCCAGGCACCTTCTGGTGCACCCGCTTCACGTACCAGCTGCTCAAAGATATCCGCGCAGTGCGGCACAATATTGGCATGTTTTGCCAGTACCGGATTACCCAGCGCCAGATTAGGTGCCAGAACACGCATCAGCTGATAATACGGGAAGTTCCATGGCTCAACCGCAACGATAACGCCAATCGGATGATACTCCACCCAGGCTTCCCCGATTTCACTGGCATAGGGCTGAGGCTGCAGAAAAGCAGCGGCATGCTCAGCGTAATAACGTGCAATGCTGATGCAGACGCTGACTTCACCCCGGCTCTGACCAATCAGCTTGCCCATTTCGCGACTCGCTATGGTGGCCAGCTCCTCTTTGCGCTGCTCCATGAGATCGGCCAGGCGGCTCAGCACCTGGAGGCGTGGCTGGATGTCACCTTTGCTCCAGGCTGAGTGGTAGAGTGCATCTGCGGTTTCAAGCGCCTGTTGCACCCGGGCGTCATCATGCGCCTCCCAGTTTTTCAGCAGCTGATTATTTGCCGGATTGATGCTCTGGTAAGCCGTCATCGCGTCCCCCTGTTGGTGTTACCATAAAAAAAGGCGGGCTATGCCCGCCGGTTCTCACACGTTTTTGCGCTCGACAGGGACGTTGTCCCAGGTCAGAACATCCTGATCGGTTTTATCAAAAGCGCGCATCAGCACATCATCATTGCCCTGCTGCTCCCAGATCTGCTCTGCCAGTTTTTCATCGTAATTGGCAACTTCAAAGATCGCTTCTGCAATTTCCGGGGACGTCTGACGAATTTTCGCCCATTCGCCGACGCGATGTGCTCTGGACTGGTCTATAGACATAATGATCTCCTGTTGAATTTATCCTTTGAGTTTTACCGCCAGAGTGGCGACATGTTCACCCTGATAGCGGGCAATTTGCAGCTCTTCAGGCGTAGGCTGGCGTGAACCATCGCCGCCTGCCAGCGTCGATGCACCATAAGGCGTTCCGCCGCGCACCTGTGAGATATCAAACATCTCTTTGGTGCCGTAGCCGATCGGAATAATGACCATGCCGTGATGAGCAAGCGTAGTCCATACTGACGTTATCGTCAGTTCCTGACCCCCGCCGGTACCGGTGGAAGTAAACACGCTGGCCAGTTTTCCGTGCAGTGCGCTCGAGGCCCACAGCCCGCCGGTACGGTCCCAGAAGTTGCGCATCTGGCCTGACATGTTGCCAAAGCGGGTCGGAGTGCCGACGATAATGGCATCATACTGCGTCAGATCGTCCGGCGTTGCCTCAGCTGCCTGCTGATCGACCTTGCCGCCAACCTCAGCAAAACGCGCCGCATCCATACTTTCCGGCACGCGCAAAATAGTCACTTCGGCTCCGCTGACGCGCTGCACGCCTTCTGCAACCGCCTGCGCCATGGTTTCCACATGTCCATACATTGAGTAATAGAGCACCAGAACTTTTGCCATTGTGGTTCTAACCTCCCGGTAAGATAAGTAAAAAGAGTATAGAAGAGCATGCGCGGGCTGCCGGGAAATGGCGCTGCTGCCCGCTGAGATTCAGCGCGTTTAAAAAATTAAACTTTTGATTGTTAATATTAAAATGGCCTTTTTTCAGATGAGTCGTAATTCTGAACGCGAATCGCGTTGCTGCATGCTGGGCAGATAATCCCGGCCGGCTGTTGCGCCTGCAGGCCGGGTTACGCCAGAATGGCGCCTGGCTACTTATCAGGTGTTCTATGTCTGCGTTACCTGCACGTCCCTATCTGCGCATTACCCGTCAGGAGCTGGTGCTGATTTTTATCACCATGGTCTGGGGCGGCACGTTTCTGGTGGTGCACCGCGCCATGGCTTACTCCGGTCCGTTTTTCTTTGTCGGACTGCGATTCGCCACGGCGTCACTGCTGCTGGCCTGTTTTTTCTGGCGCTATCTGCGCGCGCTGACCTGGCTTGAGGTCAGGGCGGGCACCATGATTGGCCTGGCTATTGCGGGCGGCTATGGCCTGCAAACCTGGGGGATGCAGACCATCTCCAGCAGCCAGTCTGCCTTTCTGACAGCGCTCTATGTTCCGGTGGTGCCGCTGCTGCAGTGGCTGGTGCTGCGCCGGCCGCCGGGCATTATGGCGTGGCTGGGGATTGCGCTGGCGTTCAGCGGCCTGGTGCTGGTGGCGGGGCCGCAGCAGAGCGGCATCGCTCTCAGCGCCGGGGAGAGCGCGACCCTGCTGAGCACGCTGGCGATTGCTGCCGAAATCATTCTGATTAGCCGCTATGCCGGACAGGTGGATGTGCGGCGGGTAACGCTGGTGCAGCTGCTGGTCGCCTCTGCTTGCGCCTTTCTTTTTATGATCCCGAATGGTGAAGCGCTGCCGTCGTTTTCTCTGCCGCTGGTGCTGAGCGCTGCAGGTCTGGGCGCCGCCAGCGCCCTGATTCAGGTGACGATGAACTGGGCCCAGCGCAGTGTGTCACCGGTGCGCGCTACGGTAATTTATGCCGGAGAGCCGGTCTGGGCGGGGATTGTCGGGCGTCTTGCGGGGGAGCGACTGCCTGCGGCCGCGCTGCTGGGCGGCGCGCTGATTGTCTGTGGCGTGATTGTCAGTGAGCTGCGGCTGCGGCGTAAGAAAGCGGTGCCCGCTGAGGCACCGCAGAAGCCTTAACCGTGTGGCTGTGCAGCTGAACCGGCCGGCGCGCGGCTACGGTGCTGCAGAATGGCATTCAGGATAATGGCACCAAAGGTCGCTGTGCCGATACCGCCGAGCGTGAAGCTGCCGATCTTAAGCGCAAAATCGCCGGCGCCCAGAACCAGCGTGGTGGCGACCATGATCAGGTTACCGTTCTGCCCGAGATCGACCTGATTCTGCAGCCAGATACGGGCACCTGCCACCGCTATCAGGCCAAACACCACGATAGACGCGCCGCCTATGACCGGTGCTGGCACGGTATGGATGAGTGCGCCAAATTTCGGTGAAAAACCCAGCAGTATTGCGATCAGGGCCGCGGCGACGAACGCCAGCGTAGAGTAGACGCGCGTAACCGCCATAACGCCAATGTTTTCGGCATAGGTTGTCACGCCGCTGCCGCCGGCAGAGCCAGAGAGCATAGTGGCCAGCCCATCACCGACAAACGCCCGGCCCATCCACGGATCGAGATTGCGCCCGGTCATGGCTGCCACCGCCTTAATATGCCCCAGGTTTTCAGCAACCAGAATAATTGCGACCGGCGCGATCATCACTATCGCCTGCAGGTCGAACACGGGGGCGGTGGTGTGCGGTACGCCAAACCAGGCGGCGCGCGCCACGCCGCTGAAATCCACCGGTTTGCCGAGGCCGAAGCCATTGGTCAGCAGCGCATAGAACGCCCAGGCCACGATCAGCCCCACCAGGATCAACAGGCGCTGTACCAGCCCGCGCGTCATGACCGCCACCAGTCCGATACAGAGCACCGTCAGCACCGCCATCCAGCTGTCAAACAGGGTGGCGGAAACACTGTGTACCGCAATTGGCGCCAGGTTCAGGCCAATCGCCATGACGACGGCACCGGTGACGACCGGCGGCATCAGGCGCTCAATCCAGCCGGTACCCGCTTTCATCACAATCAGACCAATCAGGGTATAGAGCGCGCCGCAGGCGATAATGCCGCCCAGCGCCACGGAGAGATGAGTATTAATGCCCTGGCCGGTGAAACCGGTGACCGCAATCACCACGCCCACAAAAGCGGCGCTGGAACCGAGATAGCTCGGCACGCGTCCGCCGGTAATAAAAAAGAACAGCAGCGTACCCATCCCGGAGAGCAGCACCGCGAGATTGGCATCCAGCCCCATCAGCAGCGGCATCAGTACCGTTGCGCCAAACATTGCGACCGCATGCTGCAGCCCAAGCACCAGCGTCTGCCCGAGCGGCAGCGTCTCGTCCGGGGCGATCAATCCGTCTTCGGTCATAGCTGACTTAACGCGCCAGCGTGGAAACCAGGTACTCGCCATAGATCATCTCCTGAGAGTGAGTAGAACAGGCCGCGTTATGCGGTATCAGCGGGCATCCTGCCGGGAGAAGGTGTGATAACCGCGATCGAACCAGGCGAGCCCCTGACGCGCCTCGCCCTGGGCCACAGCCAGCACAGTACAGAACAGAATATCGTGTGTGCCGACGCTGACCCGCTGTGTTATCTCGCAGTCAAAGGAGATCAGCGCGGCCTCCAGCAGCGGAGCGCCGCTGGCAAGCGTCTGCCACTGCGCAGCGGCAAAGCGATCCGCCATCGCGGTTTTGCCCCCGAACAGCGTGGAGAGGGCGTGCTGGTCTGCCGAAAGGGTATTGACGCAGAGTGCACGGTTATCGCGAAACGCCGGCCAGGCTGAGGCGGAGCGGTTCAGGCAGACCAGCAGCGTCGGCGGGGAGTCGGTCACGCTGCAGACGGCGGAGGCGGTAAAACCGGCCACGCCAGCCGGGCCATCGGTGGTGATAACATTAACGGCTGCGCCCAGCTGCGCCATAGCGTTGCGAAAAGTGTCGCGATCGACTGCGGGTAAATCCGGAAGGGCATGTAGGCTCATGTTCAGACTCCTGATCTCAGCCCGCTGCCAGACAGGCTGGCTGAGCGGTCTCAGCCAGCCAGCGCAGCAGCAGCGTGTTAAAATTATCGCTATCGGTCACGCTCATGGCGTGGCCACCCCACGGCATGGTCAGCAGCTGGCCCTGCGGCAGCGCTGCCGCCAGCTGCGCTGAACAGCTCCACGGCACCAGCAGATCGTCCTGGCTGCAGATCGCCAGCACCGGCTGGGTAATGCGTGCAGCGCAGGCACGAAAATCTGCTGTTTTCAGCGCGTGCAGACGACGCAGCAGGTTCTCTGCGCCCTGAAAGTGCTGCTGGTGATGCTTCTCTTCTGCCTCAGCACGCGCCTGATGCTGCGCCAGCCATTCGGCGGGATAGAGAAACAGCGGCTGAGCGCGTACAAAGGCTTCAGTGCCCGCCTGCAGCAGCAGATCCTCTCTGACCTTAAAACAGCGCGCGGTATGGGGGCTGAGCGTCAGCCAGCCGTTGATGACCGCCACGCGCTCAACCCGATCGGGGTGATCCAGCGCCATTTGCAAACCAATCAGACCTCCGAGCGCATGGCCCGCCACGCTGTAGCGCGCGATCTGATGCTGTGCCAGCGCCTCCGCCAGCTCGGCTGCCATCATCGCCAGGCTGTAGCCTTCAGGCAGCGGCGCGGCGCTGCGCCCGGTGCCGCGTTGATCGTATGTGATAACGCGGTAGCGGGTGCTGAGCGCCGCCAGCTGTGGCTGCCAGAATCCGGCAACGCCACCGAGGCCGGATGCGAGGACCAGCGTGGGCGCATCGGCAGTGGTCAATCCGTGGAAATCCAGCTTCATTACGCCTCCGCCTGTCCGATGTGCGCCACAGACGCAATCTCAACCAGCGCGTCAGGTTTTACCAGACCGCACTGAATACAGAAGCGCGCGGGCTTATCGCCGGGAAAATAGTCGGCATAGACCTGATTCACGGCAGCGTAGTGCTGCCAGTCGGTAATGAAAATAGAGTTGAACGTGACATCTGCCATGCAGCCGCCAGCGGTTTCAATGACATTTTTGATGGTCTCCAGCACGTGGCGGGTTTGCGCGGCCGCATCGCCGACGTGAACCACGTTATTGTCCGCATCGAACGGCAGGGTGCCGGAAACGTACACCACGCCGTCAGCCAGCGTTCCGGGTACGAACGGGGCGATCGGCGTACTGCTGCCAGCCGGGATAATGACGCGTTTGGGCATAGTCTGATCTCCTGATAGCGAAAAGTTACTGGCCCTGCAGGGCTTCGCAGAACGTTTGTGTATCGCTGACCCAGCCGAAAAACGTTTCGATATTGAACAGTGCAGCCTGCTGCGCAAAATCAGGTCCGGCCTGATGCGTGGCGTCAGCCAGTACCACGCCGAAATATTCCAGAAAGAAGCCGTCACGCAGCGTGGACTCCACGCAGACGTTGGTGGCGATGCCGGTAAAAATCAGATGACGGATCCCGCGGCTGCGCAGCATGCTGTCGAGTGGCGTATTGAAAAAGCCGCTGTAGCGCGGTTTTGGCAGCACGATATCGCCCGGTTCGGGCGTCAGCGCATCCACCAGCGCATAATCCCAGGTGCCTTTCGCCAGCAGGGTGCCCTGCAGCTCAGGCTGGCGGCGCATGGTTTTCAGCGCATTAGATTTGTGAAAATTGGGAGAGCCCGCATCGCCTGCCTCTGTGTAATCGCTGTCCCAGCCGTTCTGGAACCAGATAATCTGTACGCCGGCGGCGCGTGCCGCGGTGACCGCCTGATGAATTCTGGCGATAACCGGCTCGGTAGCAGAGACGTCAAATCCCGCCAGGTCGAGATAGCCGCCTTTAGTGGCGTAAGCATTCTGCATGTCGACGACAATCAGCGCGCTCTGAGCCGGAGGCAGGGTGATCGCCTCCGGACGGGCGGGCAGAGTGATATGCGGTGTGGTGCCGGTGTGTGCGCAGGTGACGGTTTTCATTATGCTACCTCCTGCGCCGCGGCGATCACGTTGCGACGGCACTGCATCAGCGGCTGTATGCGCTGGCCGAACGCTTCAATACCCTCCAGGAAATCATCAAAGGTCAGCAGCACGCCGTGCGTACCATCAACCTGAGCCACTTCATCCAGCATGCGTGCCACGCTGGCGTAAGAGCCAACTAACGTGCCCATATTGATGTTAACGGCGGAGGTCGGGTCAGCCATCTGACGCACGTTGGTATCGCTGCCTGAACGGGTATCCTGCTGGCTCTGGGTGGTGAGCCACGCGAGCGCCTCTTCGTCGGCGCCAGCTTTGTAGTGCTCCCATTTTGCGCGGGCCGCTTCGTCGCTCTCGGCGGCGATGATCATAAACAGAACGTAGGAGCCAACATCGCGGCCCGCCTGCTCAGCAGCAAGCTTCATGCGGGCTGCGGTCGGTGCAAAAGCGGCTGGCGTATTAACGCCCTTACCAAAGCAAAAGTTATAGTCGGCATGCTGAGCTGAAAACGCCATGCCCGCATCACTCTGTCCGGCGCAGATCACTTTCATTGGCTTCTGCGGCCGCGGACTGACACGACAGTCGTTCATCGTGAAAAAATCACCTTTGAAGTCGCTCTGGCCGGTTCCCCATAAATCGCGCAGCACCGTGACATATTCAGTCAGGTATTGATAACGACTGGCAAAATAGTCATCCCCCGGCCAGATCCCCATCTGCTCATACTCTGGTTTCTGCCAGCCGGTGACGAGGTTTACGCCAAAGCGTCCGCCAGAAATTGAGTCGATGGTCGCAGCCATACGCGCCACAATGGCGGGTGGCAGCGTCAGCGTGGCAGCCGTGGCGTAGATCTCAATCCGCGAGGTGACTGCCGCCAGGCCAGCCATCAGCGTAAAGGACTCCATATTGTGATCCCAGAACTCCGTTTTGCCGCCGAAGCCGCGCAGCTTGATCATCGAGAGCGCAAAATCGAAGTGATAGTGCTCAGCGCGCTGCACAATCGCTTTATTGAGTTCAAAGGTAGGCATGTACTGCGGCGCATGCGTGGAGATCAGCCAGCCGTTATTGCCAATCGGAACAAAGACACCAATTTTCATATGTCACCTCTTTGCAGTGATAGGACGGTTTCACGCGCTGCACTGCTTCCTGCACGCATCCTGCGGGCGGCGCTCTCTCTCCTGATTGCAAGTCGCGTGCCACATAAATAATTTTGATATTTATCAGTGAGATATAAACCGCCGATCGACCAGCCGGAACGGCGCCGCGATTTTCAGACCATTTGGTCAAAACAAATGCACAGCGATCAGGCAGCCGTCGGGCAAAAAAGGTGCAGACCGCCATATCTGCCAGCTGTGTTATGATGTGAATTCACGACAGGGAGAGGTAACAGTATGAAAAACGATGAGAAAAAACCGCGCCGTCGTTCGCAGGCGGCAACAGCAAAACGCGCCGCTATTCTGCAGGCGGCGCTGGCGCTGTTTTCCCAGTTCGGTATTCATGGCACCAGTCTTGATCGCGTGGCTGAGGGAGCCGACGTGTCAAAAACAAATCTGCTCTACTATTACCCTTCAAAGGAAGTGTTGTATGTCGCCGTGCTGAAAGAGATTCTGGATGTCTGGCTGGCACCGCTGCGCGCGCTGCGCGCCGACCAGGATCCCCTGACGGCCATTCGCCACTATATTCGCCTGAAGCTTGAGGTCTCCCGCGATCATCCTCAGGCATCCCGGCTGTTCTGTCTGGAGATGCTTCAGGGGGCACCGCTGCTGCGTGGTGAACTGGCGGGCGACTTAAAAGCGCTGGTAGAGAGCAAGGCGGCGATTGTTGAGCAGTGGAGCAGCGCCGGACAGCTGGCTGCCGTGCAGCCGCAGCATCTCTTTTTTATGCTCTGGGCCACCACGCAGCACTATGCTGACTTTGCCTCGCAGGTTGAGGCGGTCACCGGGCAGACGCTGCAGGATCCCGGCTTTTTTGCACAGACGTTGCAGAACGTAGAGCGGATGATTATCGAAGGCATTCGCGTGCGCTAACGATTGATGGAGGAGAAGCATGGATTCGCTGTCGCAACTGGCGCTGGGCGCTGCAGTTACCGTTGCCGTCATGAACCGCCGGGTACCGGTATGGCAGGCGGCTCTGGCGGGGGCCGTCGCCGGCACGCTGCCGGATCTGGATGTGTTCGTCGATCACGGCGACGCAATACGCAATATGACGCTGCATCGCACCGAGAGCCATGCGCTGCTGATCCTGACGCTGCTCGCGCCGCTGGCCGGCTGGCTAGTTGCCGGGGTTACCCGCAGCAAAACGCACTGGCGCAGCTGGTGCCTGGCGCTCTGGCTGGCGCTGATCACCCATCCGCTGCTCGATCTCACTACCGTGTACGGTACCCAGCTTGGGCTGCCGCTCACCGACTATCCGTTTGCCATCGGCAGTATGTTTATTGTCGATCCGCTCTATACGCTGCCGCTGCTTGTGGCACTGGGCGTAGCGCTATGGCGGCGTGATGCCACTGGCGTGCGCTGGACCCGCCTGGGCCTGTTAATCAGCACGCTTTATCTGGGCTGGAGCATGGTGATACAGGGTGTCGCCACGCGGCAGATTGAACAGCAGCTGGCGCAGCAACAGGTTGTATCACAGCGGCTGCTGGTCACGCCGACGGCGTTCAATACGCTGGTCTGGCGCACGGTCATTATTACGCCCGATCGCTATGGTGAAGCGTACTGGTCACTGTTTTCACCCCGGCGGCCGTTACAGATTGCGTGGCACGATCGTCAGATGGCGCTGCTGACCCCTTTCAAAGGGCAGTGGCATGCGGAGCGCGTCGTCTGGTTCAGTCACGGTTTTTACGCGCTGCGTCAGCAGGCGGGCAATACGCTGATCAGCGATTTGCGTATGGGTGAGGCGCCCGATTACACCTTTACTTTTAATCTTGGCAGACCGGCAGCGCCGGCAGCGGCGCCGCAGCGTGAGGCGGCCGCACGCCCGTCACTCCAGCGTGCCTGGCATCAGTTTCGGCAGCGGTTATAAATGAAAAAGGCCCGCAGCAGCGGGCCTTAAACAGAAGGGGATCAGGCTTTACGGCGCCGCAGCAGCCAGCCCATGGTGAGCAGCATAAACCACAGCGGCGTAACCATCAGCGCCTGACGGGTATCCTCCTGCAGCGTCAGCAGCACCAGCACGAAAGCAAAAAATGCCATGCAGACCCAGCACATAATCTTGCCCAGCGGCATCTTGAACGTTGACGACGCGTGACGCTGCGGATGCTGTTTACGGTAGGCCAGGTAACTGCAGAGAATGATGGTCCAGACAAACATAAACAGAATAGCGGATACCGTGGTCACCATGGTAAACACCGTCATCACATCCGGGATCAGGTAGATCAGCGCGACGCCGCCCAGCAGGCAGAGACAGGAGAAGAACAGGCCGGTGGTGGGTACGGCGCGTGCAGAGAGACGACCAAACGCCTTATGCGCCACGCCCTGTTCTGCCAGGCCATACAGCATGCGGCTGGTAGAAAAAATGCCGCTGTTGGCTGACGAGGCCGCTGAGGTCAGTACCACAAAGTTAACGATGCTCGCAGCAGCGGGCAGGCCAATCAGCACAAACATCTCTACAAACGGGCTGCGATCCGGCATTACCTGATTCCATGGCGTAACGGCCATGATCACCAGCAGTGCCAGCACGTAAAACATAATAATGCGCAGCGGTATGGCATTGATGGCGCGGGGCAGAACCTTGTGCGGATCTTTGGTCTCTGCCGCGGCGGTACCTACCAGCTCAATACCGACAAAAGCGAACACGGCGATCTGGAAGCCGGCGAAAAAGCCGCTCAGTCCTTTCGGGAACATCCCGCCATGCTGCCAGATATTGCTGAGCGATGCCGTGCTGCCGCCGGGTGAAGGGTAGTGCGTGCTGACCAGCACAATGCCGGTAATAATCAGGGCAACGATGGCGACAATTTTAATAATCGCAAACCAGAACTCCATTTCCCCAAAGAGTTTGACCGTGGCGATATTAAGCGCCAGAAAGACAAAGACGCACAGCAGCGCGCTCATCCAGATAGAGAATCCGGGGAACCAGAGCTGAAAATAGGCGCTGATGGCGACCACATCCGCAATGCCGGTGACGACCCAGCAGAACCAGTAGGTCCAGCCGGTGAAGTAGCCCGCCCACGGACCGAGCAGATCGGCCGCGAAATCGCTAAATGATTTATATTCCAGATTAGAGAGCAGCAGCTCTCCCATCGCGCGCATAACAAAAAACAGCATGAAGCCGATGATCATATAAACAAAAACGATCGACGGACCCGCCAGGCTGATGGTTTTGCCTGACCCCATAAAGAGCCCAGTTCCGATAGCGCCGCCAATCGCAATAAGCTGAATATGACGGTTATGCAGGTTGCGCCGGAGTTTTTCCGGCTGTTCAGCCTCACTGAGGGCTGCTTTGGATTGATCAACCATAAAGATAGCTTTCCTGTCTTGATGTTGTGTCAGCTCTGATGGCTGTTGAAATACGTGCCTTTGCACAGGGCAAGAGCGCATAAGATAGAGGAAAGGCCACCGGGTCTGGTAATTGTTTTTTAACCTTTGTGACCTTTTGCGTTTTTTGCTCTGTCAGCAAATATTTACATGGTTGCTCTTTTGGTCACTTTGCGTAAATAAGCAGCGTTTTTTCCCGGAAGAACAGGCAGATGAGGCAGGCCAGCTACACTTAGTCACAGGTTTACAATGTGATAAGGCAGAGATCGTGCGCGCACTCATTGCGACAGGAATAATTGCTCTGGCGGGGTGGTGGAGTTTGCCCTGGCTGAAATCGCAGCTTCCGGCGCAGTGGAATCCGTTTATTCCGCTTAACGTCACGGATGCGCCAGGCTGGATAACGCGTTACAAGCTGGAGAAACTGCGTCACGATCCAGCCGCCTGTCTGGCGGTGCTGGAGCGCGCCAGTGCGCAGGGGCGGGTAAGTTTTCGCACGACGCCTCCGGTGCGGGGTGACTGCACCATTGAACAGCCGGTTCGTATCAGCCAGTTTGGACCAGTTACGCTCAGCAGCAGTTTTCTTGCCAGCTGTCCGATGGCCGTGGCAAGTACAATGTATGTCACGCGCAGTAATGCTGCACTACAGCAGGCGGGTATCACCAGTCCGCTGCGACGTATTGAGCATGTTGGCAGCTACGCCTGCCGCAACGTCTATCATCGCCAGCAGGGACGCCGCAGCGAACACGCTACGGCAGAGGCGTGGGATGTCACCGCTTTTCAGCTGGCCGATGGTCGCTGGTTACGGGTCGCCAGAAACTGGCAGCAGCCCGCCAGCAGCGCGGCGGGTTTGCATGCGCTCTGGCGCAACGGCTGTGCCAGCTTTGGAAACGCACTGGGGCCGGATTACAATGCAGCTCACACCACACACTTTCATCTGGGCATGCGCGGCGGCGGATTTTGCCGCTGAGACAGCAGGCCGTTAATTTTAAAGCCAGGCAGACTTAATAGTTAATTTGCGGCAACGCTATTTTAGATCCAGTTCGTTAAAGACGCGACAGGCGTAATGACAAATGAGAACCATTACTCAACTAATTTTTAATATTGAAATAAGTCTGCATTAAATAACGCCCGTCTGTTTTGATAATGACACATGCCTGAAGAATTTATTCACTCATCGGAGATTAACGCGGGTGCCGGTCTCAGACTCTCCAGACCAATCTGCAGCGGATATCATCATATTGTAAGAATTATATTTGTCAGCCGCCTTACTATGTTTCCATTTCAGCGGCTGACAGCAGCTTATGCTAAACCGGCAGGCCGCACTGCCGGGAAGTTGTGTCATCACGCGTGGCGCTGGCATCAGCGTGGCGCTGATGCAGGCAGCTCGGAAGTGCCGATCGCCAGATGTCACTTTAATTATAAGTGGAATTAAAAACCGTCCATGACTAAATCATTTAGCACTTTTAATAGAAGGTTAATCTCTCTGCTTATCATTATTTTACTTAAAATCGATGCTAAACTTTTATCCATCTAATAATTAATTTTAATGGCTGTAAGATTGAAACTTTATCAGAAAAATCCTATGCTGGTTTCACGTATCTTTACCCGCTAGAGACCTGGTAATCAGGCCACGGTTGCGCTTGCTGCCTGGTAACAACCCGATAACTTTCCCGCTGTTAACGCAATCTTCAGCAGGAACCTTTTTATTCATTCCGTTCAGATTACGTCTCACAGATATAATCGGACAAGCATCAGATTAATAAAAGGCGTTAAATACGTCAGGATAATAATGACTACCGATAATTATTTTGTCTGGCGTGCCGAAACAGAAAGCGCGTTTCAGGCGTTGACGGAGGTGGTGCAATTAAAAGCACTGTTGCAAAAGCAAGTCGTCACACTGGGATTCGACTTCTTTGCATTTTTAGTGCAGCAGCCGGTTCCCTTCACCCGACCGCGTTTTTTCCTGTTCAGCACCTACCCTGAATCCTGGATCCGGCATTATGAACGGCATAACTACTATGCCGTCGATCCGGTACTGCGACTTTGCCAGAAGCCCGGGAAAGGGATTGAGTGGTGCGCTGAGATTTTCAGCGAGGCGGCTAATCTTTGGCCAGATGCGCAGGCGGCGGGACTCCTGAGCGGCTTTTCTTGCTCAGCGATGGCATCAAATCGTGCCATTGGTATATTATCAATAGCATCACGCCAGCCCGGACGCTCCAGGCACCGCACCGTTGAGCTTGAAGTACAGATAAACTTTCTGGCGGCCCTGAGCTTACAGGTTCTTGAGCGCTTAAAAGATAGCTCAATGGTGGTGCTGGCCAAGGGGTTTAGCGAGCGGGAGCTGGAAATTTTGAAATGGACAGCTGAAGGAAAAACCTCGGCAGAGATTTCGCTTATTTTGGCAATATCAGAACATACGGTGAATTTTCATCAGAAAAACATGCAAAAACGTTTTAACGTTTCAAATAAAACGCAGATTGCTTGTTATGCCGCAGCGACAGGTCTGATATAGCAAAAGGCAACTACTAATACTGGTAGTTCCCTATCCGTATTGAGTTGTCTACCCTGCGCCGGAAACTTAGCCAGGCTGGCACGATAAAAATCATTGCACACATGGGGATGTCAGAGGCGCATGATGAAAATAATTCAAACACAGCTAAAGGATATGCCTTCCTCACTGCTAGCCGAACTGGGTACCTATCGTTACAGCGTATTTGCGCGTGGCGAAGGCTGGTCAATTCCTCCGCGGCTGAGCACACCGGGGCAGGAGTACGATCGCTACGACCGTTCAGACGTGACCTGGCTTATCGCCTGGAATGCACGTAAAGGCATTTGTGGCTGCGCGCGATTACTGCCGTGGCATGAACCGGAAGTCGCTGAAGGTATCATTCTGCCGTTTGCGCAGGATAAAGTGTGGGAGATGTCGCGCTACTCCGCCCGGCTGGAGGTGGATGCGGAATTACCGCTGAATATCCTGTGGCACTCGGTGCAACTGGCAGAGCTGAGCGGCATGGAGTATCTGATTAGCTCAGCCACACCGATGCTGGAGAAGATGTTTGCGCAGCATAATGTGGTCTATGAACCGCTGACGCCGGGATTGATCCAGTCAGAAGATAATCTGTTCGCTATCCGGATCCCGGTTGAACAGCCTGCACTGGCAGAAAAATATCGCGGCACGCGGCGCTTTAGTCCGGAAGAGGTGCTGCCTTCGCTGGGCGTCTCCGTTAACTGGCAGGCGCATAACTAAAACCCCGTGCGGCGCACGGGGCTGGCCGCTTACTGACGGTAGGCGGTTTTAATCTGACGGATGGTATTGCTGAATACTTCAGCCTGAGGCTTATCAGCCAGCGCATTCTGCACATAGCGTTCCATATTGATAATTACTTTGCCGGCGTCTGCCTGTCCCATGCCTTTGAGAATCAGAGTAACCATCATTTTGAGGCAGGCAACTTCGTCAGCCAGTGCCTGAGTATCACGCGACGTTACGAAATCTTCATCACTCATCTTCAACTCCCTGGTGGTATCGATTTACACAGATTCTGTCTTTCCGTGCATAAAACAGAGAGTATATCATAGGTTTGCTTTCTCTTTCAGAGACCAGAAAAATCATTATTCGATCCAGTCAGAAGCAGGGCAGAGCAGGCCGTTTTGCTCGCCCCTCACTTTTTTGACTTAAAAACAGAAAACAGGCGGATTTATTACAACATGCTGTTATTCAATGAAATGTTAAATAAAAAAACTTTTTAGTTTGCAGGAAATGGATTTTTTTCTGAAAAGATTGAATTATTTGGTTTAGATCATTGCGTTGCAGGTTGTTCCTGTATGTCTGATGTTCAATACGCATAAAAAACGCTAAGATTACGCTCTTTTTTTATTACTTTTCTAACCTGCGGAGTATTCCCGTTGATCAGCCTGCTGCTTGTTGATGACCATGAACTGGTACGTGCCGGTATTCGTCGCATTCTGGAAGATATCAAAGGACTGGTCATTGCCGGCGAAGCGGCGTGCGGAGAGGATGCAGTAAAATGGTGCCGTCAGCATGCGGTAAATGTTGTCCTGATGGACATGAACATGCCGGGCATCGGCGGACTGGAAGCGACGCGCAAAATTGTCCGCTACAATCCTGATATTCGCATCATTATGCTGACTATTCACACCGAAAATCCGCTGCCAGCCCGGGTGATGCAGGCGGGTGCCTCAGGCTATCTGAGCAAAGGCGCTGCGCCTCAGGAGGTGGTCAGCGCCATTCGCGCCGTCCACGCTGGACAGCGCTATATCGCCTCAGATATTGCTCAGCAAATGGCGTTGAGCCAAATCGAGCCGCAGAAAGCGGAATTGCCCTTCAGTTGTTTGTCGGAACGGGAATTGCAGATTATGCTGATGATTACCCGGGGACAAAAAGTTACGGAGATATCCGAACAGTTGAACCTGAGCCCGAAAACCGTTAACAGCTACCGCTATCGTATGTTCAGTAAGCTAAACATCAGCGGTGATGTAGAGTTAACGCATCTGGCCATTCGTCATGGTCTGTTCAACGCGGAGCCATTAATAAGTAGTGAGTGAACTCTTTAATCCCAAAGCCTTTCTCAGCACCGTAACCAGCCAGCCTGGCGTCTACCGAATGTATGACGCGGCCGGTACGGTGATCTATGTCGGTAAAGCCAAAGACCTCAAAAAACGCCTCAGCAGCTACTTTCGTGCGCAGACCGGCAGCCGTAAAACGGATGTGCTGGTCAGTAATATCTGTAACATCGATGTTACGGTTACGCACACTGAAACCGAAGCGCTGCTGCTGGAGCATAACTACATCAAGCTTTACCAGCCACGCTATAACGTGCTGCTGCGCGATGATAAATCGTACCCCTATATTTTTCTCAGCGGCGATACGCACCCCCGGCTGGCGATGCATCGCGGAGCCAAACATGCCAAAGGTGAATATTTTGGCCCCTTTCCTAATGGCTATGCGGTACGCGAGACGCTGGGCCTGCTGCAGAAAGTCTTTCCTATTCGCCAGTGTGAGAACAGCGTCTACCGCAATCGCTCGCGTCCCTGTTTACAGTATCAGATTGGGCGCTGCCTCGGTCCGTGCGTAGCCGGTCTGGTCAGTGAAGAGGAGTATGCCCGGCAGACAGACTATGTGCGGCTGTTTCTGGCCGGTAAAGATGATCAGGTCATCAACCAGCTGGTAGCGCACATGGAGGCGGCAAGCCAGGGATTGCGTTTTGAAGAGGCGGGGCGGCTGCGCGATCAGATTCAGGCCGTACGCCGCATTACTGAAAAACAGTTTGTCTCAAATCAGGGTGACGATCTGGATGTCATGGGCGTAGCCTATGACGCGGGCATGGCCTGCCTGCACGTGCTCTTTATCCGCCAGGGAAAAGTACTGGGAAGCCGCAGCTATTTCCCCAAAGTCCCGGCTGACACTGAGCTGACGGAGGTGGTGCAGACCTTTGTCGGACAGTTTTATCTGCAGGGAAGCGAGGCGCGCACTCTGCCTGGAGAGATCCTGCTGGATTTCAACCTGGCAGAACGCAACCTGCTGGCTGAATCACTCAGCACGCTGGCCGGCCGTAAAGTCAATATACAGACCAAACCGCGCGGCGATCGGGCACGCTATCTCAAGCTGGCGCGCACCAACGCGGCAACGGCGCTGACCACTAAGCTGTCACAGCACTCCACTGTTCAGCAGCGGCTTGCCGCGCTGGCTTCCTGGCTGAAGCTTGAGAGCATTCAGCGCATGGAGTGTTTTGATATCAGTCATACCATGGGTGAGCAGACTATCGCCTCCTGCGTAGTGTTTAATCAGGATGGTCCGCTGCGTTCTGATTACCGGCGTTACAATATCGAGGGGATCACGCCGGGGGATGATTACGCGGCGATGAATCAGGTACTGCGCCGCCGTTATGGCAAAGCGCTGGAGCAGGATAAAATTCCGGATGTCATTTTGATTGATGGCGGTAAAGGTCAGCTGGCGCAGGCGAAAGAGGTATTTGCGGAACTGGATGTCAGCTGGGATAAACAGCACCCGATTCTGCTTGGTGTCGCTAAAGGCAGCGATCGCAAGGCGGGGCTGGAGACGCTGTTTTTTGAAGCGGAAGGTGAGGGCGTTTCTCTGCCGCCGGATTCGCCAGCCCTGCATGTCATTCAGCATATTCGTGATGATGCTCACAATCATGCAATTTCAGGCCACCGTAAAAAACGCGCCAAAGTGAAGAACACCAGCGCGCTGGAAAGTATTGAAGGCATCGGACCTAAACGGCGTCAGCAGCTGCTGAAGTATATGGGAGGCCTGCAGCCGCTGATGAACGCCAGCGTGGATGAAATTGCCCGCGTACCCGGTATCTCCTTTGCCCTGGCTGAAAAAATATACCACTCGCTGAAACACTAACATTGAAACAGGGGGGGCAATGTAGGAACATACGTTAAACCCTACACACACCAGACAGTTACTGGCATATGCAATATAACATCCCAACGTGTCTTACCCTGTTTCGCGTTTTTTTGATTCCTTTTTTTGTACTGGCGTTCTACCTGCCGTTTTACTGGGCGCCTTTTGCGACAGCGCTGATTTTTGTTATTGCCGCCATAACGGACTGGTTTGATGGCTTTCTGGCGCGTCGCTGGAAACAAACCACGCGCTTTGGTGCATTTCTCGATCCGGTGGCTGATAAAGTCATGGTCGCTATGGCGCTGGTGCTGGTTGCGGAATATTTTCACGCGTGGTGGATTACCCTGCCTGCTGCCACCATGATCGCCCGCGAGATTATTATCTCTGCGCTGCGTGAATGGATGGCGGAGATTGGCAAGCGCAGCAGCGTCGCCGTCTCCTGGATTGGTAAAGTCAAAACCACGGCGCAGATGCTCTCACTGGTTGCACTGCTATGGCGTCCTGATGCTACGGTAGTAGGCGTTGGCGTGGTCGCACTCTATATCGCAGCAGTGCTGACATTCTGGTCGATGTTCCAGTATCTGAGCGCAGCACGCGGCGATCTGCTTGATAGCTGATCGATACGATTCAAAAAGCAGCAAACAGACGCAGTGGGTAATAATTTTATTGACTCACTGCGTGAGATAAGTAGAATGCATCGCATCGAACGGCAGCACAGCTGCAAGAAGCTGAATAAAAACAGTAAGTTCGGTAAAGCAGCAGTTATGCGGGAATAGCTCAGTTGGTAGAGCACGACCTTGCCAAGGTCGGGGTCGCGAGTTCGAGTCTCGTTTCCCGCTCCAGTTTCAGCAATGGGTCACAGACCGGTTGCACATCAGAATAAAGGCGCGTTGGCAGAGTGGCCATGCAACGGATTGCAAATCCGTCTACCTCGGTTCGACTCCGGGACGCGCCTCCAGTTTACACCCTGCCCGGGTGGTGAAATCGGTAGACACAAGGGATTTAAAATCCCTCGGCTTATGGTCGTGCGGGTTCAAGTCCCGCCCCGGGCACCATACAAAACACCGAATTAAAAAAGCACTATAAGTCATGTCGTAACCGCCTTCAGGCGGTTTTTTTGTGTCTGCTGTTTTTCATTCCTGACGCCCCACCGTGCGTGCCTGCATAACCCATCCCAAATCATAATACCTGGATGACAGCCGTTTTGATCTTTCACTGCAAAACAGAACCTGTGCAGGTGACATGATTCATATTTTTCCTGCAGTGAATTGATAAAGCACCGGACAGGTGCTGGCAACGCTGCATAGCGTAGTTAATGGTCGATTTATGAAAGTTGTTCTCGAAAAGCCGCATCTATACTTTGTGCCGCATCGCGGATTTCGGGCAAACCAGTCATACACCTTATTGATAAATCCTATTTTTGCGGGTTTTCACGCCAGGAGTCTGCGCTTAAAAATGTGATTGCTGCTGCCGGAAGGGAGCCCGGCGCGAAGCCAGTAAAGATATGGAGATGATTATGTTTACTATCAACAAAGCATCGGCGCAGTCTGTGCCTGTTACTCAGCCTCCGGCAGATGCCACTGCACCAGAGGGCTGTGTATCTCTGGACTCATTCTTTGGCGATCCCTATGTCATAGAGCACATGGCGCTGGCGGCGACGCTGAAAAAAAACCAGGCGGGAACGCTGTTAAGCAATATTTTCAATAAGCGGGATGTCTGTTTTGATTCTGAACAGAAAATAAGAGACGCCGATTACACGATAAAAGATGGATTTCTGTATCGTGCCCATTATGCGGATTCTCACACTGTGACGAGCGCGGGGGTAACCCGCAATACGCAGGAAAATGAGGAGGAAAATTTTGATGATTATCTGGCAAAGCTGTTTGAGCATACCGCCGGTCACAGCAGCCAGGGAGCCGTATTATCTTTCAGTAGCCATGAGAAAACAGCTAAAAGTTTTATGGCAGAAGGGAAACTCCTCCTCAAAGTAGATGCTGATAGTGAGGCGGATAAAAACGAGTTTATTTCCGTACCACAACTGATTCTGCAGCATGGCGGGCGATTGCTCAAAGCAGGAAAGATAGACAAGCTAACGCTGCTTTCTGCTCTCGATCAGCTCAACAACAGAGAGCGTGAGTTTTTTTATATTGGCAAACCTCACGGCTATCGATATGGCGAGTTACCCCCGTATAAACTGGCTTTAGGTGAAGCGGCGCAGCCGGTTACTACGCATCTTCCGACCCGTGCCCCGGAGCCTGTTGCGGCAGCCGTGGTGCTCAGAGAAGATAAAACCGGTGTAGCCCGCGAGCGTATCTGCTATCCGGGAGTCAGCAGCTGCCTTACCATTACTTTCAGACATGAAAATTTTTTAGCAGGAACGCACTTAACAATAGCCACAGACAAGAAGGCTCTTAAAGATGTACTGAAAGAAATAAAAGCGCTTAACCCGAATAAACCCGTTGAGATTATTGTCGCTTCTCCATTTTCTGTTTATAAAATCGGCGTATTTGATAAAGAGTTAAATACCCGCTCAAAGTTAAAAAAAATCATCGCAAAGACTTTTCCGGATACGCCAATCCGGTTGGTTGACACCTCTGATATACGGTCGTCCCATATTCTGGTCAGTAAAAACAGCATTGAGTATGTTAACGAAAGCAACTTCAGGGTTATCGGTAACCATTGTCCCGATGTGTCAGCCTTCACAAAATCCGCTGAAACCGCTGAAACCGCTGAAACCGTCTTGCCGGACAGGCCGACGCCCTTAGCCTCACTGGCGAGCAGCAGCAGTGGTGCGGTAACGCGCTCAGCACTGAGCGCCTGGCTAAAGGAAACTGAATTACCCTCCCGCAGCAGTGAAGAACAGGTATTAAAGGATTTAAAAGAGGCTGGCTTTGCGGTCACCGCTTCTCAGCTGAAAAAAGCCTGGTCCGATGCACTGCCGGGCCATGATGCTGAGCTCACTTCAGCGCCGGATAAACTCTCTTCCGAGATCGCCTCACCTGAAATAAAGAAATTACGCTCAATCAGAACCCTGGCAACGCTGAAACATCAGCCCGGAATGCCGAACCAGGATCGGCAGCATAAACTTAACGCCCTGCTTAACATGGGTCTGCCGCTGGTTGAAGTGGCGCGCCATCCGGGTAAAGAGATGCTTGAGACTATTTTAGATAAAGATGTTTCCTCTGCCAGCTATCCGCAAATGAGCAGTGAGTTCAGCCAGGCTCTGGCGACGGAATACTTTGTCACGCTAGACGATGCCCTTAAAGGCGAAGAAAACCTGACAGGCGAAGCCCCTCTCGCCTCAATGCTCAACCCGCTAAAGGACCATCTGCTGAAAAACCGTGGTCAGCTAAATATGCACTCCTGGAATGATGGATTGATCCGGACCCTGAGCACGGCAGGAAAGGGTGCGCAGGCTAAGCGAGCTGCGCGCGCATTATCTGCGGAGCTGGAGCGGGAGCCTGACATCGGCACCGCATGGAGGCCCGGCTCGTCTGCGGCGCTATCGCCTGAAGCTGAGTACATCAGAGGTCAATTTAATCAGCTGAGTACCTATGAAGGTTTTATGCAGGCAGAACAGAGGCTGACCGGGCATCTTCTCCGGCGCGACAGGAATATTCAGCAGGACAGAGAAAGGCTGGCACGTAAGTCAGCAGCAGATCGGGCAAAACGAAAGGAAGCGGACCGCAAGGCGTGGAACGCTTTCAATCGCCACGTTGATAATATGGTTGCCGGGGGGCAGGATCTCAGGGCCAGACATGCCCGTGAGAGAAGCGAAATCGACGCGCGTTTCAGCCAGAATTATCATGCCCGCATGGCTGCCTGGCAGAGTAAAAGAGAAGAGATGGGGAAGGAACTGCAGGCCATGCTGCAAGCGCTGGCAGCCAAATCCGGAACGGCTGCAGCGCGTAAGATGAGTGTGCCGGCAATAGCTAACCTGGGGCCATTGATCAGTGCGGCAGAGCAGTCAAGAGTGGAAGCTGACGCTGCTATTACGGCTTTTACCCGGGCTCTGCAGAATAATCTTACTGAGGAGGTGCTAAAGCAGCGCCTGACTGTTATGGAGCGGGCCACGAAAAAACTGGATGAAGAAGAGCAGCGCCTGTTCAGGCAGGCAGCGGGCCTGATAGAGAAAAAATTAGGCATATCACAACCCGATAAGAGCGAGGTAGAGACGTTATTAGGACGATTAACGCAGGAGGTAATGGAAGAGCGCTTCGCTGATATTGACCATGCTCCCGAACTTCCGGATCTGCCTTCGGTGGCGGGAAGAAGAACGGAGAGAGAGCCGCAAAAAATAGCCCTGGCGCGGTCTGCTTATGACAAAGTTGGTAAAGAGTAAAGCTAACAGCTAACCCCGATTTCATACGCGGAATGTCAGCAAAGAGAGCCTTTTAACATCCCGTTCGGGCAATAACTACCCGGCGCAGCCGGGTAGCGGGCATTAACCCTGCGGCTGGCCGACCGGGCCTTCGCCTTCGCTGGCGCCTGGCACCGGCTGGTTACTTGGCGCGTGCGGACGACCGTCGGCACCCACGGCATCACTGTGCTGCATGCAGCCTGCCAGTGAAAAAAGCGTAACCGCTACCAGACCTGCTTTCATAATCCACGACATACAATCCCCTTAATAAACTGCTTTTATACGCCTGCCATTCAGCGCGTTGCGCCGTTAAGCAAAGCCGCTGGAGGGCTGATTTGCAAGCGAAGCGGGAGATTTAAGACCTAAGGGCGGACAGAAACGGCGCGGCACATGCCGGCAGGGCGCTCAGGGGCGCCCTGCCGACAGGCTGCTTAGCCGAGATTACCGCTCAGGCGATCGCGAAAATCGCTGCTGCGGTTATCCAGGCCGGTAAAGGTAACGGTGGCACCGTGACGCTGATAACGGTATTCGATAGCGTCCAGCGCGGCGACGCTGGAGGCGTCCCAAATCTGGGCATGCGTCAGATCGATAGTGACCTGGCTCGGATCGTGGCCATAATCAAAGTGCTCGAACAGGTCATTACTGCTGGCGAAAAATAGCGGACCGCGCACGGTGTAGTGAACCCGATCGCCTTCCGGGCTGAGCGTGCGCTCGGCATGGATAACATGGGCGATACGCCGGGCAAACAGCATCATGGCCAGAATCACGCCGAGCAGCACGCCAATCGCCAGGTTGCTGGTCCAGACGGTGATCGCCACAGTTACCACCATCACCAGCGTTTCTGACCACGGCATCCGTTTCAGCGTTGCGGGCTGCAGGCTATGCCAGTTAACGGTTTTCACCGCCACCACCATCATAATGCCTGCCAGAACCACCATCGGGATCTGCGCCATGATATGGCTTAGACCAGTAACCAGCAGCAGCAGTACCAGCGCAGCCGCTACGGTTGAAACCCGGGTGCGTGCGCGGCCCAGTTCGACGTTAACAATTGTCTGCCCAATCATGGCGCAGCCGGCAATGCCGCCGTAAAAACCGGCGAGAATATTGCCAATGCCCAGCGCCCAGGATTCGCGCCGTTTTCCTGACGGCGTGTCGGTAAGATCGTCCACCAGTTTTGCTGTCAGCAGCGACTCCATCAGGCCGACAAATGCGACGGAAAGCGCGGCCGGCCAGACGATCTGTAGCGTCTGCAGGTTCAGCGGCACCAGCAGCTCAGTAAAGCCGGGCAGTCCGGCGCTCATCGGACCTTCATCGCCTACGCTGGGTACGCGATAACCGAGCAGCAGAGCGACGGCGGTAACCACGACAATGGCAACCAGCGGTGAGGGAACACTTTTCAGCACGCGCGGCAGCAGCAGAACAATGGCCAGCGTGGCGGCAAACAGACCCCAGACCAGCGCAGAGTGACCCCAGACGTGCGGCACTTGTGCAAAGAAAATCAGTACGCCCAGCGCGTTGACAAAGCCCAGCATCACCGAACGCGGGATATAACGCATCATGCGCGAAAGGCCGGTGACGCCAAACACAATCTGAATAACGCCAGCCAGAATCACGGCAGGTAGAATATAGGCCACGCCGTGCGCATGAACCATCGGGCCGATAACCAGCGCCACTGAACCGGCAGCAGCGGTCACCATTGCCGGACGGCCGCCCAGCAGTGAGAGCGTAAGACAGAGCACGACCGAAGCGATCAGACTGACTTTGGGATCAACACCCGCAATAACAGAGAAAGAGATAACTTCAGGAATGAGTGCCAGCGCGGTGATCACCCCGGCCAGGCATTCGCGGGTAAGCAGGGCGGGTGAACGCAGAACGCGGGCGACCGTTAAATCGCCCGCGTCAGCACTATTGCGATCGGTTTGTGAATTCATAACGTGTGCGGACTCTTAAGTTATAAAGCGTATGCGGCAGCGATGCAGCAGAAGAACAGGATGTGTAGCGTGCGAATGTTACCGGGCATTGATGGCTCAGGCCAGCGAAAGAGAGAGAGCAGCAGGGTAAAAAAAATAACCTCTGCAGGTGGAAATCCAAAAACACCTGCAGAGGCGACGCAAAAGCATCATTCGTTACTGAATCGTCAGCCGATTCATGGTGCTAAAGTTATACAAATATAGGGTTTGTGTACAACTAATTTCCTAAGCATTTTGTGCCATATTAGTCTGTTAGCGAGGATAACTGCAGAATGTGGTCTGATGTGTACAGGTTTTTAACCCAAATCGATACAACCTTTTCCCTTTTATAGCGGCGTGAATTATAATTACGCCTTCTTTTAGTTAGGTATCTAACCATTAGGTGGCTAATCTTGACGGACTACCCGCAGCCCTTTTCCCGGCTTTTACATCAGACGGCTCACGCATGGCGTCTGGCGGTCGATCGCCGGCTGAAAGAGAGTGACCTGAGTATGAGCAGCTGGATGGCGATTGCCAGCGTCGCCGCCGCCAGTCAGCCGCTGACGCAGAAAGCGCTGGCGCAGCAGCTGGGCCTGGAGGATGCGAGCGTGGTGCCGCTGGTGGATCGGCTTGTAAAGCAGCAGCTGCTGGCTCGTCTGCAAACGCCGGAAGATCGGCGTAAGCGTCTGCTGGTGCTGACGACGCAGGGAGAACAGGCGTTTACCCAGGTCAAAGCTCAGGCAGACGATCTGCGCAGTCAGCTGCTGGCTGATATCGATCCCGCTGCGCTGGCTGTCACGGAGACGGTGCTGCAGCAGCTGCTCGATCGTCTGGGTAGCGCCTGAGCATGGCCAGACGTAATCCCTACGCGCAGCGGGAGTGGCTGCCGCATGAAAAGCCGATGCTGCCAGGCTCCCCCTCGACGCCGCTGCATTCGCCAGGCAAGCGCGTTGCGTTTGGTCTGATTGGCTTGCTGATTACGCTGACCGGCGCGCTCAGCAACGCGCTGGTCACGGCAAACCTGACAAATCTGCAGGGGACGTTTGCCGCTTACAGCAATGAGATCGCCTGGCTGCCGGCGGTTTATGTGATGGGAAACATTTCGATTAACCTGCTGCTGGTAAAGTTTCGCCAGCAATTTGGCCTGCGGCTGTTTACCGAAGCGTTCCTGGTGCTGTATGTCATCGTGGCGTTTTTTCATCTGTTTGCCAACGATCTCAGTTCAGCCATTATTGTGCGCACCGCGCACGGAATGGTGGCCGCCGCGCTCAGCTCGCTGGGGATCTACTATCAGGTACAGGCGTGGCCGGCAAAACACCGCCTGAAAGCGCTGGTGATCGGTATTACGGCTTCCCAGCTGGCGATCCCGCTGGCGCGGCTCTTTTCTACCGAGCTGCTGCAGCTGGAGGAGTGGCGTGGCCTTTATCTGTTTGAGCTCGGGCTGGCGCTGATTGCGCTCGGCTGCGTGCTGGTGGTCAGGCTGCCTCCGGGAGACCGCATTAAAGCGTTTGAAAAACTCGATTTTGTCACGTTTCTGCTGCTGGCACCGGGTATGGCGCTGCTGTGCGGTGTTTTGTCACTGGGACGCATTGAATGGTGGTTTACCACGCCGTGGCTGGGCGTTTGCCTGGCGCTGGCGCTGGTGCTGATTGTTTCCGCCGTTGTGCTGGAGCATAACCGGACCAATCCGCTGATCAACACCCGCTGGCTGAGTAGCGGCATGATTGTCCGGCTGGGTATCGCCATGATCATGATCCGTATTGTGCTGGCTGAGCAGAACACCGGGGCGATCGGCTTTTTGCAGCAGCTGGGGCTGCTTAACGATCAGCTGCATGGCCTGGCGCTGGCCATTATCGCCGGCGTCATCTGCGGCATTATCGCCAGTGCGCTGACCATTAAGCCTGGCCAGCTTAACTGGCCAATAGTGACCTCGCTGGCAATTATGATTGTGGCCTCGCTGATGGACGCGCAGTCAAATCCGCTGACGCGCGCGCATAACCTCTATTTCAGCCAGTTTCTGCTGGGCTTCAGCAGCGCATTTTTCCTGGCGCCAGCGATGCTGCTGGGGATTGGCAGCGTGGTGACGCAGCCGAAAAATCTGGTCAGCTTCGTGGTGCTGTTTGGTATGAGCCAGAATCTGGGCGGGCTGATCGGTTCCGCCATTCTCGGCACATTTCAGACCTGGCGGGAGAAGTATCACTCCAGTCTGCTGGCCGACAAACTCTCGCAGCTCGATCCTAACGTAACCGAACGGCTGGATCAGTACCGCGCGCTGTTTCGCAGCCAGCTGACCGATAGCGTACTGCTGAGCGCCCAGAGCAGCAGCCAGCTACAGACAGTCGCCACGTTGCAGGCGAATGTCCTTGCGTATAATGATACTTATCTGCTCACGGCAGCCCTGGCGATGTGCACGCTGCTATGGGTATTATGGCGGCTGTCGCGTCAGCGTTATCTTGCGTGGCGTCAGGCGAAAAATCATCAGGATGAGCCGCGTCAGACAGCGCCCTCAGCGAATTAAACGGAGAAGAGATGAGTCAACAGGATGATCTGCAGGTGGCTGAGCGCGAACGTGCGCATCGCCGCCGCACGCTTTCCATCGCCGCTGGCGCGGGAATTGTGATTGTGGGTGTGCTGGTAATTCTTTATGCCTGGCAGCTCTGGCCGTTTACCAGCAGCGTGCAGACCACGGAAAACGCCTATGTGCGCGGCCAGGTCACCTTTATCAGTCCGCAGGTCAGTGGCTATCTGACCGGCGTTGAGGTTGTGGATCTGCAGCCGGTGAAGCGCGGCGAGCTGCTGATGACCATTGACGATCGTATCTATCGTCAGCGCGTGCATCAGGCTCAGGCGCAGCTTGAGATGAAAGTGGCGGCGCTGAAAAATAATCAGCAGCAGCGAAAAAGCGCTGAAGCGACCATTCTCAGCAATAAAGCCGCGCTGGAGAACGCCCGGGCACAGAGGCAGAAAAGCGGGCTCGATCTGAAACGGGTGGAAAATCTGGCATCGGATGGGTCGCTTTCAGTGCGCGAGCGTGACGCGTCGCGTGCAGCGGATGCGCAGGCGCAGGCGCAGATGCGGCAGGCCGAAGCGCAGGTTGCCGTGGCGCAACAGAATCTGCAAACGGTGGTAGTGAACCGTGCTTCGCTGGAAGCTGACGTGGCTAACGCACGCGCGGCGCTGGAGCTGGCGAATATTGACCTTGCCAATACCCGGATTGTGGCGCCTGACAGCGGCCAGCTGGGACAGCTCTCCGTGCGTAAAGGCACCTATGTTACTGCCGGTACGCGTCTCACTTCGGTGGTGCCGGATAAAAAGTGGGTGATTGCCAATTTTAAAGAGACGCAGCTGGCGCATATTCGCCCGGGCTTACCGGTTACGTTTAGCGTCGATGCGCTTAATGGCCGGCGCTTCAGCGGCAGGGTAGAGTTTATCTCCCCTGCGGCTGGCTCAGAGTTCAGTGCGATCTCCCCCGACAACGCCACCGGAAACTTTGTGAAGATTGCGCAGCGCATTCCGGTACGGATCGCTCTTGATCCTCAAGATCAGCAGCTGCTGCGTCCGGGTATGTCAGTGGAGGTGAGCATCGATACTTCCGCAGAGCCGGTGAAGGAGACGCCGTGAAGCCGCTGTTATCTTTATCACTTGCGCTGATGCTGCTCAGCGGCTGTGCGACCCACGTTGAAAAAGCGCCTGCTTCGCTGCCAATCCCGGAACAGTGGCGCGATCGGACCGGGCCGCAGGCGCCGCCGGAAGCCGCGTGGTGGCGCACCTTTGGCGACAGCGATCTGAATCGTCTGGTCAGTCAGGCACTGAAATATAACAGCGATATTCTTCTTGCCCGGGCGCGGGTCGATCAGTACCGGGCGCAGGTGCGCGCGGCGCAGGGCGATAACTTTCCGGCGCTCTCTGCCGGTGTGGCTGCCAGCCGCCAGCGTTCGCTCTCGGCGGCAACCGGCCAGCCCTATGAAAGCGCCGTGTTTCAGGGCTTACTGCAGGCTAATTATGAGGTCGACCTCTGGGGCAGCCGCAGTAACAGCATACGCGCGGCGGAGGCGACGCTGGAGGCGCAGCGCGCTGCGGCAGCGGCGGCTGAGCTTACCGTTGCCAGCTCAGTAGCATCGGGCTACGTTACGCTTGCCTCGCTGGATGAACAGCTGCGCGTGACACAGGCGACGCTGGCAACGCGCGAAAACTCCCGCCAGCTTGCCCGGCGCCAGTTTGAAACCGGCTATACGTCGCGACTGGAGTGGATGCAGGCGGAGTCAGAGTACCAGACGGCCAGCGCGCAAATTCCGCAGCTGCAGCATCAGATCGCGCAGCAGGAGAACGCATTAAGCGTCCTGGCAGGCATGAACCCGCGTGATATCGCACGCAGCCATCGCTTTGACAACATCCGGCCGCACACTCTGCCCGCGCTGCTGCCGTCGCAGCTGCTGAACCGGCGTCCCGACATTGTTCAGGCGCAGCGTGAGCTACTGGCGGCAGATGCCTCTCTGGCGTCCGCACGCGCCAGACTGCTGCCTTCACTCAACCTCACCGCCAGCGGCACGCTGCAGAGCAGCGAGCTGCACACGTTACTGGATAATCCGTTTCGTCTCTGGAGTCTGGGGGGCAGTATCCTCGCACCGCTGCTTAACCGCGAAGCGCTGACGGCACAGGTTGACCTGCAGATGGCGACGCGCAATCAGGCGCTCTATAGCTATGAAAAAACGGTGCGTAACGCTTTCTCGGAAACAGAGGATGCGCTGGATGCGATTCGCCGCAATCAGGAGCAGCTGGCGGAGCTGCAAAAGCAGGAGCAGTTTGTAGCGGAAGCGTACCGCATTGCCCGCAATCGCTATCAGAATGGCTATGCTTCGTATCTTGATGAGCTTGATGCACAGCGTACGCTCTTCAGCACGCAGCTTAATATTGTCTCGGTGAAAAATAATCTGTTGCAGGCGCAAATCGATCTTTATCGGGCGCTGGGTGGCGGCTGGCACGCCGCCTGAAGCGGGATCCTGGCGGTAGCAGGGAAGTGATAAAATCACGCGCGGTATCTGTTTCGCACAGAAATAGTCGTGAAATATTTATCACTTTACATTACACTCAGCGCGCAATTTTGCCCTGATTCTGCTTACGCTATTGAGTTTTCATGAGTTTGCCGGCCCCACCTGACGATAACGACGAGTCTCACCGTCAACCGCTTGATGATGCGCACTTCGCTATCGTGGTTCTTGCGGTCACTTCGGTAACGCTTATAATCTTTGTCCTGATGCTCACTCTGTGGATGAGCTAACGCCTGCAACGCAGTATTAACGCCTGCAAGGAGAGCTAAATGGACGCTCGCGACGATAAACTGATCGCTATCATTGGCCTGCTCTGCGCCTGCCTGATTGGCGTGATCTTTCTGGTTGCCATGACCTGGCTTACCGATGTGCGCCGTCCTGCCGACACGCTGCAGGACGTCAAAAGCTGTGCGCCAGATTCCCGCCATACTCAGCACTCCTGACGTTGCCATTTGATCTGCTGACCGCGCAGCTCCAGCGCCAGTCCCTCATGCAGAGTACGATTACCGTTAGGATCGCCCAGCCCGAACAGGGCGCCGGGGGAGCGGCGGTCATCCGCCCAGGCGGGATACTCCACCACCGGATAGAGTGAAATCCCCTCCAGCGCAACGCCCTGAGCCAGCGCCAGCCGCGCCTCCGCACTGACGTACCGCAGCCAGGGCGCGCGCGCATCGCCTTCAGCTCCCGTTTCCGCCAGCAGCAGCGGACGCTGATAACGCTGCCAGCACGCCAGCAGCAGCTGATGCAGGGGCTGACGCTGCGGATGATCGGATGGCAGAGTATCGCCTGACCAGAACCAGTGGTTGTCGGGATAGTAGTTCAGGCCCAGAATATCGAGAAAGTCCGCCTGTCCGCCGAGCCCCGGTTCAGCGCGCCCGGCCAGCCAGTCCCACGCTTCAAACTGCATCTCATGCTGCCGGGCAGCATGCCCGGCACTCTCTGGCTTATCCGGGTCTGCAGCGATCTGCACCAGCGGATCGGTCAGCACAAAGCGTGCTTCAGGATAGACATCGCGGATCGCATGCATCGCTGCCAGCGAGGCGCGTACCAGCTGGCGCTTCAGATCGCGTCCGCGTTCGCTGGCGTAGGGATCGAGCCATGAGACATCCGCCCCGGCCCAGGCCCAGAATGAGATTTGATTAATCGGAGTAAAAAACGGCTGCTCTACGCCCTCATCGAGCATCAGCTGTGCCATAGCGCGTGCATAGCGGGCAAAGTGCTCAACGAACGCCGGTTTCCAGATATCAAGGTGCGCCGGATAACCAAAATGCGCCAGCTCCCAGATAATCTGCATATTGTGGCGTGCGGCCGCATGGATCATCGGCAGAAAGGAGCGCCAGTCGTAGTGGTCAGGCGTCGCTTCAATCAGATGCCAGCGCGCACCGTCGCGCGCCGTGAGCAAACCTTCCCGCACCAGCGCGGCGTAATCTTTGTCCAGCAGCATATCGTGTCCGCTACTGACAACCATATCCAGCCGGCGGCCACCGCTGCGACAGGCGGTAGAGCAGGGAAAGCTGCCCTGAAAAAAACTGCGAAAAAGCCGGGGTTGATAATGAGGCAGTAACGCGGTCATATTTCACTCCTCAGGGTAATCGGCCGATGCAGAACCACGGGCTAAGTCTAGACTAAATTAGCAGCCGGCTCTGCCGGCCAGGCGTGCAGGTTGCCTGCCACCGCGACAATGCCAATAATAAGCGTGATTACGTATTCAGGGATCCAGTATGAGCGAAGCAGCAGCGCTGCCCGGCCAGTTAGCCGCGGGCGATGAATTACGGCAAAGCGTGGCGCAGCAGTGCGCACAGCATCCCGGCCTGAGCGGCATCCACCCGCTTAACGACGGGCTTGACGCGTTTGCTGCACGCTACCTGCTGATGAGCATGGCGCGGCACACTATCGATGTGCAGTACTACATCTGGCATAACGACATGTCCGGACGTCTGCTGTTCAGCGCGCTGCTGGACGCTGCCGGCCGCGGTATCAGGGTGCGCTTACTGCTGGATGACAACAATACGCCGGGGCTGGATAACACGCTGGCGGAACTGGAACGTCATCCGAACATTTCGGTCAGACTGTTTAACCCGTTTTCATTCCGCACGCTGCGCGCGGTGGGCTACCTGACTGACTTCGCGCGCCTCAATCGCCGGATGCATAATAAAAGTCTGACGGTAGATGGCGCCGCAACGCTGGTGGGGGGGCGCAACGTCGGGGATGAATATTTTGGTACCGGCAATGAGCCCCTGTTTACCGATCTCGACGTGCTGGCCATCGGGCCGGTTGTCGATGAGGTTACAGCCGATTTCGAGCGCTACTGGCATAGCCAGGCGGTATCGCCGTTGCGCAGCGTAGTGGACGTGCGCAGCGATGAGGGCGAAGCGGTGCGCCTGCCGCCGGAGTGGCAGCAGAGCGAGGCGGTGCAGCGTTATCTGGCGCGCCTTAACCACTCCGATTTCGTCAGCCAGCTGGGGCAGGGCGCGCTGGCGATGACCTGGGCTGAGGCGCGCCTGCTGAGCGACGATCCGCGCAAAGGGCTGGGCAAAGCCAGACGCAGCAGCCTGCTGCCGCAGCGGATGCTGGAGGTCATTGGCACGCCACAGCAGCAGTTCGATATTATCTCAGCCTATTTTGTCCCGACCCGCGCCGGGGTGGCGCAGCTGTTATCACTGCGCCGGCGCGGCGTGCGTATCGCCGTGCTGACCAACTCACTGGCTGCCAATGATGTCACCGTGGTGCATGCCGGATATGCGCGCTGGCGAAAAAAGTTGCTGCGTCACGGTATTGCGCTATATGAACTGAAACCTCAGGCACACGCCGGCGATCCTCCGCACGATCGCGGGCTGACGGGTAACTCCGGCTCCAGCCTGCATGCAAAAACGTTTACCGTTGATAATCGCAAAGTCTTTGTAGGTTCATTTAATTTTGATCCCCGCTCTGCGGTGCTGAACACCGAAATGGGGCTGGTCATTGAGAGTGAAACTCTGGCGCGCCAGACGCATGAGCGCTTCAGTCGCGGCATGCAGCATCGTGCCTGGACGCTGCGGCTGGATAAGTGGGGCCGGGTAAACTGGATAGAACAGGATGAGCAGGGCGCAGAAGTGGTACATAAACATGAACCGCAGTCAACGCTGCTGCAGCGCCTGCTGGTGCGGCTGGTATGGCGACTGCCGGTAGAGTGGCTGTTGTAGCGGCGCGCTGAAACGCGCCGCCGGTGCAGCCTCACCCTTTCTGCGCAGCCTTCTTGCCGGAAAACAGAAAGCGCAGCAGCGGAATACGCAGGTGGATCTCATAAAGCGCAAATGCTGCGGCAAATACCGTTATCAGCCCGGCAAAGAAACCCAGCGTGTTATTACTGATGTGCGGCGTCACATATATCCCATACAGGATAGTGAGCGGATGATGGACGAGATAGATAAACAGCGAGGCGTTCACCAGATAAACGATACGCGGAGAGTGGCTGTTCAGCAGGCGGTGCCCGACGCTATAGCAGACGTTCAGCATGCACACGCCCATCAGCGTTGAGAGCAGCATATCGGTCTCATAGAGCCAGCCGTCGCCGTTGCCATAGCGCTGATTCAGGTAATAGGCGATAAAGACCGGCACGGTGCCAAAGCAGATCAGCGGATTAAACCGTACAAACAGCGCTTTCAGCGGCGGATGTTTCCAGCTCAGCGCGCCCAGCATAAAGAACGGCAGATACGTCAGCGTCTGCATGACCGCAATGGTAAAGAGTCCATCCATCATGATGCCCGGCGTCAGCAGCAGCAGCGTGCGACGCAGCAGGCACCACAGTAGCGCATAGCCCAGCAGTGCCAGCGTTACGCTGCCCCAGCCGGTCTGCTGATAGTCACGCGTGCTGTGCTGGTTGCGCAGCCAGCGAAATGTCAGCATACCCAGCGCCGTCAGGATCACCAGGACCAGCAGAAACCAGAGGTGCGAGATCAGATCCCACGCCAGAGCATTGTATTTGTCGTATGCTGAAAAGCGATCCCAGCCATCAAGCTTGTGAGTGAGATATTTCAGCAGAAAGAACTGCGGCAGCGTAATCAGCGGAATAGCGGCGAGCAGCGGAATGCCCACGCGCTCCAGCCTGACTTTCAGCCAGCGTGCCGGCTGGTAGCGCAGATAAAGCATGTAAGAAAAATAGCCGGAAATAACAAAAAACACCTGCATGCGAAATGCATGGATGAAGTCGTTAAAAATGGTCAGCCACAGCGAGGGGTCCTGACTGTTTACGGACCAGCGCTGTGTCGAGTAGATCAGCGAGACGTGAAACGGCACCCCCAGCAGCATCAGGTAAGCTCGAATCGAGTCGAGAAAATATTCGCGTTCAGGTTTTACAGCGCTCATAAGCTTCCGGTTCATCCTATACAGGCTGGTTTCACCCTGAAACCAGATCGTGCAGCAGAACATTCTGTTGCCGGTTAACAGCCTATACTATCAGTTGATTCTGTTTCTTAAACCGCCGGGTTTAATATTCCGAAAAGTGCCCTGGAGGCTTGGCGCTGCGCGGAACAATGTTTTACATAAGCTGTCGGAAAACCGAATAATCCATTAAGATGAGTGGGTTTGATCTGAGCACACGAAAGGGGGGGATGTGCTAAATAAAGTGAAAAATAATAGCGGGCTGGTGAAGATGCGCTGGACCAGCGCAGCAGTACTGCTGGCGCTGTACGCAAATAATAGCTGGGCGTTTAACATTGATGATGTGGCAAAACAGGCTAAAGCACTGGCAGGCAAAGGTTTTGAAGCGCCAAAAAGTAATTTACCCTCTCAATTTCGTGAAATGAAATTTGCGGATTATCAGCAGATCCAGTTTAACCACGACAAGGCATACTGGGGCAAGCTGCGCACGCCGTTTAAGCTCGAGTTTTACCATCAGGGGATGTACTTCGACACACCGGTGAAGATCAATGAAGTCACCGCCTCCTCGGTTCGTGAAATTAAATACGATCCGGCCTATTTCAATTTTGGCAACGTCAAACATGACGCTGATGCGGTAAAAAATCTCGGCTTTGCCGGGTTTAAAGTGCTCTATCCGCTGAATAATAAAGGCAAGCAGGATGAGATCAGCAGCTTCCTTGGTGCCAGCTACTTCCGCGTAATCGGGGAAGACCAGGTCTATGGTCTTTCCGCGCGCGGTCTGGCAATTGACACCGCGCTGCCCTCTGGTGAAGAGTTCCCGCGCTTTAAAGAGTTCTGGATCGAACGTCCGAAACCTCAGGCGAAGCAACTGGTTATTTACGCGCTGCTTGATTCACCTCGCGCTGCGGGAGCCTACCGTTTTGTGCTGAAACCAGGCAAAGCCTCGGTAGTGGATGTGCAGTCTAAAGTCTATCTGCGTGATAACGTAGGTAAACTGGGCGTGGCACCGCTGACCAGTATGTTCCTGTTTGGTGCTAATCAGCCTTCGCCGGTCAGCAACTTCCGTCAGGAGCTGCACGACTCCAACGGCCTCTCGATCCACGCCGGTAACGGTGAATGGATCTGGCGTCCGCTGAACAATCCACGCCATCTGGCAGTCAGCACCTTTACGATTGAAAACCCGAAAGGTTTTGGTCTGCTGCAGCGCGGACGCGACTTCAGCCACTATCAGGATCTCGACGATCGCTATGATAAGCGTCCAAGCGCCTGGGTTGAGCCGCAGGGTGACTGGGGTAAAGGGCGCGTTGAGCTGGTTGAGATCCCGACTGCGGATGAGACCAATGACAACATCGTCGCTTTCTGGACGCCGGAAAAACTGCCTGACGCGGGCAAAGAGATGAGTTTCAACTATCGTCTGCACTTCACCCGCGATGAGAATCAGCTGCATCAGGATGATGTTGCCTGGGTCAAAGATACCCTGCGTTCTGCAGGTGATGTGAAACAGTCTAATCTGGTCCGCCAGCCTGACGGTTCTGTCGCCTTTACCCTCGACTTCACCGGTAAAGCGATGAGCATGCTGCCGGAGGATACGCAGGTAGCACCGCAGGTCAGCGTTGGCGATAACGCTGAAGTGGTTGAGCAGAGCGTACGCTACAATCCGGTGACCAAAGGCTGGCGTCTGGTGCTGCGTCTGCGCGTGAAAGACAGCAAGCAATCAACCGAAATGCGCGCCGCGCTGGTAAGCGGTGACAAGACATTGACGGAAACCTGGAGCTATCAGTTACCTGCCAATGAATAAATCGACTTTTTTACCTCAATCTTATGTGGAGGCGCTGCCGCTTGATGCGGCAGGTCGCGCGCGGCTCAGCACATCGCTGCAAAATGCGCCCGCCTTCCACGCTATCCATACGGTGCTGGGGCAGGATAACGCAGCCAGCGATCGGCCTGACGATGCGCCGCTGAAATCGGTCTCATCACGCATAGCGATGACGTGGCCGGATGCGGTAGCGGATGGCCAGCAGTTCAGTAAAGATTATCTCGATCGTACAACGTTGAAAGCGATGCCGCCGGTTAAACGATCGCTGATGTTCCCGGAAGCCTGGCGTACCAATCCGCTGGCGCGCGCGTGGAACTCGCTGCGCGGGCAAAAAGTGCATCCGCGTTATGCAACGGCGGAGGAGCAGCGCGCGGAGGATAAGTGGCGTCATGTCGGTTCAATGCGCCGCTATACGCTGCTGATTCTGACCATCGCGCAGACCGTGGTAGCGACCTGGTATATGAAAACCATTCTGCCGTATCAGGGCTGGACGCTGCTCGATCCTGTCGGGCTGTTTCAGCAGAACTGGATCGAGTCGGTGAAGCTGATCCTGCCTTATATTCTGCAGACCGGCATTCTGTTCCTGTTCGCCATTCTGTTCTGCTGGGTATCGGCAGGCTTCTGGACGGCGCTGATGGGTTTCCTGCAGCTGCTGATTGGACGCGATAAATACAGTATCTCTTACTCAACCACGGGTGATGAGCCGCTGAATCCGGAGCATCGCACCGCGCTGATCATGCCCATCTGTAACGAAGATGTAGAGCGTGTTTTTGCCGGACTACGCGCGACCTGGGAATCGGTAAAGCGTACCGGGAATGGTGAGCATTTTGATGTCTACATTCTCAGCGACAGCTACGATGCGGATATTGCGATTGCCGAGCAAAAAGCGTGGATGGAGCTGGTACGCGACGTGGGCGGAGCGGGCAAGATTTTTTACCGCCGCCGCCGCCGCCGCGTGAAGCGTAAAAGCGGTAACATCGATGACTTCTGTCGCCGCTGGGGCAGCAACTACAGCTACATGGTGGTGCTGGACGCTGACAGCGTGATGAGCGGTGAGTGTCTGACCGGTCTGGTACGCATGATGGAAGCGAACCCGAATGCCGGGATTATCCAGTCTTCGCCAAAAGCCTCCGGTATGGATACGCTCTATGCGCGCTGCCAGCAGTTTGCCACCCGCGTTTACGGGCCGCTGTTTACCGCAGGGCTGCATTTCTGGCAGCTGGGCGAGTCGCACTACTGGGGACACAACGCCATTATTCGCGTACAGCCCTTTATTGAGCACTGTGCGCTGGCGCCGCTGCCGGGTGAAGGCTCATTTGCCGGTTCAATTCTGTCGCACGACTTTGTTGAAGCCGCGCTGATGCGCCGCGCCGGCTGGGGAGTCTGGATCGCTTACGATCTGCCAGGTTCTTATGAAGAGCTGCCGCCTAACCTGCTGGATGAGCTGAAGCGCGACCGTCGCTGGTGCCACGGTAACCTGATGAACTTCCGCCTGTTCCTGGTAAAAGGGATGCATCCGGTGCACCGTGCCGTCTTCCTGACCGGCGTTATGTCCTACCTCTCTGCGCCGCTCTGGTTTATGTTCCTTGCGCTTTCCACGGCGTTGCAGGTGGTCCATACCCTGATGGAGCCGACCTACTTCCTGCAGCCGCGTCAGCTCTTCCCGGTCTGGCCGCAGTGGCGTCCCGATCTGGCTATTGCGCTCTTTTCCACCACGCTGGTGCTGCTGTTCCTGCCGAAGCTGCTGAGCGTGGTGCTGATTTGGTGTAAAGGGGCTAAAGCTTATGGTGGCGCGCTGCGTCTGTTCATCTCGCTGATGCTGGAGATGCTGTTCTCGGTGCTGCTGGCGCCGGTGCGCATGCTGTTCCACACCGTGTTTGTGGTCAGCGCCTTCCTCGGCTGGGAGGTGGTGTGGAATTCACCGCAGCGTGATGATGATGCCACTCCGTGGAGCGAAGCGTTCCGTCGTCACGGTTCGCAGATGCTGCTTGGCATCGTCTGGGCCGTGGGCATGGGCGTACTGGATCTCAACTTCCTGTGGTGGCTGGCACCTATTGTCTTCTCGCTGATCCTGTCGCCGTTTGTATCGGTGATGTCGAGCCGTGCGACCGTGGGTCTGAAAAGCCGACGGGCGAAACTGTTCCTGATCCCGGAAGAGTATGAGCCGCCAAAAGAGCTGGTGGATACGGATCACTATCTGCAGATCAACCGAGAGCGGGCGCTGAAGCATGGCTTTATGCATGCGCTGTTTAACCCGGCGTTTAACGCGCTGGCGACCGCGCTGGCTACGTCGCGTCATAAACAGAGCACGCTGCTGGATCACGCCCGCGACCGGCATGTGGATCAGGCGCTGAGTGATGCACCGGAAAAACTGAACCGTGAACAGCGCCTGCAGCTGATCAGCGATCCTGTGGTTCTGGCGCGCGTGCATACCCGCCTGTGGGAGAATGCGGATAAGTATCATCAGTGGCTGGAGAGTTATCAGAAGCTGACGCTTAATCCGCAGGCACTGCCACCGCGTGCCTGAGCAGCAGTCAAATAGTAAAAGCGGCAGCGATGCCGCTTTTTTATTGCCGGTGCTAAAGCCAAACAGGGCAGGTATAGTAGCAGGTCAATCAGTGAGGATAAGCGATGTGAAAAGCGTTCTGGCCGTCATACTGGCAGGCAGTGTATTAATGCTGAGCGGGTGCGGCAGCATCATCAGCCGTACCGTGCCCGGACAGGGGCACGGCAACCACTATTATCCCGGCGTGCAGTGGGATGTCCGCGACGGCCCGTGGCGCATCGTCACCATCCTCGATCTGCCGCTGTCGCTGATAGTGGACACGCTGCTGCTGCCGGTTGACGCGCAGCATGGACCTTATGAGTAAGATTACGCCAGATTATCTGAATCCGTGTTGTCATCTTCCCACTCTTCAGCGGCCACTTCACCCTCTTCAAGATCGCGCTGTGGTGCCAGCTGAAATTCGCCATCATCCCATTCGTGCAGGGTATTTTCAGACTGCCACTCCTGACGCATCTCAATTTCGTCGAAATCGCCGTCAAATACCGCCTGCGCCGCCTCACCGCTAAGCAGCGGCAGGCATTCACCCTGTTCATCTTCACTGGCAAAGAACTCCGCCTGCCACATAATGTCGCCATCCTGCATGACATATTTTTGCAGACCAAACTGACTGACGCTGGCCTCCTCTTCGGATACGCCCTGCTGGCTGGTCATAAACTCTTCACGTGCGGCTTCGATTGCTTCTTCTAAGGTGCTGAACAGATCCATCGATGACTCCTTGACTGTAAAAAGGGGATTTTACAGAAGGATAGACGAAAATTTGCAGAACGCAGGCAGCACGGGCAGGTAGTGAAAATACTACCCGCCCGTACGCATCAGAGCATTTTTTGCGGAAAGTGCAGAACCGGACGGACGGTTTCGCGCATCACCGGTGCAGAGTAGCGAATACAGCATTTGATACACGGTTTCACTTTTTTGAAGTTAATACGCGCGGTGGCCAGCGCCTGATTCAGGTTGTAGAGAGTGCCAATAAACACCATATCTTCTTTAAGCGGCATCCGTTTGCACTCTTTACGATGCAGCAGATGATAGCCTTCCTGATCGGTACCGATCGTAACGTAATAATAATGACCTTTGTTCATATTATTTTGTCCTGCATGAGATTTGCTGTGTGTAATCTTTTTTATTTTTCTGATAACAGTTAATTGGTTAACTGTTGCAACTGAAATTAACCGGAATCAGCAGAGTGAACCAGCGCAATAAAGTAATTAAAAAAATTTTTTAAATGACAATATGGAATAAGCAGCCTGTTTTATCGACAACGCATTGTAAAATAAGTCAATTTTTCTGCATTGATAAGTAAGCCAAACGATTTTGAAAAAAATAAATAGGATTAGGCCTGGAATTATAGATGATCAGTGCCAGATTGCACTCTTTTAATTGATAAGTCTGGTTCAGCAAGGCGATGTCAGATGGCTGATTGCCTGCTGTAAAGCGCTGCGGCAGGCAAATCCGGCGGCAAATATTGTTACCGGAGCTAATGTTTTTCAGATAAAACCAGAGACAACGCTGGATCTGATGGACATATCAGGTGCGGTTCAAGCTATCGGTCTCTGTACTGATAGCCTGAACGCCGCGCCGCATCAGTAGCGCGACGGCTGACCTTCCGGACGTGTTTTAAAGCGACGATGCAGCCACATATATTGCTCAGGCGCGAGCAGCACCGTCTCTTCAACAACGCGGTTCATCACCGTTGCCGTATCAAGCTCACTCTCCAGTGAGAACTGATGGCGAATATCCGGCATCAGTTTCAGCTCGTAACCGCGTCCGTCCGGCAGACGACGTGCCAGAAAAGGCACCACGCTGGGATTAGCCAGACGGATCAGCATATGGGTTCCGGTCGTAGTGGCTGCTTCCTTAACGGCAAAGAAAGGAGCAAACACGCTGCTGCGCGGGCCGTAGTCGTGATCCGGCGCATACCAGATGATGTCATTACTCTTCAGTGCCCGAATCATGCCTTTGAGATCTTTGCGATCCAGCATACTTTTATTTGAGCGCATCCGGCCCCAGGTCTGTAGCCAGTCGAGCAGTTTGTTATCGTTCGGGCGATAAACACCAATTCCCGGGTTGTACATGCCGAACACGCGAGCGCCCAGCTCAAGCGTCAGAAAATGCATACCGATCAGCAGAATTCCGCGCTTTTCTGCCAGCGCCTGAGTCACATTCTCCAGTCCTTCCGGCTTAACCCACTTACGGATACGCCAGTCGGGCCAGAACCAGGCCATACCGGTTTCAATCAGCCCCATTCCGACTGATTCAAAGTTATGTTTAACCATTGCCTCGCGGTCGCTGACGGGCATATCAGGAAAGCAGAGCTCCAGATTGCGTCGCGCAACCTCTGTGCGGCGTTTCATAAAACGCATAGCAATACGCCCCAGACCGCAGCCAAACGCATACAGAAGCGGGTAGGGAAGTAAGACCAGCACGTATAAAAATCCAATGCCCAGCCAGGTGAGCCAGTAGCGCGGATGAAGCAGTTCACGGGTAAATTGCGGAAGTTGGGTCATGGAAGAATCAGTATCCTGCGTTCTGTACCAGAGAGTCCGGTTTCTGTTATTTAAAGCAATTATGCCATTTTTTGTCGTTAACTGTAATCACACTGCGTTCACAACGCCCGTCAGGCTGGTGTTTGCCGGATTAACAGACGGACAGCGCAGAAAACCGTCATGCGCGTATGACTGCCAATTCGGTCCGGGGGCTAGGCACAGCTGTGAATTCAGGTATCATGTGCGCCCTGAAATTCTCTCATTGCTAACAGGTGTTCACCATGCCAGTGTTACATAACCTCGTTTCCAATAAAGAGCTGAAAGATCGCATGCTGGCGGAAACAGAGCCGCGTACGACAGTCTCTTTTTATAAATATTTCCAGATTGCCGATCCCAAAGCGTTCCGCGATCGCCTCTATATTGCGCTGACACAGCTTAGCGTATTTGGCCGTGTCTATGTGGCCCGGGAAGGGATCAACGCGCAGATCAGCGTGCCGGCCGGGAAATATGAAGCGATGAAAGCGATGCTGTACGCTTTTGATCCGGCGCTGGATAATCTGCGCATGAATATTGCGCTGGATGATGACGGTAAATCATTCTGGGTGCTGCGCCTGAAAGTGCGCGATCGTATTGTTGCCGATGGCATCGACGATGGCAGTTTTGACGCCAGCGATGTGGGCAGTTACCTGAAGGCAGCAGACGTTAATGCGATGCTGGACGATCCTGACGCCGTATTTGTCGATATGCGTAACCACTATGAGTTTGAAGTGGGCCACTTTGATAATGCGCTGGAAGTGCCGGCAGATACCTTCCGCGATCAGCTGCCGATGGCTGTGGATATGCTGCAGGATAAGAAAGATAAAAAAATTGTGATGTACTGCACCGGCGGTATTCGCTGTGAAAAAGCGAGCGCCTGGATGAAGCATAACGGCTTTGATGATGTCTATCACATTGAAGGCGGCATTATTGAATATACGCGCCGCGCACGCGAGCAGGGATTACCGGTGCGTTTCAAAGGCAAAAATTTTGTCTTTGATGAGCGTATGGGCGAGCGTATTTCCGATGATATTCTCTCCAGCTGCCATCAGTGCGGTACGCCGTGCGACAGCCATACTAACTGTGTTAACGACGGTTGCCATCTGCTGTTTATTCAGTGTCCCGCCTGCGCTGAAAAATATCAGAACTGCTGTAGCCCAATCTGCATGGAAGAGGCAAAGCTGTCGCCTGAAGAGCAGCGCGCACGTCGTGCCGGACGCGAAAACGGTAATAAGGTATTTAACAAATCGCGTGGTCTGCTGAATATGACAATGACCATTCCCGCGCCCGATAAGTCATAATGACGAATGCCGCCTGAGGACGTTATCTCAGGCGGCTTGCCGCTTACTGACGTACTCCCTCTACAGAGATAATCAGCTCAGCCTTCTGTGAAGCAGGGCCCAGATCCTTGCTGATATTAAACTCTTTCAGAACGACCTCGCCGCTGGCTTCAAACCCGGCCCGGTAACCGCCCCACGGATCTTTACCTTCACCCATCAGGCGTGCATCCAGCGTAATCGGTTTTGTTACGCCGTTTAGCGTCAGATTGCCGGTGACTTTATAACGCTCTCCCTCTTTTTTAATCTCTGTTGAGGTGAACGTAGCCTGAGGATATTTGCTGGTATTAAGAAAATCTGCGCTGCGCAGATGTTTGTCGCGCTCAGCATGATTGGTATCCAGACTTCCGGTATTGATGGTGACATTCACTTTATCGGCTGCCGGATTAGCGTCGTCAAAGGTGAATCCGCCGTCAAAATCTTTGAATGTGCCATATAACCAGCTATAGCCAAGGTGCTGAATACGAAACTGTACAAATGCGTGCTGTCCCTCTTTATCGATTTTATACTCTGCGGCGCTGGCGTGAAGGCTGGTGGCAAACAGCGCGGCGGCACTAACGGCCAGAAGCGTTTTTCTGATCATGATACATCCTTTTGAGAGAGTGAACGTGAGCGTAAACCGAGCATGCGCCTGAGCGTCGCGTCCCGATCGATAATATGATGTTTAACTGCTCCCAGCGCATGCAGCGCAGAAAGCAGAACCAGGCTCCAGGCCAGCCATAAATGCAGCGTGCCTGCCAGGTCTGCCTGCTGCGGCCCGCCAGCAACGACTACCGGCAGGTTAAACCAGCCAAATACAGAGACCGGTTTATCGTCAGCGGTAGAAATCAGATAGCCGCTAACCAGCAGCAAAAGGAAAAGCAGATAAAGCAGGGCATGCACACCCCGGGCGGTACGGCGCACTGTGGCAGAATAGCTGGCGAGCGGGGCGGGTACAGGGGAGTGCCAGCGCCAGAGCAGCCGCAGCAGCAGCAGAATAAACAGTATTGTTCCGACGCTTTTATGAATATCCGGTGCAGTATGATACCAGCTGTCATAATAGCCCAGGCCTGTCATCCATAATCCGAGGGCAAACATCGCATAGAGGGCAACCGCCATGCTCCAGTGGATAATAATTGAGAGCAGGCCGAATCGATCTGCAGTGTTGCGCCACATAGCCTTTATTCCTGTCCATGAAATAAGTGCTGCAAGCATCCTTAATTCGTTAACTAAAAGCAATGAGCCTTACTTTTCTATAAAAAAGCGGATCGTTTTCAAAATTTTAAAATAGCAATGCGCTACTGCTTCAGTAATATTGACTGAATGCAGGTGTTTTTCAGTTAACAAATATAATTACTACACTGGATGAGTCATTATTGAGTGTCGGGCGTAAACAAATGTAAATGGGAGGGCTGGCAGCCGCGGTGCTGCCAGCCTGAGTGTCAGGAAAAGCGCCGTAAAGAAAAGGACGTAAGATCGAAACTGAAGGGTTTATCCTGAGCAAATTCGCTGGCAAGCTCGCCCAGAACGCTGGCAAATTTAAAGCCGTGGCCGCTGAGTCCGGTAATGATTAAGCGGTTGGGTTCATCCGGCAGAGTATCGATAATAAAATCTTCATCAGGGGTATTGTCATAACTGCACGCCTCGCCGTGTAAACAGACGCCAACGCCGGGCAGGAACTGCCGCAAAAAGCGAAACGCTTCGCTGCCATCTGAGGCCACAGCACCAAAAGGTTTGCGATCCTGCGGTGTCTGCATGACCTGACCCCCATCGTGCCGGCCCACTTTAAGGGCGTTATTATCCGCCGGGAAGCCGTAAAAGTGACTGCCGTCTGGTGTCTCTACGGTAAAGCCGGGAAAGTGATTGTTTTCACTGTAGCGTCCATCGGCCTGATACCAGGCAAATACTTTACGCACTGGCGTAACCGGCAGATCGGCTATCAGTTCACTGACCCAGGTCCCGGCGCTGACCAGTAGCTTACGCGCGCGATAGATCCCATCCAGCGTGGTGACCTGCTGCAGCTCGCCGTCGCGGCTGATATCGCTGACCGGGCAATTAAATAGCTGTGCACAGCCAGCCTGTTCAGCCAGCTTTATCCAGCTGCGCACCGCCTCTTCACATTTCAGATAGCCCGACTTCGGCTCAAAAACGCCGATGTAGCCATCCGGCACGGTAAACTGCGGCCAGCGTTGTCGCACCTCATCCGCCTGCAGTAGCTGGACATCCAGCTGCCAGGTTTTCGCACTGTGAATAACATTCTTAATGAATGGCGAATGAGCGGGTGCCAGGTTGAGAATGCCGCTGCGATGCATGATACGCTCGCCGCTCTGCTGTTCCAGCGCATCCCACAGTGACTGGGCGCGCAGCACCAGCGGCACATAACGCTCTCCTTCACCATAGGCGTGGCGAATCAGGCGGGTCTCGCCGTGATGTGTTCCCTGCTGATGCGGGGGATGCGCGCTGTCGATCATTAGCACCGATAAGCCAGCCTGCGTAGCGTAGAAACCCGCAGCGGCCCCGACTGACCCACTGCCCACGATAATCAGATCGTAAACCATGACACGAACACTCCTGCAAAACGGCGAAATTTTTCAACAGCATACCAAAAGCGGGAGCGATATGAAAAAGGCACCCGATGGGTGCCTTTTTCGCGCAACAGGAACGATCAGTGCTTGCGACTATCGCGCAGGTTTTGCTCAGTAGATTCTATTTTAGCAATGCCAGCTTCCAGTATAGAGATAAACTGTCTGGCAACATCAGTGGTTAACCAGTAGGTCAAACCGACGTCAGCTTCTTCTTCTCTTTGATCCTGCGAGGAGAGCGAGTGCAGGCGTATCATCATGGCGTCATAGCTGTCAACGGTGCTGATGTCCCATCCAATCAGGGGATGAGTCTGAATGACGTCTTTATTACTGTCCATTATAACCTCCTTATTACTCGTTAAACGAAGTGCTTCTTGAGGTTCAATGCGGCTGCTACATGCACTAGCGAGCTAATTATAACATGAAATAGCGGTCAGACAGGCAAACAGTAATGAAATGCGGCTATATAAGTGCGAAATGCGCCAGAAAATGCTGTAAAAGCGCCGGCGGATGACGGGTTGATTTCCCGCTACATGCGTAACCGGCCCGACAACATCATCTGTTTTATCGGCGAAAGCGACAGAAACTTCAGCGTAACATGCCGGACTCAGTCGTGGAATATCAGGGCTGCGCTTCAGCAGAGAGCGGATCTGTGCGCTGCCGGAGCGTCTCCGCCAGACGGAAAAATTGCTGTTGCAGCGATGCATCGTGCTGCTGGTTCTGCGCTTCCTGCGTCAGGTTATGAGCAAGCAGCTGGACTGCGGGCGCATCGAGTGAAAGCGTCAGGCTGGTAAAGGCAGTTTCCAGGACGGTTAAACGGCGCTGCTGCTCGGCAATGAGCGCCAGCAGTTCACCAAAGGTCATCGCCTCTTCGGGTTTATCTGTGATCATCTGTCAAACACCTCCTGTAAGCATGGCGAGGCAAGAATAGGGGATCGATAAACCTGAGTCTAGATGGCGGCTGTTTTTCTGGCGAGGGGAAATGAAACAAAAAAAGCCGGGGCGAAACCCGGCAAAAACGGCACATTGGCGGTTAATCGTGAGTAAACCAGTCGTCGGCACTTTCCCAGGTTTCCTGCAGGAGATCGGTAATACGATCGCGTGAAGTTTTACAGCCGCCGGTCACGCTGAGCTGATTGCCGGTGGCATAGCGCACATTGACGTGGTGCTCGCCTTCAGGAAAATCGTGCGCAATACGACGGGAAAGCTCCGCGCTAAGCGCATCGAGTGCACCTGCGGGCAGCGGGCGATTTTTCGCTACGGTAATATCAATACGCATAGACGCCTCCGGTTTAATATACTGGTTATTTGTACAGTATCTTAATGCCGAAGGCAAGCAGTTATCGTTTATTCTTTGATGCGCCAGTTCAGCGTCTCGCCGGCAAGAAATGGCACCAGCGTATCGTCGCCTGCGGTGACGCTTTCAGCCACCTGCCAGGGTTCACGGACCAGCGTCAGCGTTCCTTCGTTAAGCGGCAGGCCGTAAAAATTCGGGCCGTTTTCTGAGCAGAACGCTTCAAAGTGCTGCAGGGCGTTAAGCTCTTCAAACACGGTAAGGTAGGCAGGCAGAGAGGTCGGGGCGTTGAAGACGCCCGCACAGCCGCAGCCTGCTTCTTTGGCATGCCGCAGGTGGGGCGCAGTATCGGTACCAAGAAAAACGCGTGGATGGCCGCTGGCCACCAGCTGACGCAGCGCCTGCTGATGTGTGTTGCGCTTCAGAACAGGCAGGCAATAAAGATGAGGACGGATCCCGCCCACCAGCATATGGTTACGGTTAAACATCAAATGCTGCGGCGTAATGGTTGCACCCAGCAGTGCGTTGCCGTCAGCCACATAGTCAGCTGCCTCTTTTGTGGTGATGTGCTCCATGACCACTTTCAGGCCGGGAAACTGCTGGCGCAGCGGATGCAGTACGGTCTCAATAAAGCGCGCTTCGCGATCAAAAATATCGATGTGGGCATCAGTGACTTCACCGTGCACCAGCATCGGCATACCAATTTGCTGCATGCGATCCAGCACCGCAGCAATCGACGCCGTGTTCGTTACGCCGTGACTTGAATTAGTGGTAGCGTGCGCCGGATAGAGCTTGGCAGCAGTGAATAGGCCCGTACGAAATCCCGCTTCAATCTCATCGGGTTCAAGTGAATCGGTCAGATAGCAGGTCATCAGCGGTGTAAAGCTGTGCGCAGCGGGCAGGGCGGCAAGAATGCGCGCGCGATACTCGCGGGCCGCTGCCACGCTGGTGACCGGCGGCACCAGATTTGGCATGACAATCGCCCGGCCATTCACGGCGCTGGTATAGGGCAGTACGCTTTCAAGCATCACGCCGTCGCGCAGGTGGATATGCCAGTCATCAGGGCGGCGAATGGTGATGTGCTGAGGTTGAGAAGTCATGGTCAGGCTCCGGCTTAAGTGAAAACAGAATGGCGCATTCAGGCCGGGGCGATATCTTAAGCGGGCAGGCAACCGTTTGCACGGCTTTTTATCACCGGAAAGTGATGACCCGTGCGGCCAGAAAAACGCTGGCCGCACGGGACGGTGTCAGTCGGTGAAAGGGATCACCAGCTGACCCGGTTTGACTTCCAGTCCTTTTGCCAGTTTTTTCGCCAGCGCTTCGCCTTTACTGCGGTCAGCGCTCAGCAGATAGGCTGGCCGTTCATTGAAATAGTGCTGCAGGGACTGATTGAGATAGGGGGTCAGCGTTTTCACAATCGACGCCATTTTTTCTGGCTCCACCTGCGCATCAACAATCGACAGGTTGTGCAGGTAGATGGCGCCTTCCTGCGCGTTATAAACCGGCTGCGCCTTCATTTTCAGCAGCATTTCAGCCTGCTGCGGGCCAAACAGTGAGGTGACATCAATTTGCGCTTTACCGGAGAGGGTGACGCGGTCAGGTTCTTCACGTCCGATTTCGCTGCTGAGATCGCTGAGCACGATATGCGCATTAATAAGGCCGGATACGCCGATCTCTTTTTCAAAATTGTTGCGCTTTTGCAGCGCCTGATTCACTTCCTGTTCCGTGATGGTGTATTGCGTCAGCTGATTGCAGCCGCTGAGCAGCAGCATGCCGAACAGCGCCGCGATCCCATAAAATTTCTTTTTCATTGCATCCTCGTTCCGGTGTGGCAAACAGCGCTAAGCCTGCCTGAATCGGCGCGAGGTGTCATCAGATAAGATGAGAAACCCGCGAACGGGTTCCTCCCGGTTTAACATTCAGGCGGCGATAGAAGAGAGCAGATTAACCTGCGTCTGTTTCGCCATGTTATCGCGGTAATCAGTGACGCGGCTTGGCCAGTCGATACCGGACACCAGCGTCAGCGAGCGCAGCAGCGGGAAGAGGTTGATATCATCCTCTGACAGCTCGCCGTTAACGGCGTTAGGCTTCACAATCAGGCGATCCAGCTGGCGCAGATCGTCACTGATCTTCTTGATCAGGCCAGGCGCGTGTTTACGCAGCTCGTCGAAATCACCGAGGCTCGCCTCTTTTTTATCGTGAAAATAGCGTCGCGCTTCCGGGGTGGCAAATTCAGCAAAAGCAGCATCGGCGATACGCGGAATTAAAAGCTTATTAATATAGCCGTTGACGTGGCGCAGCCAGTCGGCGATAGCGGGATTGGTTCTGCCGGTCAGCAGCGGTTCGCCATCCTGTTTGTCTACCCAATGCACAATATCCATGCTCTCCGGCATGGCGCTGCCATCCGCTTTTTGCAATACCGGCGCCATTTTCTGGCCGATTAATTTTACCGGTGTCGCCTCGTCATCATTGAGCATAACCACCAGTTCTACCGGCAGATTCTTTAAGCCAAAAATCATGCGCGCTTTGACGCAGAAGGGGCAGTGATCGTAGATGTAAAGTTTCATCCCGTTTCTCCTGTGGTTTTCCGGGTGAGGGATTCACCCTTTTTCCGATCCTGCCGGAAGTATGGAAGAGAACCGTGGAAGGGGCAAACCCTGCCCCTGTTCAGCAACGTTGTGTCGCAGCCTGCGGGGCGGTTATAGTGAAGAAAACGCCAGCGGCGTTTCACTCTCTTTCGCTAAGGATTTCAGGAGATTTGATGTTTGGCTATCGCTCTGCAGGCCCGCGCGTGCGGCTTACGACCGATCGTCTGGTGGTGCGTCTGGTGCATGAACGCGACGCCTGGCGGCTGGCAGACTATTACGCGGAAAACCGCGCGTTCCTCAAGCCGTGGGAGCCGGTGCGCGATGACAGCCACTGTTATCCCTCCGGCTGGCAGGCGCGGCTCGGCCTGATTGGCGATCTGCATAAGCAGGGCTCCGCTTTCTACTTTGTGCTGATGGACCCCGACGAGCGTGAGATCCGCGGCGTGGCAAATTTCAGCAATGTTCTGCGTGGCTCCTTTCACGCCTGCTATCTCGGCTATTCGCTGGGCGAAAAGTGGCAGGGGCAGGGCATGATGTTTGAAGCGCTGCAATCGGCAATTCGCTATATGCAGCGACAGCAGCGCATGCACCGCATTATGGCTAACTATATGCCGCACAATCAGCGCAGCGGCGATCTGCTGGCACGGCTCGGCTTCGAGCAGGAAGGCTATGCAAAAAACTATCTGCTCATTGATGGCCGCTGGCAGGATCACGTACTGACGGCGCTGACCTGGCATGCGTGGACGCCGGACAAGCGCACTCAATTTTAAAAGGAAACGGATCCATGAAAATCGCGCTCTCTTCCCAGGCGCTACGCGTGCTGGGTGCGCTGCTGGAAAAGCAGATCGCTACGCCTGAATATTACCCTCTGTCGCTGAACGGCGTGGTAGCCGCCTGTAATCAGAAATCGAACCGTGAACCGGTTATGACGCTCAGCGAAGAGGAGGTGCAGGCGCAGCTGGATGAGCTGGTTAAAAAACACCTGGTCACCGCTACCAGCGGTGCCAGCCAGCGGGTCAGCAAATATGCGCAGCGCTTCTGTAACTCTGCGTTTGGTCAGCTGCAGCTCAGCGCCGCTGAAGTCGCCGTGATGACCCTGCTGCTGCTGCGCGGGGCGCAAACGCCAGGCGAGCTGCGTACCCGCAGCGGCAGGCTGTATGAATTCAGCGATGTCAGTGAGGCCGAGCAGACGCTGGAGGGGCTGATGAGCCGGCAGGAGGGACCGCTGGTGGCAAGAATGGCGCGTGAGCCGGGCCGCCGCGAATGTCGCTACCGGCACCTGCTGGCCGCAGAGGAGACGGCCTGCTCGCCGTCTCCCGCCGCTGGTGAAGCGGAGCTCAGCTATCGGGTTGCCGCGCTGGAGCAGCAGGTGGCTGAACTGCAGATACAGCTGACTCAGCTGCTGGCACAGGAGCATTAAGATGACGCTGCGAATTGGTATTGCCGGTTTAGGCGGAATTGCACAGAAAGCCTGGCTGCCGGTGCTCTCGCAGGCAGAAGGCTGGCAGCTGGTGGGGGCATTTTCACCCAATCAGGTTAAGGCGGAGGCGGTATGCGCTCGTTATCGGATCGCCTGTTTTGACCGGCTTGACGCCCTGGCTGCCGCCTGCGACGCCGTGTTCGTGCACAGCAGCACCGCCTCGCATTTTGACGTGGTTCAGGCCCTGCTGCTGGCGGGAAAAGATGTCTGTGTGGATAAGCCGCTGGCAGAGACGCTGCAGCAGGCTGAAGCGCTGGTCGCGCTGGCGGAAAAGCGCCAGCGCAAACTCATGGTAGCGTTTAACCGGCGCTTTGCCCCGCGCTATCAGCAGCTGAAGCAGGAAATGCCGCGCGCCGCCTCGCTGCGGATCGAAAAGCATCGCATGGATAGCGTGGGGCCGCAGGGGCTGCGCTTTACGCTGCTGGATGATTATCTGCACGTGGTGGATACCGCCCTGTGGCTGGCGGGGGGCAAACTGCAGCCGGGTGATGGCCATATCCGGACCACAGATGAAGGCGCACTGCTCTACGCAGAGCACCATTTCAGCGCCGGCGGGCTGCAGGTCTCTACCAGCATGCACCGGCGCGCCGGCACGCAGCGGGAGGTGGTCACCGCGGTCTGCGACGGAGACTACTACCAGATTGAGGAGATGCGCGACTGGCAGCAGGAGAACAGCCGCGGGCTGCTGCGTGAGATGCCGCCTGCGTGGCAAAGCCATCTGACGCAGCGCGGTTTTACCGGCGCGGCGCATCACTTTATCCGCTGCGTGGAAAATCAGACTATGCCTGAAACCAGCGGCGAGCAGGCGCTGGTGGCGCAGCGTCTGACAGAAAAACTGATCCGCGAGGTGGAGCGGGAATAACGCCTTGTAACACTCGATGCTGGTCATTTGCCGCGACCTCAGTAGACTAACGCCGGGCATCGCGGATGCCCGTGCTGCATGGCGCTTTTTCCGACTTTTTCAGGACGCACCCTTCATTATGAATTTGCTAAAATCGCTGGCTGCGGTCAGTTCGATGACCCTGTTTTCCCGCGTGCTGGGCTTTGCCCGCGATGCCATTGTGGCGCGCGTATTTGGCGCCGGGATGGCGACGGATGCGTTTTTTGTAGCGTTTAAGCTGCCCAACCTGCTGCGCCGGATTTTTGCCGAGGGCGCGTTCTCACAGGCGTTTGTCCCGATTCTGGCGGAGTACAAAGCGAAGCAGGGTGAAGAGGCGACGCAGGTTTTTGTGGCGTATGTGTCAGGCCTGCTGACGCTGGCGCTGGCTGTGGTGACGGTACTGGGCATGCTCGCCGCGCCCTGGGTGATTATGATCACAGCCCCCGGCTTTGCGGATACCGCCGATAAATTTGCACTTACCAGCGCGCTGCTGCGGGTGACGTTCCCCTATATTATGCTGATCTCGCTGGCGTCGCTGGCGGGGGCGATCCTCAATACCTGGAATCGCTTTTCGGTTCCGGCGTTTGCGCCCACGCTGCTGAATATCAGCATGCTCGGCTTTGCGCTGTTTGCCGCACCGCACTTTAATCCGCCGATTATGGCGCTGGCGTGGGCGGTGGTGGTGGGCGGCGTGCTGCAGCTTGGCTACCAGCTGCCGCACCTGAAGAAGATAGGTATGCTGGTACTGCCGCGCATTAATCTGCGCGATGCCGGCGTCTGGCGCGTGATGCGCCAGATGGGACCGGCGATCCTCGGCGTATCAGTCAGCCAGATCTCGCTCATCATCAATACTATTTTCGCCTCCTTTCTGGTGTCAGGTTCCGTCTCCTGGATGTACTACGCTGACCGCCTGATGGAGTTCCCCTCCGGCGTGCTGGGCGTAGCGCTGGGGACCATTCTACTGCCGTCGCTGGCGAAGAGCTTCTCCAGCGGCAACCAGGCCGAGTATTCACGGCTGATGGACTGGGGATTGCGCCTCTGTTTTCTGCTGGCGCTGCCCTGCGCAGTGGCGCTGGGCATTCTGGCCGGACCGCTGACGGTGGCGCTGTTTCAGTACGGTAAATTTACCGCGTTTGATGCGGCAATGACGCAGCGCGCGCTGATTGCCTATTCCGTTGGCCTGATGGGGCTGATTGTGGTCAAGGTGCTGGCGCCAGGATTCTACTCGCGGCAGGATATTAAAACGCCGGTGAAGATAGCGATAGTGACGCTGATTATGACGCAGCTGATGAATCTGGCGTTTATCGGTCCGCTGAAGCACGCGGGGCTGTCGCTGTCGATTGGGCTGGCGGCCTGCCTCAACGCTGCGCTGCTCTACTGGCAGCTGCGCAAACAGGATATTTTTCAGCCACAGCCAGGCTGGATGGGTTTTTTATTACGCCTGTTTATCGCGGTCGCGGTCATGGCCGCCGCGCTGCTGGGCATGCTGCAGGTGATGCCGGCATGGGAACAGGGCGAGATGGGCTGGCGGCTGGTGCGCCTGGCGGCGGTCTGTGCCGTCGGCGGGGGAGCCTATTTTGTGGTGCTCGGCGTGCTCGGGTTCCGGCCGCGCGATTTTGCCCGCCGCACCGTCGCCTGAATGCGCATTGCCAGGGCAGTCCGGCTGCCCTGGTCGCGGCTAAGGCGTCAGCCTTTGCTGCGCAGCGTGGCCTGGCCCAGTCCGCGTCCGTCCGGGCCATAAAATGCCTGGGTCTGATGCGGCTTCAGCACCTGCAGCGCATCGCGGGTAAACGCGACCTGATGCTGCAATAGCAGTCCGTTATGCTGATTGGCGTCGCGCAGCTGCTGCGTGACGCGCGCGATAGTGGCCCAGCGCCGGGCGATATCCTGCTGACCGCGATAGGGCGCCGCTATACCGAGCGTTTTCTCCGTATTATGGCGCATCTCATCCAGATAATTTAAGGTTGTCAGCAGCGCGGCTTTATCTTCAGTAATGCGCTGCAGCAGGTTGCCGTTAACCTGCCCGGCTGCGAGCTGCTGCTGCTCCTCCTCAATGATCTGAGTCAGTGAAGCCAGTACATCCTGCATTTTATCCAGGGTCGTCAGCAGATTATCCATCGGGATCAGTTGCCTTCTAAATATTTCCGGGTATCGGCAATTAATGCATCCGCAATTTTGCCGGTATCCATTTTCAGATCGCCATTGCGGATGGCGGTTTTTAACTGCTCAACGCGAGCGGTATTAATATCGCGACTGCCGGGCTCCTTCAGCTGCGCCTGAAGCGAGCTCAGACTGACTTCAGCACTCTTTTCACTGACAGCAGAGGCGGCCGGCGCGGTGTTCTGACGGACTCTGCCTGCGTTGTCGCTGGCGTCGCGGGGTTGTACCGTGCTGACCGGTTTCAACGGTTGGGTTTTGTCGATGCTCATGGCTTGGCTCCTGTAAGTACAGTGGAATGCGCCCACTGAATCGGCATAGGGTTATATTTTAGCTGTTATCTCTATCGGCTGAACACCTCTGTTCTTTAGCGCTTTAGAGTGATATCAGAATATTCCCATCCTCGCCGACGCGACCGCTTACCACCTGACCATTTCCCATACGTACCCGCACCGTCTGCGCGACGCCGGCATTGCTCAGCGCGCGGCCTTCGCTGCTGGCATTAAAGCCGTCGCCGCTCGCCGTGACCATCACCGACTGGCCGGTTTTAACCCGCCACGGCTGGCGCAGCATCGAAGCCGTAACCGGCTGACCGGGCGCTATATCCCGCAGGGCAATCGCCTCTGCGAGATGCGTGCCGTCAACCAGCGCGCGAGCCGGCAGCGTATCGAGCCGGCCCGTTTCCGTTCTGAAATCAGCCGCGCTGACGGCAGTGCCGCGCGTGAGCTGGTGATTCGCGACCAGATAGTCACCGGTCACCTGGACCTGCACCTGCAGATAGCGGCGATTCTGTCCGCAGCTGGCGGCAATGCTCAGATTACCCCACTGGCGGCTGTTACCGGGCAGCTGCAGCTGCGGCGTCTCACAGGCGGGCCACTGTGCGGATGGGGTACGAACAATGACCACCATGCCAGCGGCGTGCTGCGGATCGCGCGCTTTAAAATAGGATGTCAGCTGCGCGTTCAGATCGGCTGCATAGCCTGGCAGCGCCAGCAGCAGTACCGCCAGAATCAGCCCATGTGTTGCTCTGCGCATAACGCCTCCCACTGAAAGTTGCTGATGAGTCTACCCGCTGCAAAAAAAAATCAAGGGTAAAAATAGCCGTGATTTTTGCTGTTATTCAGACGATCGCCCTTGCAATCCCCCGATTAAGCTGTCAGCTCAAAATTTTCATTCGCGGAGGAAGCATGCTCGACAAACTCGATGCCGCACTGCGATTCGGTACCGAAGCGTTAAACCTGCGTGCACAGCGTCAGGAGATTCTGGCGTCAAATATTGCGAATGCGGATACCCCAGGGTATCAGGCGCGCGATATCGACTTTGCCAGCCAGCTGAACAAAGTGATGCAGAACGGCCGCGCGCAGGGCAGCGGTCTGGCGCTGAATGTGACCTCATCGCGCCATATTGAAGCACAAACGCAGGCGCAGCCCGCGATGGATCTGCTGTATCGCATTCCTGACCAGCCTGCTGCAGATGGCAACACGGTCGATATGGATCGCGAACGTACGCAGTTCGCCGATAACAGCCTGAAGTATCAAACCGATCTCACCCTCATCAGCAGCCAGATCAAAGGCATGATGAGCGTACTGCAGGGGCAATAAGCATGGCATTGCTGAATATTTTTGATATCGCCGGCTCGGCGATGACCGCACAGTCGCAGCGGCTTAACGTCAGCGCCAGTAACCTGGCTAACGCCGACAGCGTAACCGGACCGGATGGACAGCCTTATGTGGCGAAGCAGGTTATTTTCCAGACCAATGCCGCCCAGGGCGCAGCCACCGGCGGCGTCAAAGTGGCTGGCGTGGTCAACGATCCTACGCCCGCAAAACTGGTCTATGACCCGGGCAATCCGATGGCCGATCAGAAAGGCTACGTAAAAATGCCCAATGTGGATGTGGTGGCTGAAACGGTCAACACCATGTCTGCGTCGCGCAGCTATCAGGCCAACGTCGAAGTCCTGAACACAGTGAAGTCGATGATGATGAAAACGCTCACCATCGGGCAGTAACGGAGAGATACGATGAGCTTAACCGTAGGCATTAAAGACAATCTCGACCCGACGATCCTGAGTTCCGGCTCGGCCGGCACCGGCAACAGCGCGCAGGAGCTGCAGAACCAGTTTCTGAACATGCTGGTAACGCAGATGCAGAATCAGGATCCGACCAATCCGATGGATAACAGCCAGCTCACCACGCAGCTGGCGCAGATCAACACCCTGAGCGGGATTGAGAAGCTGAACACCACGCTGGGATCGATCTCCGGCCAGATCAGCACCAGCCAGTCACTGCAGAGCTCAACGCTGATTGGGCATGGCGTGATGGTCAAAGGCGATCAGGTACTGGTCGGCAAAGGCACCACGACGCCGTTTGGCGTGGAGCTGGGTACGGCGTCAACCGGCACCGGCGTGACCATTAAAGATGCCAACGGCAACGTGGTACGTAACATCGATCTGGGCGGCCTGACCGCAGGGGTACACACCTTCTCCTGGGATGGCAAGCTCGATGACGGCAGCGTCGCGCCAGATGGCAAATATTCTGTAGCACTCGCCGCCAGCAATGGCAGCACACAGCTGGTGGCACAGCCGCTGAACTACGCCTATGTCAATGGCGTCAGCACCGTGAACAACACCGCAAAACTGGATCTCGGCACCATGGGCTCCGCGACCCTCGATGAAATTCGTCAGATTCTCTGACTAACCCCTTAGCAGGAGAGATTACATGTCTTTTTCACAAGCGGTGAGCGGCCTGGGTGCTGCTTCCAGCAACCTTGATGTCATTGGTAACAACATCGCCAACTCCGCCACGGCGGGCTTTAAGTCGAGCACCATCGCGTTTGCCGACATGTTCGCAGGCTCTAACGTCGGTATGGGAACCAAAGTGGCGGCGGTGATCCAGAACTTCAACGACGGCACCACCACCTCAACCAGCCGCGGGCTGGATGTGGCGCTGAGCGGTAACGGCTTCTTCCGTATGACCGACGCCAGCGGCGGCGTGTTCTACTCACGCAACGGTCAGTTTACGCTGGATGAGAACCGTAACCTGGTGAACACCCAGGGGATGAAAGTGACCGGCTACCCGGCAAACGGCACCCCGCCGACCATTCAGAACGGTGCGAACCCAATTGCGCTGAGCATTCCCACCACGCAGATGTCAGCGCGCGCCACTACCGCGGCGACCCTGGTGTCAAACCTGAACTCAACCGATGCGATCCCGACCGTCACGCCGTTTGATACCAGCAAAGTGGACAGCTATAACGCGAAAAGCACCGTGACCGTGTATGACTCGCAGGGTAACGATCACGCGCTGGATCTCTACTACGCCAAGAGCGCGGATAATACCTGGGCGGTGCACGCGATCGACTCTACCACCGGTAAAGCCGCCGGTGACTTTACGATGACCTTTGACACCAGCGGCAAGCTGACCTCCGCTAGCACTATCCGTCTGACCATTGATGGCTCTAACGGCGCCGCAGCGAATCAGCGGGTTGATCTGAGCGTACTGGGCAGCCTGCAGCAGAACACCGGCGCGACCAACTTTGGTAACCCGACGCAGGATGGCTATGCGCCAGGCGACCTCACCGGCTACACCATTAACGATGACGGCACCATCAGCGGGACTTACTCCAACCGTAAAACCCAGCTGCTGGGTCAGATCGTACTGGCCAGCTTCTCCAACCCGGAAGGGCTGAAGTCAGAAGGGGATAACGTCTGGTCCGCCTCCAGCTCATCGGGTCAGGCCGCGATCGGTCTGGCCGGTACCGGCACCTACGGCAGCCTCACCTCTGGCGCGCTGGAAGCCTCTAACGTCGATCTGAGTAAAGAGCTGGTGAATATGATCGTGGCACAGCGTAACTACCAGGCGAATAGCCAGACCATTAAGACCCAGGATCAGATCCTTAACACCCTGGTTAACCTTCGTTAATACGCTAACGGGATTGCTTTATGGATCACGCAATATATACCGCGATGGGCGCGGCCAGTCAGACGATGGAGCAGCAGTCTGTTACCGCCAGCAACCTCGCCAATGCTTCGACACCGGGCTTCCGGGCGCAGCTGAATGCGCTGCGCGCGGTGCCGGTCAGCGGCTGGTCTCTGCCAACGCGCACGCTGGTAGCCGCTTCAACGCCGGGTGCCGATATGACGCAGGGTTCGCTCGACTACACCGAGCGTCCGCTGGATGTGGCGGTACAGCAGGATGGCTGGCTGGCCGTACGCACCGCCGATGGCAGTGAAGCCTATACCCGTAACGGGAATATGCAGATCAGCCCCACCGGTCAGCTGACCATTCAGGGCAATCCCGTCATGGGTGACGGCGGACCGATTGCGGTGCCGCAGGGCGCACAGCTCACCATCGCGGCAGATGGCTCTATCACCGCGCTCAATGCGGGCGATGCACCTAACGCCACGGTTCAGCTGGGCCGGCTCAAGCTGGTGCGCGCCACGGGGCAGGAGCTGACGCGCGGTGATGACGGCATGTTTCGTCCCAGCGCGGCGACCCAGGCGCAGCGCGGTGCTGCACTGGCTAACGACGCGACGGTACAGGTGATGCCGGGCGTGCTGGAAGGCAGCAACGTCAAGCCGGTTGAAACCATGGTCGATATGATCGCCAACGCCCGACGGTTTGAGATGCAGATGAAAGTGATCTCAAACGTTGATGAAAACGAACAGCGCGCTAATCAGCTGCTCAATATGAGCAGCTAAGGCGTAAGGAAAACAGAATGATTCGTTCTTTATGGATCGCGAAAACCGGTCTTGACGCACAGCAAACCAATATGGACGTCATTGCCAACAACCTGGCAAACGTCAGCACCAACGGCTTTAAGCGTTCGCGCGCGGTCTTCGAAGATCTGATGTATCAGACGCTGCGTCAGCCTGGGGCGCAATCCTCTGAGCAGACTACGCTGCCGTCTGGTCTGCAGATCGGTACCGGTGTACGCCCGGTCACCACTGAGCGTCTGCATAACCAGGGCAACCTGTCGCAGACCAGCAACTCAAAAGATGTGGCGGTAAACGGACAGGGCTATTTTCAGGTGCAGATGCCGGATGGCACCTCTGCCTATACGCGTGATGGCTCTTTCCAGGTGGATCAGAATGGTCAGCTGGTGACCAACGCCGGGTTCCCGGTACAGCCGGGTATCACGATCCCGGCAAACGCCACCAGCATCACGATTGCCCGCGATGGTGTGGTTACGGTGACGCAGCAGGGGCAGGCGCAGCCCGCACAGGTGGGTCAGCTCACGCTGAGCACCTTTATGAACGATGCCGGTCTCGACAGCGTCGGCGAGAACCTCTATCAGGAGACGCAGGCGTCCGGCGCGCCTACTGAGAGCACGCCTGGTCAGAACGGCGCAGGCCTGCTCTATCAGGGATATGTGGAAACCTCAAACGTCAACGTGGCGGAAGAGCTGGTGACCATGATCCAGACGCAGCGCGCGTATGAAATTAACAGCAAAGCGATCAGTACCTCCGATCAGATGCTGCAGAAACTCACCCAGCTTTAATGCCGGGATCGTTGGGCCACTCCGCTGGCCCGATTAAGAACATACAGAAGGTCAGAACTCCGTGGCGAAGCAAGCGATTCTCAAGCCTGGTCATTGGTTAGTAGCGACGCTGCTACTGACGCTCAACGGTTGTGCGCTGGTGCCGCGCACGCCACTGGTACAAGGGGTAACCACGGCAGAGCCTACGCCGTCTGCGCCACCAGTGGTGAACGGCTCTATTTTTCAGGGCGTTGCGCCGCTGAACTACGGCTACCAGCCGCTGTTTGAGGATCGTCGCCCACGCAATATTGGTGACACGCTGACCATCACGCTGCAGGAGAACGTCAGCGCGAGCAAAAGCTCCTCCGCCAGCGCTAACCGCAATGGCAGCAACAGCTTTGGCGTAACCGGCGTGCCGACCGGGCTGGAAGGCCTGCTGGGCGCAGGCGGTGAGAAAGCCGCACTGAGCGCCGGCGGCAAAAATGATTTTGCAGGTAAAGGGGGCGCCACCGCCAACAACACCTTTACCGGCACCATCACCGTGACCGTGAATCAGGTGCTCTCTAACGGCAACCTGCGCGTCGTGGGTGAGAAACAGATTGAGATCAATCAGGGCACCGAATTTATTCGTTTCTCTGGCGTGGTGAATCCGCGCACCATCAGTGCCAGCAACGCCGTGCTCTCTACTCAGGTGGCCGATGCGCGCATTGAGTACGTAGGTAACGGTTATATCAATGAGGCGCAGACTATGGGCTGGTTCCAGCGCTTCTTCCTGAACATCTCGCCGATGTAAGAGGTTATGATGAAAAAAAGTATTTTGCTGCGCGCGGGTCTCGGTTTACTGCTCGCTGTCAGCAGTCTGATGGCGCAGGCAGATCGCATTCGCGATTTGACCAGCATCCAGGGCGTGCGCGAAAACCAGCTGATTGGCTATGGGCTGGTAGTGGGACTGGACGGCACCGGAGACCAGACCACTCAGACACCATTCACCACCCAGACGGTCAGCAACATGCTCTCCCAGCTGGGGATCACCGTGCCGGCTGGCACCAATATGCAGCTGAAAAACGTGGCGGCAGTAATGGTCACAGCGAAACTCCCTTCGTTTGCCCGTCAGGGACAGACGCTGGACGTTGTGGTCTCTTCGCTGGGTAACGCCAAAAGCCTGCGCGGCGGTACGCTGCTGATGACGCCGATGAAAGGGGTGGATAATCAGGTGTATGCGCTGGCGCAGGGAAATATTCTGGTCGGCGGCGCGGGCGCGTCGGCCGGCGGCAGCAGCGTACAGGTTAACCAGCTTAACGGCGGCCGTATTACCGGCGGCGCGACCGTTGAGCGCGAGCTGCAGAGCAACTTTGGTAGCCAGAACACCATTAACCTGCAGCTGAATAATGAAGATTTCACCATGGCGCAGCGCATTGCGGATGCCATCAACAGTCGCGGCATCGGGTCGGCACTGCCGCTGGATGCGCGCACTGTACAGATCCGCGTCTCACCCAACAACAGCTCTCAGGTGCGGGCGCTGGCGGAGATCCAGAACATTGATGTCTCTGTGCCGCTGGAAGATGCCAAAGTGATCGTCAACTCACGCACCGGCACGGTGGTGATGAACCGCGAGGTTACGCTGAACAGCTGTGCAGTGGCGCAGGGGAATCTGTCGGTCACGGTGAATCAGCAGCAGAACGTCAGCCAGCCCGATACGCCGCTGGCCGGTGGACAGACGGTGGCGACAACGCAGACGCAGATCGATCTGCGGCAGAGCGGTGGCGCACTGCAGCGCGTCAACGCCAGCGCAAATCTGAACAATGTGGTGCGTGCCCTGAATGCGCTGGGTGCAACGCCGATAGAGCTGATGTCGATTCTGCAATCGATGGAGAGCGCAGGCTGTCTGCGCGCGAAGCTGGAAATCATCTGATGACCGATATGCAATCGCTGAACAATGCGGCGTATGACAGCCGCTCGCTGAACGAGCTGAAACGCCAGGCCGCTGCCGATCCCAAAGGAAAAGCGCTGCAGGTGGCGAAACAGGTAGAGGGCATGTTCGTGCAGATGATGCTGAAAAGCATGCGCGACGCGCTGCCGCAGGATGGCGCGCTGAGCAACGATCAGACGCGACTCTACACCTCGCTCTACGATCAGCAGATTGCGCAGGAGATAGGCAAACGCGGACTGGGTCTGGCTGACACGATTGTCAAACAGATGCAGCCCGCGCAGGCGCCGGATGAGCGGGCCGGCACGCTCCCGATGAAGCTGGATAACAGCTTCATCTACAGCAGCAACAACAGCGTGCCGATGCAGCTGGAACAGATTGTGCGTAAAGCGGTACCGCGTCTGCCGGTTGCGCCTGTAAACCTGCCTTCTGACAGCAGTGAGTTTATCGCCCAGCTGGCGCAGCCGGCGAAACTCGCCAGCCAGCAGAGTGGTATTCCGCACCACCTGATCCTGGCGCAGGCGGCGCTGGAGTCGGGCTGGGGCCAGCGTCAGATCCTGACCCGCGACGGCAAGCCGAGCTATAACGTGTTTGGTATCAAGGCGAGCGGCGACTGGAAAGGCGACACCACGGATATCATGACCACCGAGTATGAGGCGGGCGAGGCGAAGAAAGTGCGCGCCAGCTTCCGCGTCTACGGCTCCTACCTTGAGGCGCTGACCGACTACGTGCGCCTGCTGTCGAAAAATCCGCGCTATGCGGCGGTCACCAGCGCGCCGAGTGCGGAACAGGGCGCGCGCGCGCTGCAGGCGGCGGGGTACGCCACCGATCCGAAGTATGCGCAAAAACTGGTAGGAATGATCCAGCAATTCAAAAACATGGGCGAAAAAGTCGTAAAAGCTTATGGCCAGGATATCACCGATCTGTTCTGACGTCTTAGCCTCAAGTTTCCCTTAAGCACGCCGATAACATTTATATGTTGCGGGCGCCTGCCGTCCGCACAACTGCACTGATGACTGCCAGCCCGGTTAACGGGAAAGAAAGGAACCGAGATGTCCAGTATAATTAACTCCGCAATGAGCGGGCTGAGCGCCGCACAGGCCGCATTAAGCACCACCAGCAATAACATCAGTAACTACACCGTGGCGGGCTACTCGCGGCAGACTATTCTGCTGTCGCAGGCTAACAGCACGCTGCAGGGCAACAGCTATTATGGCAACGGCGTGAATGTCAGCGGCGTACAGCGTGAGTATGATGAGTTCATCACGACGCAGCTGCGTGGCTCCAGCGCCAGCTACAGCGCGGTCAATACCCAGCATAATCAGATCTCCAATATTGACGATCTGCTCTCTACGTCTACCACCAGCCTCTCAACATCGATACAGAGCTTTTTTACTAACGTACAGAACGTGGTCAGTAACGCCAACGATCCGTCAGCGCGTCAGTCGATGCTGAGTTATGCGCAGGGGCTGGTTAATCAGTTCCAGACCACGTCGCAATACCTTAATAACATGCAGACCAGCGTGAATACCGATATCGCTGCCAGCGTCGATCAGGTCAATACCTTTACGCGCCAGATTGCCGACCTTAATACGCAGATTGCAAAGCTCACCACCGGCGGTGGCGCTGCCCCTAACGACCTGATGGATCAGCGCGATCAGCTGGTCAACAGCCTGAACAATGTGGTGGGCGTGAAAGTTGCGCAGCAGGATGGCAGCTATATCGTCTCAGCAGGCAATATCACCCTGGTTAACGGCCGGAATGCGACCAGCCTGGTGGCGATGCCTTCCAGCGCCGACTCCACGCGCCTTACCGTTGGCTACAGCGACAAACAGGCCGGCAACGTAGCGATCCCGGAAAAAACGCTGACCACCGGCTCGCTGGGTGGATTGCTGGCGTTTCGTACACAGGATCTGGACGGCGCCCAGAACCAGCTGGGCCAGCTGGCCGCAGCGTTTACCACCGCATTCAACGACGTGCATCAGGGCGGTTTTGACAGTGAAGGCAACGCAGGAAAAGCGTTCTTTACCATCGGCAGTCCGGATGTGGTCAGTAACCTGAAAAACACCTCAACGGCATCGGTCAGCGCCAGCTGGAGTGACGCCAGCGCCCTGAAAGCGTCCAACTATACCGTTAGCTATGAGAGCGGCACCTGGTCCGTTACCCGTGCTGCCGATAACGTGCGTTTTGACGTAGCGCCGGCGGCCGACGGCACGCTGAATTTTGATGGTCTGCAGCTGACGGTCAGCGGCAGCGCGAATAGCGGTGACAGTTTTCTGGTTAAGCCGGTACAGAATGTGATTGGCGGCATGTCGGTGGCCATCACCAGCGAGTCAGAGATCGCAGCAGCAGCAGCGAAAGGCAGCGGCGAAAGCGACAACCGCAACGCACAGAAGCTGCTTGATCTGCAGGACAGCAAGCTGGTTAACGGAAATGCAACGATTGCGCAGGCTTATGCCAGCCTTGTCAGCAGCGTGGGCAACAAAACCAACTCGCTGGAAACCGCCAGCACCACGCAGAAAAACGTAGTCACGCAGCTGAGTAACCGGCAGCAGTCCGTCTCCGGCGTCAACCTTGATGAAGAGTACGCCAACCTGACGAAGTATCAGCAGTTTTATATGGCGAATGCGCAGGTATTGCAGACCGCCAGCGCGGTGTTTAATGCGCTGATGGGCATTCGCAGCTAAGCAGAGGAGAGAAGAAAGTGCGTCTTAGCTCAAGTATGATTTTTGACCAGCAGGTGCGCGGGATCACCGACTCGCAATCCTCCTGGCTGAAGGTAGGCCAGCAGCTGGCAACCGGGCTGCGGGTCAGCAACCCCTCTGACGATCCTATCGCAGCTTCACGCGCGGTTGTGCTGTCACAGTCGCAGGTAAAAAGCAGCCAGTATGCCACGGCACGCAGTTTTGCTAATCAGAGCCTCTCGATGGAAGAGAATGCGCTCTCCAGCGTGATCAGTACCATACAGGATGCGCAGACCACCATCGTAAATGCCTCCACCGGCACCCTGAGTGATGACGATCGTGGCTCCCTGGCCACTCAGCTGGAAGGGCTGCGCGCGCAGCTGCTGAACCAGGCGAACAGTCAGGATGGTAACGGGCGCTACATTTTTGCCGGCTATAAGACCGATGTGCCGCCGTTCAGCGACAGCAGCACCGGCGTGACCTACGTGGGCGGGGATGAGCCGATTACGCAGAAAGTCGACGAAAGCCGCACCATGCAGGTGGGCAGCACCGGTAAGTCCGTGTTTATGGCGATTACCAGCAACGCAAAGCCAGAGCCTGATAACGGTACCAGCGAGACCAGCCTGTTCAGCATGCTCGACAGCGCGATTGCCGCGCTGAAAACGCCGCAGGATAACGCGGACGATGCCACAAAACAGGCGTTTCAGGCCGCAATGGATAAAACCAACCGCGGGCTGAGCAACTCACTTAATAACGTGCTGACGGTACGTTCTGCTGTGGGGATCCAGATGGCTGAGGTGGGTGCGCTGAACCAGCAGGGTGACGATCGCAATACCATCATGACCACACAGATGAGCGATCTGGTACAGGTTGATTACACCCAGGCGATCTCCAGTTACACCATGCAGCAGACGGCCCTGCAGGCGTCATATAAAACCTTTAGTGATATGTCAAAGATGTCGCTGTTCCAGCTTAATTCGTAACTGACCTGACGTTCAGCGTACTTAACCGGGTGCGCTTGTTTTTCCCATCGCCTTCGCGGGCGGTGGGTTTTTTTTGGCTGCGATTCAGGCCGCTTTCGGTAAACAGCAGGCAATAAAAAACCCCGGACCAGCCGGGGTTTTGTTTTTTTATCTGCGCAGGTTATACGCTGTCCGGACGGGTTGCCGGTGCGGTAGCCTGATGCGTCGCGCTGTGACCACCGGCAGAGCCGCGGCCTTCAAAGCTGAACGGCGGACGTACCCAGTCGCTGTGACGTGCCGGCTCCGGCTCCCAGGCGGGTGCTGGCGCGCGGGTCATCGGTGCCGTGGCGTGCAGCTTAAAGCGTGATTCTGGCTGCTCAACTGACACATCGCGTGCCGGAACCGGCGCATGAGGTTCAGTTACTGGCGCGGCAGGGGCTTCCGCTGCGACCGGCGCTGACAGCACCTTTTCAACCTGCGTTTCGACAGCAGGAGTCACATCCCCCGGTGCCTGTTCTGCAGCAGCAGCGGCTTCGGTTACCGCTGGCTGTACTGCGTCCTGCACAGCAGGCTGCGGCGCCTCTTCTGACACGGTCTCAGTCACGGTCGCAGGCTCGGCTTCCGCCGCCGTCTCCTGCGCCACCGCTTCATCAGCTGCAGAGATAACCGCAGGCTCATGATCAACCGGCGCGGCAACAGGGGTCAGGTCATCGGTGTTTACCACCGGCACTTCGGTGTGCGCCTGCGGTTCAGCCTGATGCACAACCTCTGACGTTTCAGGCTGAGGCACGCCCGCTGAGGCGGCTTCGGCAGCCACCGGCAGCGCGTCTGCTGCATCCTGATAACCATATTCGGTCATTTCGTTCAGCGGCGCCTGAGAGGTGAAATGCTCGTGCGTCTGCGTAACCGGATAGGAAACCCAGACTTTACCTGATGCCATCTCTGGCGAGGCGGCTGCAGCTTCAAGCGGCATCGGCGACTGCAGGGGATAGCGCTCATCGCGATAGCGACGGCGGCGCTGACCACTGACGCGCAGGTGACGCGGAGAGCGGCGTGAACGGCGTGGCATGTTCGCGCCTTCACGGTTCTCGTTATCATCCTGCTCATCACTCATTTCCGGCTGCTCAGCGGTGTTAACCGGCGGTGCAATCTCCGCTGCTGTCTCCGGCTGCGCTGCGGCTGGTGATGCTTCCACAACCTCGCCACTGCGGATGCGCTGAGTCAGCTGACGCGGCTTACGGCGTGGCATGACCTGAACGCGTTCTTCTTCCTGTACCGCTGCGTCAACTGCAGGGATCTCTTCGGTTGCAACGGACTCAACGGCTTTCTCTTCCTGCTGCTGAGCACGCTTCTCTTCCTGACGACGACGCTGACGCTCGGCACGCTGCTCGCGGCGCTGCTGCTGCTGTTCATCGCGCTGCTGCTGCTGCTCTTCAGTCAGAACCGGGCGCTCGGCACGCGGCTCGTTCTGACGCTTGTTGCGACGGTTCTCCTGGTTGTCACGCGGTTCACGGTTTTCACGTGGCTCACGGGCTTCACGCGGCTCGCGCGCTTCACGTGGCTCGCGTGCTTCACGCGGCTCACGGTTCTGAGCCTGCTCACCATTGCGCGGCGTGCGGTCGCGACGATTATTGTTGCGGCGGTTACGGCGTTCACCACGCTGCTGCGTGCTGCTTTCATTTTCTGCCGGCTTACTTACCTGCTGAGGTTGTGCTTCCGCTGGAGCTGCTGCCGGCGTATCACCCGCAAACAGCTTTTTCAGACCGTTAAGCAGGCGACCCACCAGACCCGTACTGACGGTGGCAGGCGCAGCAGCAGAACGCGCTGTAGCCTGTGCGTTTGGCTCGCTCTTCGCGGCAGGTTTTTCGGCAGTAACTTCAACCGGTGCAGGCGGGGCGTCCGGCATGACAAAGGCAGCCAGCGCAGGCTGCTCCGGACGACGACGCTCGGCGTGCTCTTCTTCTGATGGCAGCGCCATTTCAGCTTCATGCAGCTTCGGCAGATGATAAGAGAGCGTTTGTGTCTCTTCACCTTTGCGCACGCGCAGTACGGAGTAGTGCGGCGTTTCCATTTGATCGTTAGGCACGATAATGGCGCGTACGCCACCCTGGCGCTTCTCAATCGCACTGACCGCTTCACGTTTTTCGTTCAGCAGATAGGAAGCAACCGGCACCGGCACGATGGCGTGTACTTCTTTGGTGTTATCTTTCAGCGCTTCTTCTTCAATCAGACGCAGAATGGAGAGTGACAGTGATTCGTTATCGCGGATGGTCCCCGTGCCGCTACAGCGCGGGCAGACGTGATGGCTCGACTCACCCAGTGACGGGCTGAGACGCTGACGCGACATCTCCAGCAGACCAAAACGGGAGATATGGCTAATCTGGATGCGTGCACGATCCTGACGTACCGCTTCGCGCAGTCGGTTCTCCACGGCGCGCTGATGACGGACCGGCGTCATATCGATAAAGTCGATAACGATCAGGCCACCGAGGTCGCGCAGGCGCAGCTGGCGGGCAATCTCATCGGCTGCTTCAAGGTTAGTATTGAAAGCAGTCTCTTCGATATCGCCGCCGCGGGTTGCACGCGCGGAGTTAATGTCGATCGCGGTTAACGCTTCGGTGCTGTCGATAACAATTGAGCCGCCAGAAGGCAGACGGACTTCACGCTGGAAGGCGGACTCGATCTGCGACTCAATCTGGTAGTGGCTGAACAGCGGGATTTCGCCGGTGTAGAGTTTGATCTTACTGCTAAAATCAGGGCGGCCCAGCGCAGCAATATGCTGACGCGCCAGCTCCAGGACTTTAGGGTTATCAATAAGAATTTCACCAATGTCCTGACGCAGGTAGTCGCGGAAAGCGCGTACGATAACGTTGCTTTCCTGATGGATCAGGAAGGGTGCGGGACGGCTCTCTGCCGCTTTTTTGATCGCTTCCCAGTGCTTGAGACGGAAGCTCAGATCCCACTGCAGCGACTCAGCTGATTTCCCCACGCCTGCGGTGCGTACAATCAGGCCCATGCCTTCCGGCAATTCCAGCGCGGAAAGCGCCTCTTTCAGTTCCGTGCGGTCATCGCCTTCAATCCGGCGAGAGATGCCTCCGGCGCGCGGGTTGTTTGGCATCAGAACCAGGTAGCTGCCTGCGAGAGAGATAAAGGTAGTAAGTGCAGCGCCTTTATTGCCGCGCTCTTCTTTATCAATCTGGACAATCACTTCCTGGCCTTCACGCAGCACATCTTTGATGTTAGGACGGCCATGCGCGTTGTAGTTAGCTGGGAAGTATTCGCGGGAAATTTCTTTCAGAGGGAGGAAACCGTGACGCTCAGCGCCATAATCGACAAATGCCGCTTCAAGGCTGGGTTCAACGCGGGTGATTTTACCTTTGTAGATATTGGCTTTTTTCTGCTCGTGTCCGGGACTTTCGATATCCAGATCGTACAGACGCTGACCGTCAACAAGGGCAACGCGCAACTCCTCCTGCTGAGTTGCGTTAATTAACATTCTTTTCATCGTGACTTACTCGTTATTCTCACATGAGTGATAAAGCTGCGGGCATCGTTACCCTGGACGAGAATCAACCGATGGCCCCGTGTCTGCATGCACTGACGTCAACCTCACGGTTGTCGGCGGCTAAAGGGGCGCAAATCTTGTCGGTGGCCTGCTTTTCATAAGGAAAACCAGCGCCTGAAGGTGGAAATAATACAAAATTTTTGAAAATCCACACATCCCAGTCTGTTGTCCAGGCCGCAACCCGCAGCCCGCTAAGTGCCTGATAAAGCATCACGTCTTACGCCATTGCAGCGTGCTCGTTTTATCCGGCAAATTACCTTAATTTCGCTCTTTTTCTGCCCGAATCTTTCTGGCGCAGAAACAGCAGCATTATTCCACTGCTCACCCGCATATAGCAAGGCGACTTTTGTTGAGCTGTGAAGTTTGTACGCCCTTAACCTGTTCATTTGCGGGGCTAATCGGCAGTTTGCTGAAAAAGCCACCGTTTTGAGCGGTCAGACGCCTGAAACAAGAGAGAGTTAAGCACAGAAAAAGGGGTGGCGCTATCAGGGGACACTATTTAGAATCGCCGGCATGAAAACAGAGAATCCCGGCGTACATTTTGTCGCCATCACGGCTGAAAATGCCGGACAACGTATAGACAACTTTTTGCGCACCCAGCTTAAAGGGGTGCCAAAGAGCATGATTTACCGCATTCTGCGTAAAGGCGAAGTGCGGGTAAATAAAAAACGCGTCAAGCCTGAATATAAGCTTGAGGATGGCGACGAAGTGCGCGTACCGCCGGTGCGGGTTGCAGAGCGGGAAGAGCAGGCCGTATCGCCAAAGCTTGATAAAGTTGCGGCGTTAGCGGATGCCATTCTGTATGAAGACGATCATCTGCTGGTGCTGAATAAGCCGTCCGGTACGGCGGTGCACGGCGGCAGCGGCCTGAGCTTTGGTGTTATTGAAGGGCTACGCGCGCTGCGTCCGGAGGCGCGTTTCCTGGAGCTGGTACACCGGCTGGATCGCGACACCTCAGGCGTATTACTGGTGGCTAAGAAGCGTTCGGCGCTGCGCTCATTGCATGAGCAGTTGCGTGAGAAGGGGATGCAGAAAGATTATCTGGCGCTGGTACGCGGCGACTGGCCTTCTCATCTGAAAGTGGTGCAGGCTCCGCTGCTGAAAAACATTCTGCAGAGCGGAGAGCGGGTAGTGCGCGTCAGCGCGGAAGGCAAACCTTCAGAAACCCGGTTCAAAGTGGAAGAGCGATTTGAGCTGGCGACGCTGGTTAAAGCCAGCCCGGTGACCGGACGCACGCATCAGATCCGCGTGCATACCCTGCATGGTGGCCATCCAATCGCCTTTGACGATCGCTATGGCGATCGCGAATTTGATCGTCAGCTGGCTGACACAGGGTTATCGCGCCTGTTTCTGCACGCGGCAGCGCTGACGTTTACGCATCCCGCCACCGGCGAGACATTACGCATGGAGGCGCCGCTGGATGCGGCACTCAGACACTGCCTGACCAGACTGCGGCAAAAGAAAAGCTGACGATACCGGCATCAGCCCAGCGGGTTGATGCCGGCCTTGATCAGTAGCTGGTTAAGAGCAATCAGCGGCAGCCCGATCAGCGTATTCGGATCGCGCCCCTCAAGCCTGTCGAACAGACAAATGCCTAATCCTTCGCTTTTAAAGCTGCCGGCGCACGCCAGCGGCTGCTCCAGCTCAACGTAGCGCGCGATCTCCTCCCGACTCAGCGTGCGGAAGTGCACTGTAAAGGGCTCACACAGCACAAACTGCTGCCGGCTGTCGGGCTGCAGCAGCGCCAGCCCGGTATAAAACACAATCGCTTTTCCGCTCGCCTGAGCCAGCTGGCGGCAGGCGTTTTCGCGGGTGTGCGGCTTGCCGGTGATAGCGCCCTCCAGCACGCACACCTGGTCGGAGCCGATAATCCAGCGATCCGGAAATTGCGCAGCCAGCGCCTGCGCTTTGGCCAGCGCCAGGCGCTGCACCAGTTCAGGCGCTGTTTCTTCGGGCTGCGGGGTCTCGTCGCAGTCAGGCGCAGCGGTCACAAACGGCACGCCAAGCTTGCTGAGAAGCGCCTGACGAAACGGGGAAGTTGAGGCTAAAACCAGTGGCATCATCATTTTTTTACAGAATAGATAGCGTAAACAGGACGGGCATTTTAAACTATGCGCCGCACTGGATGCGAATAGCAGGTGAAAGATGCTGTAAAACGGCCTTTTTCTTTGACTCTAAGACGTTACAAAGTTAATATGCGCGCCCTATGCAAAAGGTAAAATTACCCCTGACGCTCGATCCGGTCCGCGCCGCGCAAAAACGCCTGGATTATCATGGTGTTTATGCACCTGAATTGGTGGCGCGCCTGGCCGAAACGGTCGTGAGTGTGGACAGTGATGTGGAATGTGCCATGTCGTTTGCGGTTGACAACCAGCGCCTCGCGGTTCTGCAAGGAACGGCGGATGTGCAGGTGACGTTAATGTGTCAACGCTGCAACCAGCCATTTCCGCAAGCTGTACACGTAAGCTATTGCTTTAGTCCGGTCTCTTCTGACGACCAGGCTGAGGCACTACCGGAAGCCTACGAGCCGGTTGATGTCAACGATTTTGGTGAGATCGACCTGCTGGCAGTGATAGAAGATGAGCTCATCCTCGCACTGCCGGTGGTTCCGGTGCATGATTCTGAACACTGTGAAGTGTCCGACGCGGACATGGTCTTTGGTAAGCTGCCTGAAGAGGCAGAAAAACCAAATCCATTTGCCGTATTAGCCAGTTTAAAGCGTAAGTAATAGGAGTAAGGTCCATGGCCGTACAACAGAATAAACCAACCCGTTCCAAGCGTGGCATGCGTCGTTCGCACGATGCTCTGACCACTGCCACTCTGTCAGTAGATAAAGTTTCTGGCGAAACTCATCTGCGTCACCATATCACTGCGGATGGTTACTACCGCGGTCGCAAGGTTATCACCAAGTAATTCTTTGCGGTTACGCAAGGCGATACCTTGACACGTTTGACCCTGGCAGTTGATGCCATGGGCGGGGATTTCGGTCCCTGCGTGACAGTGCCTGCAGCCTTGCAGGCACTGGCCTCTCATTCGCAGCTGGTTCTTCTTCTGGTCGGCGATCCCGACACAATCTCGTCATTTCTTGCCAAAGCGGATTCCTCACTTTTGAGGCGTGTGCAGGTTATTCCTGCCGAATCGGTTATTGCAAGTGATGCGAAGCCTTCACAGGCCATCCGTCAGAGCCGCGGCAGTTCTATGCGCGTGGCGCTGGAGCTGGTTGTGGCCGGTAAGGCGCAGGCCTGTATCAGTGCCGGTAATACCGGTGCGCTGATGGGGCTGGCTAAACTCCTGTTAAAACCGCTGGACGGCATTGCACGTCCGGCGCTGATGACCGTTCTGCCCCATCAGCAGCAGGGCAAAACGGTCATTCTTGATCTGGGGGCTAACGTCGATTCTGACAGCGATATGCTGGTGCAGTTTGCCATCATGGGCGCTGTCATGGCGGAAGAGGTGCTGGAGATCCGGCAACCGCGCGTTGCGCTGCTCAATATTGGTCAGGAAGAGACTAAAGGGCTTGAGTCGATTCGCGCCGCATCTGCGGTTCTGCGGGCAACCCCTCAGATCAACTATATTGGTTATCTTGAAGGTAACGACCTGCTGACCGGCAAAACAGACGTGCTGGTGTGCGATGGCTTTGCCGGTAATGTAACGCTGAAAACGATGGAAGGTGTAGTGCGGCTGTTTCTGTCGCTGCTGAAATCGTCAGGCGAAGGTAATAAAGGGACGTGGTGGCTGAAACTGCTGGGACGCTGGCTGAAAAAGCGTATGATCAGGCGTTTCGGTCATCTAAACCCCGACCAGTATAACGGCGCTTGTCTGTTAGGATTGCGCGGAACAGTGATCAAAAGCCACGGCGCGGCCAATATTCAGGCATTCGCTGTGGCGATAGAACAGGCAGAGCAGGCGGTGCGTAAGCAAGTTCCCGAAAGAATTGCCGCGCGCCTTGACGCTGTATTAGCCAGGAGTGACAAAGCGTAGATGTATACCAAAATTATCGGAACAGGCAGCTATCTGCCTGAGCAGATCCGCACCAATGCCGATCTGGAAAAAATGGTGGAAACCTCAGACGAGTGGATTGTCACCCGTACCGGCATTCGCGAGCGCCGTATTGCTGCACCGGATGAAACGGTTGCCAGCATGGGCTTTAACGCCGCACAGCGCGCGCTGGAAATGGCCGGCGTTGCCGCCAGCGACATTGGTCTGATTATCGTTGCCACCACCTCATCCAGCCACGCGTTTCCCAGCTCCGCATGCATGATTCAGCAGATGCTGGAGATCAACGACTGCGCCGCCTTCGATCTCGGTGCCGCCTGTGCCGGCTTTACTTATGCGCTGAGCGTTGCCGATCAATATATTAAAAACGGGGCGGTTAAGCATGCGCTGGTGATTGGTGCTGATGTGCTGGCGCGTACGCTTGATCCCAGCGATCGCGGGACAATTATTCTGTTTGGCGACGGTGCGGGCGCCGTGGTGCTGGGCCAGAGCAGCGAGCCGGGTATCCTCTCAACCCATCTGCATGCCGATGGCCGCTATGGCCAGCTGCTGACCCTGCCTTATCAGGATCGCGCGCGTCAGGATGAACCTGCCTATCTGACTATGGCGGGTAACGAAGTCTTTAAAGTGGCGGTAACCGAGCTGGCGCACATCGTTGATGAGACGCTGCAGGCAAATAATCTCGATCGCAGCGCGCTCGACTGGCTGGTGCCGCATCAGGCAAATCTGCGCATTATCAGCGCAACTGCCCGCAAACTCGGCATGGGCATGGACAAAGTTGTGGTTACGCTCGATCGTCATGGAAATACCTCTGCGGCTTCAGTGCCGAGCGCGCTGGATGAAGCGGTGCGTGACGGCCGCATCAAGCCGGGACAACTGATTTTGCTGGAAGCCTTTGGTGGTGGTTTTACCTGGGGTTCTGCGCTGGTACGCTTTTGATTGACAGGAAGGACAGATGACGCAATTAGCTTTTGTTTTCCCGGGACAGGGATCTCAGACCGTTGGCATGCTGGCTGAACTCGCTGCTGACAACCCTCAGGTTGAAGCAACGTTTCGCGAAGCGTCTGATGCGCTGGGCTACGATCTGTGGCAGCTGGTACAGCAGGGACCGGCTGAAGAGCTGAACAAAACCTGGCAGACGCAGCCCGCTTTGCTGGCAGCTTCAGTCGCTATCTATCGCGTCTGGCAGCAGAAACAGGGCGCACAGCCGGCGCTGCTGGCAGGCCACAGCCTGGGTGAGTACTCGGCGCTGGTTTGCGCAGGCGTACTGGCGTTTGCAGATGCCATCAAGCTGGTAGAGCTGCGCGGCAAGCTGATGCAGGAGGCGGTCCCGGAAGGGACGGGAGCTATGCAGGCAATTATCGGTCTTGATGATGAGGCGATCCGTAAAGCCTGTGAAGAGAGTGCGCAGGGTGAAGTGGTCTCGCCGGTGAATTTTAACTCGCCAGGCCAGGTGGTGATTGCCGGTAACAAAGACGCGGTTGAGCGTGCTGGCGCTGCCTGTAAAGCGGCCGGCGCGAAACGTGCGCTGCCACTGCCGGTCAGCGTGCCATCGCACTGTGCGCTGATGAAGCCTGCTGCAGTCAAGCTTGCTGTTGCGCTTGAAGAGATCGCCTTTAATGCGCCAGATGTGCCGGTAGTGAATAACGTTGATGTCAAATGCGAAAACGATGCTGCGGCTATCCGCAACGCGCTGGTACGTCAGCTTTATAGCCCGGTACGCTGGACCGAATCAGTACAATTTATTGCAGAACAGGGTGTGACTCAGCTGCTGGAGATGGGTCCGGGCAAAGTCCTGACCGGTCTGACTAAGCGGATTGCTGATAACCTGACGGCTACTGCCGTGAACGATCCTGCGTCGCTCTCTGCGGCACTCTCTCAGGAATAAGAGGAAAATCATGAATTTTGAAGGTAAAGTTGCGCTGGTAACGGGCGCAAGCCGCGGTATTGGCCGGGCCATTGCAGAGACACTGGCGGCGCGCGGCGCAAAAGTTATCGGCACAGCAACCAGCGAAAGCGGGGCTGAAGCCATCAGCGCCTATCTTGGCGACAACGGCAAAGGCCTGGCGCTGAACGTGACGGATGCAGCCTCTATCGACGACGTGCTGGCAAAAGTGCGCGCTGAATTTGGCGAAGTGGATATTTTAGTCAATAATGCAGGCATCACGCGTGACAATCTGCTGATGCGCATGAAAGATGATGAGTGGGATGATATTCTTAATACCAACCTGACATCAGTTTTCCGCCTCTCTAAGGCGGTCATGCGTGCCATGATGAAAAAACGTGTGGGCCGTATCATCACCATCGGTTCCGTAGTTGGAACCATGGGTAACGCGGGCCAGGCTAACTACGCTGCAGCAAAGGCGGGGTTAATTGGCTTTAGCAAATCACTGGCGCGTGAAGTCGCGTCACGTGGCATTACCGTAAACGTCGTGGCTCCGGGCTTTATTGAGACGGACATGACGCGTGCACTGAATGAAGATCAGCGCTCGGGCATTCTGGCAGAAGTGCCTGCAGGCCGTTTAGGCGACCCGCAGGAAATTGCCAATGCTGTTGCATTCTTAGCCTCTGACGAAGCAGCCTACATCACAGGTGAAACGCTGCACGTCAATGGCGGCATGTACATGGTCTGATAATCACGAAATCATTTGCATTATTTGCGGTAAACACCGCAGAATAGCGCAAAATCGTGGTTCGACCAGCCGGGATTTTGTTGCATCTTTTTCACCATTTTATACACTACGAAAACCATCGCGAAAGCGAGTTTTGATAGGAAATTAAATAGTATGAGCGATATCGAACAACGCGTTAAGAAAATCGTAGCTGAGCAGCTGGGCGTTAAAGAAGACGAAGTGGTTAACACTGCTTCTTTCGTTGAAGACCTGGGTGCAGATTCTCTTGACACCGTTGAGCTGGTAATGGCTCTGGAAGAAGAGTTTGATACTGAAATTCCAGACGAAGAAGCTGAGAAAATCACTACCGTTCAGGCAGCGATCGATTACGTCACTAGCCATCAAGGCTAATGAATATCTTCAGGCGGTCATATGACCGCCTGAGTTTTATGTTTGCCCCACATAGCGTTATTTTTCCCTCCCTGGAGGACGAACGTGTCTAAGCGTCGTGTAGTTGTGACCGGTCTTGGCATGTTGTCTCCTGTCGGCAATACCGTAGAGTCTACCTGGAGTGCTCTCCTTGCCGGTCAGAGCGGCATTACCCTGATCGACCATTTTGATGCCAGTGCTTATGCAACGCGTTTTGCGGGCCTGGTGAAAGATTTTAATTGTGATGAGTACATCTCGCGGAAAGATCAGCGCAAGATGGACGATTTCATCCAGTATGGTATCGCGGCTGGCATTCAGGCTATGGCGGACTCCGGTCTGGTCGTAACTGATGAGAATGCCGGACGTATCGGCGCGGCTATTGGTTCAGGTATTGGCGGACTGGGTCTGATTGAAGAGAACCACAGCTCGCTGGTTAAAGGCGGCCCGCGCAAAATCAGCCCGTTCTTTGTACCTTCCACCATTGTTAATATGGTCGCCGGTCATCTCACTATTATGTATGGTCTGAAAGGCCCGAGTATTTCGATTGCAACGGCCTGCACCTCAGGCGTACATAACATCGGCCACGCTGCACGTATCATCGCGTATGATGATGCTGATGTAATGCTGGCAGGTGGCGCGGAGAAAGCCAGTACGCCTCTGGGCGTCGGCGGCTTTGGCGCGGCGCGTGCGCTCTCAACACGAAACGACAATCCGCAGGCGGCCAGCCGTCCGTGGGATAAAGATCGTGACGGGTTTGTACTGGGTGACGGTGCCGGTATTGTGGTACTGGAAGAGTATGAGCACGCCAAAAAGCGCGGTGCGAAAATCTATGCTGAAATCGTTGGTTTTGGCATGAGCAGCGATGCTTACCACATGACGTCACCGCCGGAAGATGGCTCAGGCGCCGCTGCAGCGATGGTCAACGCGCTGCGTGATGCCCGACTCGACCCGGCTCAGATCGGCTATGTTAACGCGCACGGCACCTCTACGCCAGCCGGTGATAAAGCTGAAGCGCAGGCGGTGAAATCCGTATTTGGTGCGTCAGCGCACAGCGTTATGGTCAGCTCGACCAAATCGATGACGGGTCACCTGCTGGGTGCTGCCGGTGCCGTAGAAGCGATCTATTCGGTTCTGGCACTGCGCGACCAGGTTGTACCGCCAACCATCAATCTGGATAATCCGGATGAGGGTTGCGATCTTGACTTTGTGCCGCATACGGCGCGTCAGGTTAGCGGTCTGGAGTACACACTGTGTAACTCCTTTGGATTTGGCGGCACCAACGGCTCGCTGATCTTCCGCAAGGTATAATCGCTATTCTGCCGAACAGAGGCCCGCAATGCGGGCCTTTTTTCTGATCTGCTCTTCAGCACAACTGGCCGGGCAGGTGAGATCATTTCAGGGCTGAGGGCCTGAGGAGCGCGCGGTGTGGATTAACGGTATCCCGCAAACAATGCTGCCGGCCAGCGATCGCGCTGTCCAGTTTGGCGACGGCTGTTTTACCACGGCCGCCGTGCGTAACGGCCGCGTCGTGATGGCTGAAGCGCATCTGCAGCGCCTGGAGCAGGGGTGCAGGCAGCTTCTGCTGCCGCTGCCCGACCTGACGCTGCTGGCGGATGAAATGCGTTGCATTGCGCAGGGTCACGAGCGGGCAGTGATGAAGATCATCCTGACGCCGGGAGCTGGCGGACGCGGCTACAGCCGGCGCGGCTGTCAGGACCCGGTGCGCATCCTCTCGCTCTCCCCCTGGCCGCACCATTACGCCGCGCTGCAGCAGCAGGGGGTGAGGCTGATTACCAGTCCGGTGCCGCTGGCGCGCAATCCGCTGCTGGCGGGCATCAAACATCTCAACCGGCTGGAGCAGGTGATGATTCGCCACCACCTTGATGAAACGGAGGCTGATGAGGCGCTGGTACTGGACACCGCGGGATGCGTGGTAGAATGCTGCGCTGCCAATCTCTTCTGGCGCCGCGGCAACCAGATTTTTACGCCTCACCTTGACCAGGCGGGCGTAAACGGCATTATGCGCCGTTTTCTGATGGCGCAGCTGGCGGCCAGCGGCCAGGCTTGTCAGGAAATCAGCGCGCCGCGCGAAAGCGTACTCGGCGCAGATGAAGTCGTGATCTGTAATGCACTGATGCCGGTGCTGCCGGTGCGGCAAATCGATAACATTATTTTCAGTGAACGCACGCTGTACCAGCAACTTTTTACCTGTTGCCAGAAAATGGACGTAACATGAGTCGAATCAAAAAAATAATTGCGGGCGCGGCAGTCATCGCTGCCGCCGCTGCCGCGTTTAGCTACTGGCAGACAGAGCGCCTGGCAGACACGCCGCTGACCATTCACCAGGAAACGCTCTATACGCTGCCAGCCGGGAGCGGACGCGTTGTGCTGGAAGCGCAGCTGGAGAGCCAGCATATTATTCCGCGTAGTATCTGGTTTGGGCCGCTGCTCAGGCTGCAGCCGGAGCTGGCAGAGTTTAAAGCGGGCACCTACCGGCTGGAACAGGGCATGACCGTGCGTCAGCTGCTGCAGCTGCTGGCCAGCGGTAAAGAGGCGCAGTTTCCGCTCCGTTTTATCGAGGGTTCACGCCTCAGCGAGTGGCTGAGCGAACTGCGTAAAGCGCCTTATCTGAAGCATACGCTGGCGGACGACAGCTTTGCCAGCGTAGCGGCGGCGCTGAAGCTGGACGCGGCGCAGCTTGAAGGAAGCTTCTATCCCGACACCTATCTCTATACTGCTAATACCACGGACGTCGCGGTGCTGACCCGGGCACATATCCGCATGAACAAGCTGGTTGATGAGGTCTGGCAGACGCGCATGGCGAATCTGCCCTACAAAGCGCCGCGGGATCTGGTGACGATGGCGTCAATCATCGAGAAAGAGACCGGCGTGAGCGAGGAGCGCGCGCGGGTAGCATCGGTATTTATTAATCGACTGCGTACCGGAATGAAGCTCCAGACCGATCCCACCGTTATCTACGGGATGGGTGAGCGCTATAACGGCACGCTGACGCGCAGCGATCTCGACACGCCGACCGCCTATAATACCTACAGCATCAGCGGCCTGCCGCCGGGACCGATTGCGATGCCCGGACGCGCCTCGCTGGAAGCCGCTGCACATCCGGAAAAAAGCAGCTATCTCTATTTTGTTGCGGATGGCAAGGGCGGGCATACCTTTACCACCAACCTTGCCAGCCATAACCGGGCGGTACAGGCTTATCGTCAGGCGCTGAAGGAAAAAAATGAAGAGTAAGTTTATTGTCATTGAGGGGCTGGAAGGCGCCGGCAAAACCACCGCGCGTGAGGCGGTGGTGGAAGTTTTGCAGCAGCACGGTATCCATGACATCGTCTTTACCCGCGAGCCGGGCGGTACGCCGCTGGCGGAACAGCTGCGGGTGCTGGTAAAGCAGGGTATTGAAGGCGAACGGGTTACCGACAAAGCGGAGCTGCTGATGCTCTACGCCGCCCGGGTGCAGCTGGTGGAGAACGTGATCAAACCGGCGCTGGCGCGTGGTGCATGGGTGGTAGGCGATCGTCACGATCTCTCTTCGCAGGCGTACCAGGGCGGCGGCCGTGAAATGGATGCCGCGCTGATGACCACGCTGCGTGATGCGGTGCTGGGCGATTTCCGCCCCGATCTCACGCTTTATCTCGATGTGACGCCGGAAATCGGACTGCAGCGCGCCCGCGCGCGCGGCGCGCTGGACCGCATTGAGCAGGAGTCGCTGCGCTTTTTCGAGCGAACCCGCGCGCGCTATCTGGCGCTGGCGCAGGCGGACGCCAGCATCGTCACTGTTGATGCAACGCAGGCTATCGATGAGGTGACAACGTCACTCAAGGCGGCCCTGCATCGCTGGCTGGCCGGGCAGCGCCCATGAACTGGTATCCGTGGCTGAACCAGCCCTACCGGCAGATTATTGCCCGTCACCAGGAGGGCGCAGCGCATCATGCGCTGCTGCTGCAGGCAGCTGAAGGGATGGGGGATGATGCGCTGGTATGGGGCGTTAGCCGCTGGCTGATGTGTCAGCGGCGGGAAGGCGCTAAAAGCTGCGGCACGTGCCACGGCTGTGAACTGATGCAGGCGCATACGCATCCGGACTGGTATCGGCTGGAAGCAGAAAAAGGAAAGGCGTCGCTGGGCGTGGATGCCGTGCGCGACGTCACAGAAAAACTCTATCATTTTGCGCAGCAGGGCGGTGCGAAAGTGGTCTGGCTGCCGGACGCCGCGCAGCTGACGGAAGCGGCTGCCAATGCGCTGCTGAAAACGCTGGAGGAGCCACCGGCAAACTGCTGGTTTTTTCTCAGCGTGCGTGAGTCCTCCCGGTTGCTGGCTACGCTGCGCAGCCGCTGTCTCAGCTGGCCACTGATCCCGCCGGAGGAGTCGCAGAGCCTCGCCTGGCTGGGCCGTGAAGTAACACAGCCGGAAGCGGCGCGGCGCGCTGCGCTGCGTCTGAGCGGCGGTGCGCCCGGCGCAGCGCTGGCGCTGCTGCAGCCCGCGCGCTGGCAGACGCGTCAGACGCTGTGCGATACGCTGATCGCGGCGCTGAATGATGACATTCTGCAGCTGCTGCCTGCGCTGAACAGTGATGACGTGGCCGATCGCCTCAGCTGGCTTATCTCGCTGCTGGTGGACGCCATGAAAATGCAGCAGGGTGCTGCGGCGTGGCTGAGCAATGGTGACCGGCCTGATGTCGTGACCGCGCTGGCCCGGCAGCTGAACAGCAATGCCCTGAACAGCAGCGCACAGCAGTGGCTCGCCTGTCGTGAGCAGCTGCTGCACGTGGCATCGCTTAACCGCGAACTTATTCTGACCGACCGGCTGCTGGCGTGGAGCCGTTTACTGGCACCGCCTGTCATCAGCCCGTAATTACCTGAGAAAATTATGTTTATCGTTGATTCCCATTGCCACCTTGATGGCCTTGACTACGAAAGTCAGCACCGCGACCTGGATGACGTTATCGCCAAAGCCGCCGCGCGCGACGTTAAATTTATGCTGGCAATTGCCACCACGCTGCCGGATTACTATCGCATCAAAGCGCTGGTTGGCGAGCGGCAGAATATTGCGCTGGCCTGCGGCGTTCACCCGCTGAACCAGGAGGAACCCTGGGATGTGGCGGAGTTTCGCCGCCTGGCAGCGGAAGAGCAGGTGGTAGCGCTGGGTGAAACCGGCCTCGACTACTTCTATCAGCAGGAGACCAAAGCGCAGCAGCAGGCCGCCTTCCGCGAACATATTCGCACCGGTATTGCGCTGAATAAGCCGATTATCGTACATACCCGGGACGCCCGTGACGATACGCTGGCGATCCTGCGTGAAGAGCAGGTCGAAAAGTGCGGCGGCGTGCTGCACTGTTTTACCGAAGATCGCGCAACCGCAGCAAAACTTCTGGATCTCGGCTTTTATATCTCCTTCTCCGGGATTCTGACGTTCCGCAATGCGGAGCAGATCCGCGATGCCGCGCGCTTTGTGCCACTGGATCGGATGCTGGTAGAGACAGATTCTCCCTATCTCGCGCCGGTGCCGCATCGCGGTAAAGAGAACCAGCCTGCATTTACCCGCGACGTGGCCGATTATATGGCGGTGCTGAAAGGGGTGGATATTGAAACCCTGGCCGCGACCACCACGCAGAATTTCTCCCGCCTGTTTCACATCCCCATGGCGCGTCTGGGTGTCTGACCTTTATTTCAAACGCTGTAATTAATCCGTAATGAACTGCCTGCGTCAGGTTATTCCCGACGCAGGCAGTGTTTTATTGCGCTATTATCCGGCAGGTCAGTCAGAAAGTGCTGAAAGCTGACGGCTCTCATTGAGGAAACGTGATAGCCGTCAAAGTAACGCGCCCCCATTTATTTTACTCTTCGTAATAAATCAAAAGACGCTCAGCGTCATCCGGCTGCGGAACCTCCCCCGCTGCCACGCGCATCGCGCAACTATGCACTCATACTCAGGAGCTTCTATGTTCAAGAACGCATTTGCGAACCTGCAAAAAGTAGGTAAATCGCTGATGTTGCCGGTATCGGTTCTGCCGATTGCCGGTATTTTGCTAGGTGTTGGTTCTGCAAATTTCAGCTGGCTGCCGGCCGTGGTCTCCCACGTCATGGCCGAGGCGGGCGGGTCAGTGTTCGCCAATATGCCGCTGATTTTTGCGATCGGTGTGGCGCTGGGCTTTACCAATAACGACGGCGTATCAGCGCTGGCGGCAGTTGTCGCTTACGGCATTATGGTTAAAACGCTGGCGGTCGTGGCGCCGCTGGTGCTGCATCTGCCTGCGGCAGAGATTGAAGCGAAACATCTGGCGGACACCGGCGTACTGGGCGGGATCATTGCCGGTGCGATCGCTGCCTATATGTTTAACCGCTTTTACCGTATCAAGCTGCCGGAGTACCTTGGCTTCTTCGCCGGTAAACGCTTTGTTCCGATCATTTCCGGCCTGACCGCTATCTTTACCGGTATTGTGCTCTCATTTATCTGGCCACCGGTGGGTACGGCAATTCAGGACTTCTCCCAGTGGGCTGCGTATCAGAACCCGGTTGTCGCTTTCGGCATCTACGGCGTGATTGAGCGTGCGCTGGTGCCGTTTGGCCTGCATCATATCTGGAACGTTCCTTTCCAGATGCAGATTGGTGAGTTCACCAATGCGGCCGGCCAGGTATTCCACGGTGATATTCCGCGTTACATGGCGGGAGACCCGACTGCCGGTAAACTCTCAGGCGGCTTCCTGTTTAAAATGTATGGTCTGCCAGCTGCTGCTATTGCTATCTGGCATTCGGCGAAGCCTGAGAACCGTGCCAAAGTTGGCGGCATCATGATCTCTGCCGCCCTGACCTCGTTCCTGACCGGTATTACCGAACCGATTGAGTTCTCTTTCATGTTCGTGGCACCGATCCTCTACGTGATCCACGCGATTCTGGCAGGTCTGGCGTTCCCTATCTGTATCCTGCTGGGTATGCGTGACGGTACCAGCTTCTCGCACGGCCTGATCGATTTTATCGTCCTGAGCGGTAACAGCAGCAAAATCTGGCTGTTCCCGATTGTCGGTATCATCTACGGCCTGGTTTACTACACCGTTTTCCGCGTGCTGATTGCAAAACTGAATCTGAAAACGCCGGGCCGTGAAGATACCGCGATTGAGCAGAGCAGCGCCACCGGCAGCGAAATGGCGGGCAAGCTGGTCAGCGCCTTTGGCGGCAAAGAGAACATCACCAATCTGGATGCCTGTATTACCCGTCTGCGCGTCAGCGTGGCCGATGTGGCAAAAGTTGATCAGGCTGAGCTGAAAAACCTGGGCGCCCGCGGCGTGGTGGTTGCCGGTTCCGGTGTGCAGGCTATCTTTGGCACTAAATCAGATAACCTGAAAACGGAAATGGACGATTACATCCGCAGCATGTAACGCCTTTGCAGCAGGATTGTGCACCGTGACTAAAAACCCCCTCCCGCGAGGGGGTTTTTGTTTGTCAGCGCGCCGCTGTAAAAGCAGCCAGTCAGTGAAGAAAAGCCCGGAGAAGGTTGAAAGAAGCGGATTTTCTCGCGCATACTGCCAGACTGACTCAGGTAAAAAGGAACCGCACCATGGCTGAAGAGACTATTTTCAGTAAAATCATTCGCCGTGAAATTCCGGCCGATATTATTTACCAGGATGAACTGGTCACCGCCTTTCGTGATATTGCACCCAAAGCGCCCACTCACGTGCTGATTATCCCTAATGTCCTGATCCCCACGACCAATGACGTTAAGCCTGCGCATGAACATGCGCTCGGGCGGATGATCACCGTGGCGGCAAAAATTGCCCGCGATGAAGGCATTGCTGAAGATGGCTACCGCCTGATCATGAACTGCAATCGCCACGGCGGTCAGGAGGTCTATCATATACACATGCACCTGGTGGGTGGTGAACCCCTGGGCCCGATGCTTGCTTATTAACCTCAGGCGGACCTGATATGCGTCGATGGCTGAGCGGCCTGCTATTATTGACTCTGGCAGGCTGCAGTAGTGATAAACCGATGATCAATACTTCACAATCGCTGGTGATGGAGTCATCCGTGCTGTCAGCGGGGATCATTACTGACGAGCCCCAGCTTACCAGCCGCGACGGTCAGCTGCAGGCGGCCAGCACGCTGCAGAATCTGCGTGAAGCGCCTGTTACGGTTCATTATCGTTTCTACTGGTATGACGATAAGGGACTGGAAATTGAGCCGCAGGAGCCGGCACAGACGCAAACTGTTCCCGCACACGGCAGCGTGATGGTGGCTTCGCAAATGGGCAATCTCACCGCCAGCAAAGTGCGGCTTTATCTTTATCTCTAAGGAGTAACCCGTGATCCGCAGTGTTCAACGTTCTGGCGCGCTACTGTTTGCGCTGATGCTTACCGGCTGTGTGGTAAAACAGCAGACGCCGGCACCGGTCGAACCGACGCAGCCGACGACTCCGGTTCAGCCGGAACCGCAGCCGGAGCCGCAGCCCGTACCGCCGCCGCAAAATGTGCCGCAGCCGCCCAAGCTGAAAACCATAAACTGGAGCGCCAGCGTCTCGCCGCTGGTGGCCAATATGGTGCAGTCTGCCGGGGTGAATCCGGGCAGCGTGCTGCTGGTCGATCGCCTTAAAAACAGCACCAACGGCGCGCTGCAGACCGAAAAAGCCACCGGTGCCATTCAGAGCGCGCTGGCGAACAACGGCAAATTTACCCTGGTGTCTGATGACCAGCTGAATCAGGCGCGCCAGACGCTGGGCCTCTCACCAGAAGATAGTCTGAATTCGCGCAGCAAAGCGATCGGCCTGGCGCGCATCGTAAACGCGCAATATGTGCTCTATAGCAATGCGAAAGGCGAGGTGAAGTCACCCACGCTGCAGATGCAGCTAATGCTGGTGCAGACCGGCGAAATCATCTGGTCAGGTAATGGTGCAACACAACCCTGATCCCGCACTGGTTGACCTGGTGCAGCAACAGTGGCCGACGGCATCTGCCGCCGGCTATTTTTTCGCGCTGCCGGGTCTGAGCGGCAACAGTTTTCAGATTGCGGGCGAGCAGGAGACGCTGCTGGCCCGGCGCACGCCTCCGCAGCCTATTCCTTTTGTTGACCGGCAGCGCGAATACCGTATTTTGCGCCAGCTGCGCAATGCCGGTCTGGGGCCGGAGCCGCTCAGCTGGCGCTCCCCCTGGCTGCTGCAGCGCTGGCTGCCGGGTGAGGCGCTGACGCCTGCCGCCTTTGACGCACAGCGCAGCGCAATAGTGGCGCTGGTCAGTACGCTGCACCGGCAGCCGCTGACCGGCTATCCGTTGCGGCTGCTGCCGCTGCTGCAGCTCTACTGGCAGCGCTGCCGTCAGCGGCACTGGCGCTGGCTGACGCGGCTGCAGCGGCTGCAGCGACAGGGGGAGCCGCGCCCGCTGCGCCTTGCGCCGCTGCATATGGATGTTCATCCAGGCAATGTGATCGCGACGCCAGCCGGGCTGAGGCTGATTGACTGGGAGTATGCGGCCGATGGCGACGTGGCGCTGGAGCTGGCTGCTATCTGTGCATGGGCGCCGACGCAGGCAGCGGCGTGGACGGAAGAGTATGCCGCACGGACGCACATGGATGCGACCGTGCTGGCGCGTCAGATCGCGCGCTGGCAGCCGTGGCTGCAGCTGCTGATGGCGAGCTGGTATCAGCTGCGCGCCGAGCAGAGCGGCGAGGCGACTTTACAGCAGCTGGCGCAGACCAGCTGGCAGGATATTTAATTCAGGAACCGAGTTATGACAATCAATGCACCCGGCCCGCTGATGCTGGACGTGGCGGGCTACACGCTGGACGCAGAAGAGCGCGAGATATTGCAGCACCCGCTGGTGGGCGGACTTATTCTGTTTACGCGCAACTTTCATGACGTTGCTCAGCTCCGCGAGCTGGTGCGTCAGATCCGCGCCGCTTCCCGTAACCGGCTGGTGGTGGCGGTGGATCAGGAGGGCGGACGCGTGCAGCGTTTCCGTGAAGGCTTTACGCAGCTGCCGGCAATGCAGTCCTTTGCTGCCCTGCACGATTTGGCTGCGGCAGGCGATCTGGCGCAGCAGGCGGGCTGGCAGATGGCGGCGGAGATTGCCGGGCTCGATATCGATATCAGCTTTGCGCCGGTGCTTGATATCGGCCACATCAGCGCCGCAATCGGCGATCGGGCGTTTCATGCCGATCCGGCTATTGCGCTGCAGATCGCGCGGCGCTTTATTAACGGCATGCGCGAAGCCGGTATGAAAACCACCGGTAAACACTTTCCTGGCCACGGTGCGGTCAGTGCGGATTCGCATAAAGAAACACCGCGCGATACGCGCGACGCCGCCACGCTGCGCCAGCACGACATGGCTATTTTTCAGCAGCTCATCAGTGAACAGCTGCTGGATGCGGTGATGCCGGCCCACGTTATCTACAGCCAGGTTGATCCGCTGCCCGCCAGCGGCTCGCCTTACTGGCTGCAGCAGGTGCTGCGTCAGGAGCTCGCCTTTGACGGCGTGATCTTCTCCGACGATCTCTCAATGGAGGGCGCCGCCGTGATGGGCAGCTACGCCGAACGGGCGCAGCAGTCGCTGGATGCCGGTTGCGATATGATTCTGGTCTGCAACCAGCGGGCGGGCGCCATCAGCGTGCTGGATAATCTGCAGGCGGGTCCGGCAGAACGCATTACGCGGCTCTGGCATCGCGGGCAGCATACGCTGGATGAGCTGCAGAGCAGCGCGCGCTGGCGGCAGAATCAGCGTCAGCTCAGCGATCTGCAGGCGCGCTGGCTGGCGCATACTGCACAGCAGTAAGCGTTGTGAAGCGCCGCATTCCCTGTATGAATGCGGCGTTTGTCGTGTGATGCTATTCACAAAACGTGTAACATTCTGATAATCCCCGCGAAAGATTGATCTGCATCAATTTCCTTATGATCTGGTTAGACCGGCGTGATATTCTGCCCTCAGCGTGCGATTAAACATCGCCAACCCTATGTTTATTAAGGTTTTATTTAACCGTTAATTAACTTTTGGTTTACAACTTTGAGGGGGTCTGCATTGACTACAACCGTGGAAAAGATCGTCATTATTGGCGGAGGCGCCGGTGGCCTGGAGCTGGCAACGCAGCTGGGGCATAAGCTGGGGCGCAGCAAAAAAGCGGAGATTATTCTGGTTGACCGCAACCACAGTCATCTCTGGAAACCGCTGCTGCATGAGGTGGCGACCGGCTCTATGGATGAGGGCATTGACGCGCTGAGCTATCTGGCTCACGCCCGCAACCACGGCTTTCAGTTTCAGCTGGGTTCGCTGACGCAGATCCATCGCGATCGCAAAACCATTGAGCTGGCGGAAATCCGCGACGCTCAGGGCGAGATTCTGGTGCCGCAGCGTGAGCTGGCGTGGGACCGTCTGGTGGTGGCGCTGGGCAGTACTTCCAATGATTTCGGCACCCCGGGCGTCAAAGATCACTGCATCTTCCTCGACAATCCGCATCAGGCGCGTCGTTTCCATAATGAGATGCTGAATCAGTTTCTGCGCTTTTCTGCCAGCGAAGGCGAGCTGCAGAAGGTCAATATCGCCATTGTTGGCGGCGGCGCCACTGGCGTGGAGCTCTCTGCTGAGCTTTACAATGCGGTGAAGCAGTTGCACAGCTACGGCTACAAAGGTCTCGACAGCAGCGCGCTCAACGTCACGCTGGTGGAAGCGGGTGAACGCATCCTGCCTGCGCTGCCACCGCGCATCTCTGCGGCGGCCCATCAGGAGCTGACCAAACTGGGCGTGCGCGTTCTGACGCAGACCATGGTGACCAGCGCCGATGCGAAAGGGCTTAACACCAAAGAGGGTGAGTATATTGCTGCCGATCTGATGGTGTGGGCAGCAGGCATCAAAGCGCCTGACTTTATGAAAGAGATTGGCGGTCTGGAGACCAACCGTATTAACCAGCTGGTGGTTAAAGAGACGCTGCAGACCACGCGCGATGAAAATATCTACGCGCTCGGCGACTGTGCCTCCTGTGCGCTGCCCGGTGGTGGCTTTGTACCGCCGCGCGCGCAGTCGGCGCATCAGATGGCGTCACGGGTGCTGGATAACATTCTCGCACAGCGTAAAGGCAAGCCGCTGAAAGCGTACGTCTATAAAGATCACGGCTCACTGGTCTCGCTGTCGCGCTTTACCACCGTAGGCAGCCTGATGGGTAACCTGATGCGCGGCTCAATGATGGTGGAAGGGCGCATTGCGCGCTTTGTCTATATCTCTCTGTATCGTATGCACCAGATTGCGCTCCATGGATACTTCAAGACCGGACTGATGATGCTGGTTGGCAGTCTGAACCGCGTACTGCGTCCGCGACTTAAACTGCACTAATCAATAGCGGGCGACATAATGTCGCCCGCTCCCGTTTTGTCCGTAATAAGCTGCTGATAATCATCAGTTCACCGCAACATTACCTGCCCCAAACCCGCGGCTCAGAACTCTCCTAAAAGCTGGCCCTGCTGCGCTTACGCCGCGTTTCTTCCATTAATCTGATGTTGCAATTCCGGACCATCTGCAAAACTTATCTTCAGGAACACGGCGCGGCGCGCACGCCGGTTATGCCTCCGCTACAAGCCTGTAGCGACGGGAATGCGCGGTAACACTGTCAGGAGGATATTCCTGTGAATAAATCAATGCTTGCGGGTATCGGAATCGGCGTAGCAGCAGCGCTGGGCGTGGCGGCGGTCGCCAGCATGAACGTGTTTGATCGCGGTCCGCAATTTGCTCAGGTGCTGTCAGCCACCCCGATTAAAGAGAGTATCAAACAGCCGCGTCAGGAGTGCCGTAACGTTACGCTGACGCACCGTCGTCCGGTACAGGATGAGAACCGTATTGCCGGTTCGGTGCTGGGTGCCGTCGCGGGCGGCGTGCTGGGTCATCAGTTCGGCGGCGGTCGCGGTCGCGATGTGGCTACCGTAGCGGGTGCACTGGCCGGCGGCTACGGCGGTAATCAGGTGCAGGGCGCTCTGCAGGAGCGGGACACCTACACTACCAGCGAACAGCGCTGCAGAACGGTATACAGTAAACAGGAAAAGATGCTGGGTTATGATGTGACCTATAAAATAGGCGACCAGCAGGGCAAAATCCGCATGGAGAATGACCCTGGCACCCGCATCCCGCTTGACCGCAATGGTCAGCTCATCCTGAATTCGAATCAGGCCTGATTGGGCAAAGCTATTTCACAGCAAACCAGATAAAAAAAGCGCCGTAAGGCGCTTTTTTCTTTTGCATCAGCCCGCCGGCAGCCGGTGCCTGGCCAGTTCAGTGATAAAGTCCTGAACCCACTCCATGCGCAGCTTGCGTTCAGCCAGATCGCGCGTGAAGCGCAGCCGCGTCGGGCCATCCAGCTTCCACTGTGCCGGATCTTTCTGCAGCAGGCTAATCAGCCAGCCGGGATCGATCTGATTCTGTGGGGCAAACTCAAAGAAGCCGCCTTTGTCACTGGCTTCAATTTTGCGCACGCCCAGCTCGCGCGCGGCCAGGCGCAGCGCGGCAATATCCAGCAGATTGCGCGCGGCGTCAGGCAGTTTGCCGAAGCGGTCAATCATCTCTACCCGCAGTTCAGCCAGATCCTGCTCGTCGGCGGCACTGGCAACCCGCTTATAGAGTGAAAGACGGGTGCTGACATCGGGAATAAAATCGTCGGGCAGCAGCGCCGGCATCCGCAGTTCAATCTCAGTCTGATTGCTGGTGAGATCTTCCAGCGACGGCTCGCGTCCCGCTTTCAGGGCATCCACCGCATTTTCCAGCAGCTCCATATAGAGCGTAAAGCCGATGCTCTCCATCTGACCGCTCTGATCCTCGCCCAGCAGCTCACCGGCGCCGCGGATTTCAAGGTCGTGCGTCGCCAGCGCAAAGCCGGCGCCTAAATCTTCCAGCGAGGCGATCGCCTCCAGCCGCTTCTGGGCATCGGTGGTCATCGCTTTCGGGTGCGGTGTCAGCAGCCAGGCGTAGGCCTGGTGGTGCGAGCGGCCAACGCGACCGCGCAGCTGGTGCAGCTGCGCCAGACCAAAGTGATCGGCACGTTCAATGATGATGGTGTTGGCGCTGGGTACATCGATACCGGTTTCAATGATGGTGGTACAGACCAGTACATTAAAACGCTGATGATGGAAATCGTTCATTACCCGCTCCAGATCGCGCTCGCGCATCTGGCCATGACCAATCGCGATACGCGCTTCCGGCACCAGATCCGCCAGCCGCTGCGCCGCTTTCTCAATGTTTTCCACGTCGTTATAGAGGTAGTAAACCTGACCACCGCGCAGCACTTCGCGCAGAATCGCTTCACGCACCACCAGGCTGTCATACTCGCGCACAAAGGTTTTTACCGCCAGGCGACGGGCAGGCGGCGTGGCGATAATCGACAGATCGCGCATGCCGCTCATCGCCATATTCAGCGTACGCGGAATAGGCGTAGCGGTCAGCGTCAGGATATCGACGTCGGCGCGCATCGCCTTGATGCGCTCTTTATGCCGCACGCCAAAGCGGTGCTCTTCATCCACAATCAGCAGCCCGAGGTCGCGCCATTTGAGATCGCTCATCAGCAGTTTGTGCGTGCCGATCAGAACATCGATTTTGCCTTCGCTCGCCTGCTCCAGCACCTGTGCCTGCTCTTTCGCGCTGCGGAAGCGTGACAGCATCTCGATACGCACCGGCCAGTTGGCAAAGCGATCGCGGAAGTTATCATAGTGCTGCTGCGCCAGCAGGGTGGTGGGAACCAGTACCGCCACCTGCCTGGTGTTCTCCACGGCCAGAAACGCCGCGCGCATCGCCACTTCCGTTTTACCAAAGCCCACGTCGCCACACACCAGGCGATCCATGGCCAGCGGCTGGCACATATCACTCAGCACGGCGTTAATTGCCTGCGCCTGGTCCGGCGTGGTTTCAAACGGGAAGCCCTCGCAGAACAGCCGGTACTGCTCGCGATCGTGCTTAAAGGCGTAGCCGCTTTTCGCAGCACGCTGGGCGTAGATATCCAGCAGTTCCGCCGCCACGTCGCGTACCTTTTCCGCCGCTTTCTGCCGTGCGCGTGACCAGGCGTCGCTGCCCAGCTTGTGCAGCGGCGCATTTTCATCGGCGCCGCCAGCGTAGCGGCTGATCAGATGCAGTGAGGAGACCGGCACATAAAGCTTGGCGTCGCCGGCGTAGGAGAGCATCAGATACTCCGCCACAATACCGCCCGCCTCAAGCGTGGTGAGTCCGATATAACGACCGACGCCGTGCTCCAGATGCACTACCGGCTGCCCCGGATGCAGCTCCGCCAGGTTGCGGATCAGCACGTCCGGATTGATGGTGCGGCGATTATCCTGCCGGCGACGGCTGACGCGCTCGCCCAGCAGATCGCTTTCACAGATCAGCGCGCGATCGCGCAGCGTATCGATAAAGCCACGCTCGCTGGCGCCAATCATCAGGCTGTACGGCTGAGCCGCCGCTTCGCTGAAGTGTTCAACCGGCTGAGGGCGTAGCTTAATGCGCGCCAGCAGCTCCTGCAGGCTTTCCCGGCGGCCTTCACTCTCTACCGAGAAAATCACCTGGCCGCTGAACTGCTCCAGAAACTGGCGCAGCAGGTCGAGTGGGGCTTTCGCCTGGGCCTGCACGGTAAGCTCCGGCAGCGGTTCATAAGCCAGGTTGGTATTGGCGGCTTTTTCCGGCAGCGTTTCTGCCGTGAGCTGCATGCGCGGCCAGGCTTTCAGTTCGCTGAGCAGCGCATCGGGCCGCAGCCAGAGCGTGGCCGGCTCCAGCAGCGGGCGCATCGGATCGATGCGCCGGTTTTCAAAGCGCGCGTTCGCATCCTGCCAGAAGCGCTCCGCGCTGCCAGCCAGATCGCCGCAGTTCAGCACCAGCGTGCTGGCGGGCAGGTAGCTGAAAAGCGTGGGCAGCGGCTGCTCAAAAAACAGCGGCTGCCAGTATTCGATGCCGGAGGGCAGCGTGCCTTTACTGACCTGCTGATAGATATGCTCCGGCTCGCGGCGCACGTCGAAAATTTCGCGCCAGCGGGTACGAAACAGCTCGATCGCCGCTTTGTCTGTGGGAAATTCGTGCGCCGGCAGGAGATTGATCGCATCCACTGACTCCAGCGTGCGCTGGCTGTCGACGTCGAACAGGCGCAGGCTGTCGATTTCATCATCAAAAAAGTCGATGCGATAGGGCTGGTCGCTGCCCATCGGGAAGAGATCGAGCAGGGCACCGCGCGTGGCGTATTCGCCATGCTCCATCACCTGATCGACGTGGCGGTAACCCGCCTGCTCCAGCTGATCGCGCAGCGCGTCGCGTGACAGTTTCTGTCCCTGTTGCATCACCAGCGCGTGCCCGTGCAGGAAGCTGTGCGGGCAGACGCGCTGCATCAGCGTATTGACCGGCAGAATCAGCATGCCACGGGCCAGCATCGGCAGCTGGTAAAGCGTAGAGAGGCGCGCAGAAATAATATCCTGATGGGGCGAAAAGCTGTCGTAAGGCAGCGTTTCCCAGTCCGGCAGATTAATCACCGGCAGGTCGGTAAACTGTCGGATCTCCTCCTGCAGCCGCAGCGCGGATTGCATATCCGGGGTGATCATCAACACCGGACCCTGATGGCGTTCGGTGATACTGGCGCATTCAACCGCCTGTGCGGCGCCGACCAGCTGGCCGAGCTGACGATGGTCTCCTGCTTTGGCAGGCAGGGTATAACGGTGCTGTTCCGACATAGGGTCTCGACGTGCTCTCCTTGTATTTCAGGGCGTCATCATTCCATAAACCGCCCTGATGATCATCTCTCCATTGTGCCCGCAGGCAGGCCGGAAGGGAGCGACAGCGACTCCGCGCTATCAGCCTGAGAGATATAATAGTCCCGATATGCCAGTGATGGTATGCGCGCGCCGCCAGCGGCAGCCGTTCGTACAGCTTTTATCCGGCCGCGCGGCGGGCCGGAACCATTGCGGTGACAGAAATCTCTCCTGTGACGCGGCAGGGACGCATTTTGATGCAACTTCGCTCAACACTCAGTGGGTTAGAGGTTTCATAAAGCAGGCGGCTCCATTATCATCCCTCTACCTTATTATCAGGCAATGGCCAGAACGGAACTCATGTATCAACCAGTTGCGCTATTTATCGGTTTACGCTACATGCGTGGACGGGCTTCAGACCGCTTCGGTCGCTTCGTCTCCTGGCTCTCAACTATCGGTATTACCCTGGGCGTGATGGCGCTGGTGACCGTGCTGTCGGTGATGAACGGCTTTGAGCGTGAGCTGGAGGGGAACATCCTGGGGCTGATGCCGCAGGCGCTTATCACCAGCGACAAAGGCAGTATCGATCCGCAGCAGCTGCCGGCTGACAGCCTGAAGCTGCAGGGCGTCACGCGCGTCGCTCCCCTGACCACGGCCGATGTGGTGCTGCAGAGTGCGCACAACGTCTCGGTCGGCGTGATGCTGGGCGTTAATCCGGACGAACCCGATCCGCTCACGCCTTACCTGGTCAACACGCAGCAGCAGGTGCTGCAGGCGGGCAAATATAATGTGATCCTCGGTGAGCAGCTCGCCGCACAGCTCGGCGTGAAGCGGGGCGATGCGCTGCGTCTGATGGTGCCTTCGGTCAGCCAGTTTACGCCGGTCGGGCGCCTGCCCAGCCAGCGCATCTTTACCGTTGCCGGCACTTACGCGGCAAATAGTGAAGTAGATGGGTACCAGATCCTTGTCAATCAGCAGGATGCATCACGCGTTATGCGCTATCCGGCAGGCAGCATCACCGGCTGGCGGCTCTGGCTGGAAAAGCCGCTGAGCGTGGATGCGCTGAGCACCCAGCCGCTGCCGCAGGGCACGGTGTGGAAAGACTGGCGCGAGCGCAAAGGCGATCTTTTCCAGGCGGTACGCATGGAAAAAAATATGATGGGGCTGCTGCTGAGTCTGATTATCGCCGTAGCGGCGTTCAATATTATTACCTCGCTGGGTCTGCTGATTATGGAGAAGCAGGGCGAAGTGGCGATTCTGCAGACGCAGGGCTTAACCCGGCGGCAGATTGTCGCGGTCTTTATGGTGCAGGGCGCCAGTGCCGGTATTATTGGCGCGCTGCTGGGTGCGCTGCTTGGCGTGCTGCTTGCCAGCCAGCTGAATACGCTGATGCCGGTCATCGGCCTGTTTCTCGATGGCGCGGCGCTGCCGGTGGACATCAATCCCTGGCAGGTAGTGATTATCGCCCTGATTTCAATGACGGTTGCGCTGCTCTCAACCCTTTACCCCTCCTGGCGCGCTGCCGCCGTTCAACCCGCTGAGGCTTTACGTTATGAGTAATACCCCTTTGTTGCAGTGCCGCGACCTGTGCAAACGCTATCAGGAAGGCAGCGTGCAGACCGATGTGCTGCGCAACGTGGCTTTCAGCCTGCAACCCGGCGAGCTGGCGGCGATTGTCGGCAGCTCCGGCTCCGGTAAAAGTACGCTCCTGCATCTGCTGGGCGGGCTGGATGCGCCGACCTCGGGCGACGTGGTGTTTGATGGCCGTTCGCTTAATGCCATGAGCGCCGCCGCAAAAGCGGAGCTGCGCAATCGCGAGCTGGGCTTCATCTATCAGTTCCATCACCTGCTGCCTGACTTCAGCGCGCTGGAGAACGTGGCGATGCCGCTGCTGATTGGCAAAACCGCCAAAGCGGAAGCTGAGAGTCGCGCCCGCGAAATGCTGGCGGCGGTCGGGCTGGAGAAGCGCGCCGCGCATCGTCCTTCTGAGCTCTCAGGCGGCGAGCGTCAGCGCGTGGCGATTGCCCGGGCGCTGGTCAACCGTCCGCGTCTGGTGATGGCGGATGAGCCTACCGGCAATCTTGATGCACGCAACGCCGACGCGATATTTGAGCTGCTGGGCGAGCTTAACGTGCGTCAGGGTACGGCGTTTCTGGTGGTGACTCACGATCTGCAGCTGGCAAAACGGCTGACGCGGCAGATGGAGATGCGTGACGGACAGCTGAGCGATCGCCTGACGCTGGGAGCAGAGGCATGACCTCTTCACTCTCGCTGTTGCTGGGGCTGCGCTTCAGCCGGGGCCGGCGGCGCGGCGGCATGGTATCGCTGATTTCAGTGATCTCCACCGTGGGAATTGCGCTGGGCGTGGCGGTACTGATCATCGGCCTCAGCGCTATGAACGGTTTCGAGCGTGAGCTGAATAACCGCATTCTGGCCGTCGTTCCGCATGGTGAAATTGAGCCGGTCGAAGGGCCGCTGCGCGACTGGCAATCTCTGATCGCCCCGATGGAGCAGGTGCCCGGCATCGCGGCGGCGGCCCCCTACGTTAATTTTACCGGATTGATTGAGAGCGGAGCCAGGCTGCAGGCGCTGCAGGTCAAAGGGGTTGATCCGCAGCAGGAGTCGCGTCTCAGTGCACTGCCGCAGTTTGTCGCTGGCGACGCCTGGGCACAGTTTGCCGCCGGCAGGCAGCAGATTATTTTAGGCAGCGGTATTGCCAAATCACTGAACGTAAAGCAGGGCAGCTGGATCACCATCATGATCCCGAACAGCAGCGCGGATAATAAGCTGCAGCAGCCAAAGCGCATCCGGCTGCAGGTCAGCGGCATTCTTCAGCTGAGCGGCATGCTCGATCACAGCCTGGCGCTGGTTCCGCTGGCGGATGCGCAGCGCTATCTGGGCCTGGGCGACAGCGTCAGCGGTATCGCACTGAAGATGAGCGATCCGTTTCAGGCGCAAAAACTGGTGCGCACGGCCGGTGAGGTAACCCACGCCTATGTTTATATCAAAAGCTGGATTGGCACCTACGGCTATATGTATCGCGATATCCAGATGATCCGCGCCATTATGTATCTGGCGATGGTGCTGGTGATCGGCGTTGCCTGTTTTAATATCGTTTCCACGCTGGTAATGGCAGTCAAAGATAAGAGCGCAGACATTGCCGTGCTGCGTACCCTGGGGGCGAAAGATGGGCTTATCCGCGCTATCTTTATCTGGTACGGGCTGCTGGCGGGCCTGCTGGGCAGCGTCAGCGGCGTTATTACCGGTGTGCTGGTGGCGCTGAACCTGACGCCGGTGATGCGCGGCATCGAACATCTGACCGGGCATACGCTGCTGGCAGGCGATATCTATTTTATCGACTTTCTGCCGTCGGAACTGCACTGGCTGGATGTTGTCATTGTACTGGCAACCGCTATCGTGCTGAGCCTGATCGCCAGTTGGTACCCGGCGCGACGCGCCAGCCGCCTCGATCCGGCCCGCGTGCTGAGCGGTCAGTAACCGCCCTGACGCAGCCGCTCCGGCGGCTGCGTCCGGTTTCAGCGACTGCGTACGGCGGTGTGGCCACGCAGTCGCTATTACCGGGACAGCATTGCCCACTACAACACCCGAAACACGGCGTACTGCGCCGCAGATCAAGGAGTTTTTATGCGCATACAGCGCCGCCGCCTGCGGCTCGCCCGCGACCGGAAAAACCGCCGTAAAGTGCATCAGCGCTTTCGCCAGCGCATTTTTGAGCGCGATCGCAGCGCTGAACTCGCCGCGCATCCGCTGCCGCGCGTGGTGGTACTGACCGGTGCCGGCATCTCTGCTGAATCGGGCATTCGTACTTTTCGCGCCTCCGACGGCCTGTGGGAAGAGCACCGTATTGAAGATGTTGCTACGCCGGAGGGCTTTCGCCGCGATCCGGCGCTGGTGCAGCGCTTTTATAATATCCGCCGCCAGCAGCTGCAGCAGCCGGAGATCCAGCCTAACGCCGCGCATCTGGCGCTGGCAGAGCTGGAACAGGCGCTGGGCGATAACTTTCTGCTGGTCACACAGAACATCGATAATCTGCACGAGCGTGCCGGCAGCCAGCGCGTGCTGCATATGCATGGCGAACTGCTGAAAGTACGCTGTGAGGAGAGTGGCCAGGTGGTGACGTGGTACCGCGACGTGACCGCCGACGACCGCTGCACCTGCTGCCAGTTTCCGGCGCGGCTGCGGCCGCACGTGGTGTGGTTTGGCGAAATGCCGCTCGGCATGGAAGAGATCTATGAGGCGATGCAGCAGGTCGATCTGTTTATCGCCATCGGCACCTCAGGCCATGTCTATCCTGCCGCCGGATTTGTACATGAAGCCACGCTGCAGGGCGCGCATACGGTCGAGCTGAACCTGGAGCCAAGTCAGGTGGGCAATGAGTTTGCCGAAGGAAAATATGGCCTGGCGAGCGAAGAGGTACCGGCATTTGTGCAGCGCCTGCTGCAGAGCCTGGAGCACTAAACCGGGCGCCTGCGCGGCGCCCGTTACGCCTTTCAGCGGCCCGCTTTCAGCTTCTGAAACAGCGTTTCATACTGTACGCTGGCGGCCCCGACATCATTCTGCCATTCGCCTTTTCTGATGACGTCAGCAGGCGGATAGAGTGACGGATCCTGCGCAACGGCGGCAGGCAGCAGCTTTTTTGCCGCCAGATTTGGCGTCGGGTAACCGATGGTTTCCGCCACCTGAGCTGCCACATCAGGGCGCAGCAGGAAGTTGATCAGCTTCAGCGCCCCCTCCCGGTTTTTCGCATTGGCCGGGATCGCCAGATTGTCCATCCAGAAAATGCCGCCTTCTTCCGGCCAGACAATGCTCAGCGGCGTGCCCGCCTGACGCGCCACGTAAGCGGAGCCGTTCCAGATCATGCCGACGTTGACTTCACCCTCCATAAACGGGTTACCCGGATTATCGGAGTTAAACGCCAGCACGTTCGGCATCAGCTTTTTCAGCTCTTCCGACGCGGCAGCGATCTGCGCCGGGTCCTGCGTATTACCGGAATAACCGAGCTTGCGCAGCGCCACCTGGAACACTTCGCGCGCATCGTCCGTCAGCAGCAGACTCTGCTTATATTCCGGCTTCCAGAGGTCGGCCCAGCGGGTGATCGTTTTAGGATCGATCTCATCGCTGTTGACACCGATAGCGGTCGCGCCCCAGATATAGGGAATGGAGTAGTCGTTATTGGGATCGAACGGCTTGTTGAGCAGGTCAGGATCGAGATTTTTAAAGTTGCTCAGCTGCGATTTGTCGATCTTCTGCAGCATCCCCTCATTACGCATTTTGGCGACAAAATAGGTCGAAGGCACCACCAGATCGTAGGCGCCATCTTTCCAGGTTTTCAGCTTGGCGTACATGCTCTCATTGGATTCATAGGTGGAGTAGATCACTTTGATCCCGGTCTCTTTGGTAAACTGCTCCAGCAGACCCGGCGGCACATACTCCGTCCAGTTGTAGAAGTAGAGCGTTTTATTGTCAGCCTGCGCGCTCTGCATACACAGCGCCATCGCTCCCGCTATCAGCCAGCAAGCGTGTTTTTTCATGGGGTATCCTCTATTGGGTTTTATCACGGAGCAGTAGCTGACTGATCGCCACCAGCAGCAGCGACAGCAGCAGCAGGATCGTCGCCAGCGCGTTCACCTCGGGTGAAACACCGACTTTCACCATGGAGTAGATCTTCAGCGGCAGGATTTCGAAACCCGGCCCGGTAACGAATGATGAGACCACCACATCATCCATAGAGAGAGTAAAGCTCAGCAGCCAGCCCGCTGCCACGGCCGGCATCGCCAGCGGCAGCAGGATTTTACGCAGAATCGTCACCTCGCTGGCACCGAGATCTTTTGCCGCCTCCAGCATGCGCACATCAAACCCTTTCAGCCGCGAGTAGACGGTGATCACCACAAAAGGCAGGCAGAAGGTGATATGCGAAAACAGCAGCGACCAGAAGCCGAGCGAGATCCCCAGCAGCATAAACAGCACCAGCAGGGAGATCGCCATAACGATATCCGGCGACATCATCACCACAAACAGCATCCCGCTGACAAAGGGCTTACCGCGAAAACGGTAGCGGTAGAGCGCGACGGCCGTAAGCGCGCCGATAAGCGTGGCGCAGGTTGCGGAGATCACACCCATGATAAGTGAGTGCTGCGCTGCCTGAATCAGACTGTCGTTGTTCAGCAGCAGCTGATACCAGCGCGAGCTGAATCCCTGCCAGTTAATGCCAAAGCGCGAGGCGTTGAAGGAGTTTACGATCAGGATAATCATCGGAATATAGAACCAGGCATAGATTGCGGCCATAAAGACGCCGCGTAGCAGACGCGCCATCATGAGAGATCCATCCGGTTATTCAGCAGCCGCGCCGCCCGCCAGTAAAACAGCAGCATAATGCCCATCAGCAGCGTCATCACCACGCTGGTTGCTGCGCCTGACGGCCAGTCGCGAATGTTCAGGAACTGGCTTTTGATAATATTTCCGATCAGCAGATTTCTGGCGCCGCCCATAAGGTCGGCAACGTAAAACATGCCCATCGCCGGGATAAATACCAGCAGGCAGCCCGCGACAATGCCGGGCAGGGTCAGCGGCAGAATAATGCGTACAAACGTCTGGAGCTTACCGGCACCGAGATCGCGCGCCGCTTCAAGGTACGACCGATCGAGCTTCTCCAGGCTGGAGTAAAGCGGCAGTACCATAAACGGCAGCAGGATATAGATGAGTCCCAGAATCACCGCTTCAGAGGTGAACATGATGCGAAAAGGTTTATCTGTCACGCCGAGCCAGAGCAGAAAGTCGTTCAGCCAGCCGCGGGTGCTGAGAAAGATCTTCAGCCCATAGATGCGGATCAGCGAGTTGGTCCAGAAGGGCACTATCAGCAAAAAGAGCATCAGCGGACGCAGCCGGGGAGAGAGCCGGGTGAGGCACCAGGCAAACGGATAGCCCAGCAGCAGACAGCACAGGGTGGCGATCAACGCCATATTCAGTGAATGCAGCAGCACGCTGGCATAGAGCGGGTCGAGCAGGCGGCGGTAGTTATCAAAGGTCAGTACCATGCTGACAAAGTGCGCATCATCGCGCGTCAGAAAGCTGGTGACGATAATCATCAGATTGGGCAGCAGCACAAACAGCGTCAGCCAGCTGACAATCAGGGCAACAATCGCTTTCTGCAGACGATTACGCATCAGTTTCATAGGGCAGTACCACCTCCCAGTCCGGCACCCAGCGGATAGCCATTTTTTGATTCAGCGAGTGGTCAAAATCGGGGTCATCTTCGTTGAAGAATTCACTGACCGTCAGCAGCTTGCCGTTCTCCAGCTCCACCGAGGACTCCAGCGTCATGCCTTTATAGCTGCGGTCGCGAACAAAACCGGTCAGATACTCGCTGCGGCTGTCATGGGCGATCTCCTCAACGCGCAGATCTTCCGGGCGCAGCAGTACGTGCAGTTTATCACCGGGCGCTACCGGAAACGGGCAGTGCAGATCGCAGGCGATGCCTTCAACGCGCGCGCGGATAGTGGGCGCGCGGTCGCACGCGATCACCTCGGCGTCAAAGACGTTAATTTCACCGATAAAACGCGCCACAAACAGGTTGCCCGGCTCTTCATAAATTTCACGCGGCGTGCCATCCTGCTCAATGCGGCCGTCGCGCATCACCACGATACGATCTGACATAGAGAGCGCCTCTTCCTGATCGTGGGTGACAAAAACAAAGGTGATGCCCAGTTTGCGCTGCAGCGCTTTCAGCTCGTTCTGCATCTGACGACGCAGCTTATAATCCAGCGCCGAGAGAGATTCATCCAGCAGCAGGACTTTTGGCCGGTTAACCACGGCGCGGGCGATAGCGACCCGCTGCTGCTGTCCCCCTGAAAGCTGACGCGGGCGCCGGTCGGCGAAACTCTCCAGCTGCACCATGGCAAGCGCTTCATCAACGCGCTGAACAATCTCATCGGCGGGGCGCTTCTGCATGCGCAGACCGAATGCGACGTTTTCGAACACGGACATGTGCGGAAACAGCGCGTAGCTCTGAAACACGGTATTGATATGACGCTGCTCGGCGGGCGTATCGGTAATATCGCTGCCATCCAGCGTGATACGGCCGCTGTCGGTGGTTTCCAGCCCGGCAAGCAGACGCAGAATGGTGGTTTTTCCACAGCCTGAAGGACCCAGCAGAGTAATAAACTCCCCGTGTCCGATATGCAGGTCGAAGTCAGAAATGATGGTTTTCCCATCGAAAGCTTTACTGATGCCAGAAAGCGTAACCAGCGCCTGTTGCGCGCATGTTTGCGTCATTTTTGTCACTCAGTCTGAAGGGATCAGGATAGCGGCTCGCTGCCGGCGACAGCGAGCCGTAGTGAAGGCGGGATAATACCTGAAAATTTATCTAATGCCATAATTTACCGCTGAATTACCTGGAAAAGAGGGCAAACTACCGAACTGTGCGTAACAGGTCAGCCGGCAATAATTTACCTGGTACACGCTATAGCAGGCAGGCTAACCTAAAGAAGAGTGATATCGCGCAACACGGCGGCCAGCTGCCGCCACAATAATAACACTGGCTTAAACAGGGGGATAACAGATGGAACAGTTACTGGAACGCTTTCTGCGCTACGTAGCAATAGAGACGCAGGCTAAACCGCAGGCGCGGCAGGTGCCGAGCAGTGAGGGGCAGTGGATCCTGGCGCGTCAGCTGCAGGAAGAGCTGATTGCACTGGGCTTTGTCGATGTATCGCTGAGCGACCACTGCTGCGTAATGGGTACGCTACCGGCCAACGTCGACTGGCCAGTGCCGGTTATCGGCTTTATTTCTCATATGGATACCTCGCCCGACTACACGGCGAAAAACGTCAATCCGCAGATTGTGGAGAACTATCGCGGCGGCGACATTGCGCTGGGTAACGGGGATGACGTGCTGTCGCCGGTGATGTTCCCGGTGCTGCATAAGCTCACCGGACATACGTTGATCACGACCGACGGCAAAACGCTGCTGGGCGCGGATGATAAAGCGGGCATTGCCGAGATTATGACGGCGATGGCGGAGCTGGCAAAGGGTGAGGTGCCGCACGGCGCTATCCGGGTTGCCTTTACGCCGGATGAAGAGATTGGCCGCGGCACGTCGCACTTCGACGTGGAAGGGTTTGCGGCTGACTGGGCCTACACCATGGATGGCAGCGGTCTCGGCGAGTTTGAGTTTGAGAACTTCAACGCCGCAACCGCGATGGTCTATATCACCGGGAATAACGTTCATCCCGGCAGCGCAAAGAATGTCATGGTGAATGCGCTGGATCTGGCGATGCGCTTTCACGCTGAGCTGCCTGCTCAGGAGAAGCCGCAGTTTACCGACGGCTACGAAGGCTTTTTCCATCTGCACTCCATCAAAGGCACGGTGGAGCACGCTGAGCTGATGTACCTGATCCGCGATTTTGATGCAGACAGCTATGAACAGCGCAAACAGCTGCTGGAGAACATCGGACAGCGGGTGGGCAAAGGGCTGCAGAGTGAATGTTCGGTCAAAGTCGAGATCAGCGACAGCTACCGCAATATGCGCGAAAAAGTGGAGCCGCATCCGCATATTATTGAGCTGGCGCTGCAGGCGATGCGCGACTGCGGCATTGAGCCTGACGTGAAGCCGATCCGCGGCGGCACTGACGGTTCCGCGCTGTCGTGGAAAGGGCTGCCCTGTCCGAATATCTTTACCGGTGGCTATAACTACCACGGCAAGCATGAGTTTGCCTCACTGAATGTGATGCAAAAGGCGACAGAAGTGATTGTGCGGCTCGCTGCGCTGGCGGCAGAGAAGCGGACATAACGCAGGAGAGCGCCTCTCCCGGAAGCGGGAGAGGCGCATGATTTTAATCAGCGAAGAACCAGTAGCCGCTGTTTACCAGACCGGCCAGCTGCGCCAGCAGTGACGGGTCATCCAGCGCGTCACCAAAATCTGCCAGAGCAAGCTCATGCTGGTGCGCCAGCGCGGCCAGTACCTGCGGATGCTGGCTGGTGATCTGCTCGCCATTAACATAGACGGCATCACCCAGCGTCAGTACGCGCAGGCCGCCAAGCCGCGTCAGCGTGTCACCCTGCTGTAGCGCATCGTAAATCTCATCCGGCTGATACGGCGGTTCCGGTGGCGCCACGTCCAGCTCATGGCGCGACTGCGAAATAAATTCGCCAAACCACTGGCTGAACTGCTCCGGCTGGTTGATCACGTCCAGCATAACCTGACGAATGCCTTCAACTTCTGAAGGCAGGATCTGCGACGGGCAGCTGCGCGAAGGCACTTCCGGATCGCTGTAGCGATAGCTGCCCAGCTCATGGGCCAGCATATAATCAGCAAAGCCGCTGATCAGCTCGCGGCCATTTGGCGCCCGGAACCCGACCGAATAGTTGAGCGCATTTTCCAGTGAGTAGCCCTCGTGCGGGAAGCCCGGCGGAATGTAGAGAATATCGCCCGGCTCCAGCTCTTCATCGATGATGGCGTCAAACGGCGCAACCTGCAGCAAATCGGGATGCGGGCAGTGCTGCTTCATCGGAACCTTCTCACCCACGCGCCAGCGCCGGCGGCCGGTACCCTGAATGATAAAGACATCATACTGGTCGAAATGCGGACCCACACCGCCGCCCGGTACTGAAAACGAGATCATCAGATCGTCAATGCGCCAGTCGGGCAGAAAGCGGAACGGGCGCATCAGAGCAGCAGAGCCCTCATGCCAGTGGTTAACCGCCTGAACCAGCAGCGACCAGTTGCTTTCACCCAGATGGTCATAGCTTTCAAACGGGCCGTGGCTGACCTGCCATTTGTCGTTATGGTGGCTGACGAGGCGGCTGTCCACCTCATTCTCCATCGCCAGTCCCGCCAGCTCATCCGGCGAGAGGGGATCCACAAAATTTTTGAAGCCGCGCTTAAGCACGACCGGGCGTTTCTGCCAGTAGCGCTGAATAAAGTCGGTCTGGTTGATATCGAGCTGATAATCCATACGAAGCGTTCCGGTTGGAGCAATAATTGCTGGCAAGTATAACAGTCCGCAGCCGGTTCTACTCGCGGTGATGTGTAACTTCCTGCCGCCGGAACACCACTTCCATGCGCGTGCCGCCCAGTGGGCTGGCAGAGGCGCTGACGGTTCCGGCATACTGTTCAAGAATATCCCGCACCACCGCCAGTCCCAGCCCCTGTCCCGGCCGCAGCGTATCGGCCCGCTGGCCGCGGACGAAAATCACATCGCGCTTGCTTTCAGGAATACCCGGCCCGTCATCGTCGATAAACAGATGCAGCGCCTGATCAGTCTGACGCGTGCTAACTTCAATAAACTCCAGGCAATATTTACAGGCGTTATCGAGCACGTTGCCGAGCACTTCCATAAAATCGTTCTGATCGCCGACAAATACCAGCTCGGGAGGGATGTCGAGCGTGATCTCTACGCCCTTGCGCTGGTAAACCTTGTTGAGCGCAGAGCAGAGGCTGTCGAGCAGGGCGGAGACCGAGTGAAAATCGCGCTGCAGCGGATTGTGATCGGCCTGCATGCTGGCGCGATGCAGATAGTAACCCGTCTGCTGTGAAATACGGCTGATCTGCTCCAGCATCACCGGCTCAGCCTGTTCGATGGTGAGCGATTTGCCGTTGCGCAGCGATCGCAGCGTACTCTGCAGCACCGCCAGCGGTGTTTTCAGGCTGTGGGTTAAATCTGAGAGCGTGGTGCGGTAGCGGGTATAGCGCTGACGCTCGTTGGTCAGCAGCAGGTTGAGGTTGCGCACCAGGCTTTTCAGCTCCTGCGGCGGGTTATCGCCCAGGTTTTCCCGCTGACCGGTCTCCAGCTCGCGCACCTGCGCGGTGAGATCGCCAATCGGGCGCAGGCTCCAGTGAGCGGCCAGCCAGAGCAGCGGGATCACCAGCAGCAGGTTAGCCGCCAGCACATAGCTGAACCATGACCAGACCACGTCTGAGTGCTGCAGCTCCTGCGGGATAGAATCCACCACCACAATGGTCATCGCCGGCAGATTGACCGTCGCATCGTAGCGATTCACCGCAACCGAATGGGTAAAGGTGTCGTTACTGTTGCTGTCCAGCGCGTGCAGCTGCTGCTGCGCCTGGATGTTATCGCCTAATGCCGTCAGGCTGGTGCGGTTGCTGGTGTCAATTTCATAAAAGTCAGGCTTCAGCAGCCACTCGGGCTGGATCTTGTCCCGAATCTCCGGCACGTCGCGCTGCTGCCACAGCAGCTTGCCGCGTTCATCGTAGATAAAGACCAGCGTCGGGAAATTCAGCGTCATGCGCTCCGGCTGCGCGATGGTGAGTTTGTTATCCTGCCACTGCGCCAGGGTGAAAAAGAGGTTACTTTCACCACGCAGCACGCGGTAGGTATTTTTATCGAAACTCACGACATAGCCGATAACCGCGACCATGCCATAGGAGAGAGAGATAAACAGGACCACGGCGGCGGTCGCCAGCAGAAAGCGGGTACGGAGCGAGAGCGGGCGCAGCTGGCGAAACCAGTTCATAGGTCAGAGATCGAAACGGTAGCCCTGACCGCGTACCGTGTTGATCACTTCGGTCGGATGCAGTGCAAGGATTTTCTTGCGCAGGCGGCCCATCAGCACATCGATGGTATGGCTCTCGCGCAGTTCAGCATCAGGATAGAGCTGCAGCATCAGCGAATCTTTGCTGACCACTTTACCCGCGTTGCGGATCAGCGTTTCTGCAATCGTATATTCAAATGCTGTCAGCTTCACCGGCACGTCGTTCACCGCCAGCTCGCGACGTGACAGGTCGACCTGAAACGGCGGCAGGGAGATGATCTGCGATGCGTGGCCGCTATTGCGCCGCATCAGCGCCTGCAGGCGGGCAGCAACCTCCTCAATATGAAAAGGCTTGGTAACGTAGTCGTCCGCGCCAGCTTCCAGGGCTTCAACTTTTGCCTGCCAGCCTTCGCGCGCGGTCAGTACCAGGATCGGCTGGCGCACCGCGTCGCTGCGCCAGCGGCGAATCAGCGACATGCCATCTTCGTCGGGCAGGCCAAGATCAACCAGCGCAATGTCAGGCAGATGCTCCTGAAGAAAGTAGTCAGCTTCTTTCGCATCTTCAGCGGCATCAACCTGATGCCCCATATCACGCAGCTGAACGGCGAGATGGTGGCGCAGCAGAGCATTATCTTCCACAACCAGAACACGCATACTTTTTCCTTACCTGCAAACTCAGTGATAATAAAGTGAGTATACGTGAAGGGAGCTAAACCAGAGAACAACGCAACAGGCGCGCGGTGCGCGCCTGTGCAGGCGGAATTACTTCAGCTCATCGACCATTTGCACCGCGCGGCCCAGATAGTTCGCCGGGGTCATCTGCTTCAGGCGCACTTTCTCCTCTTCCGGCAGCGCCAGGCTGTCGATAAAGGTCTGCATGCCCGCCGCGTCGACGCGCTTGCCGCGCGTCAGCTCTTTAAGCTTTTCGTAAGGTTTTTCAATACCGTAACGGCGCATTACGGTCTGAATCGGCTCGGCAAGCACTTCCCAGTTGTGATCCAGCTCATCCAGCAGGCGATCGCGATTCACTTCCAGTTTTGAGATGCCCTTCAGCGTGGACTGATAGGCAATCAGCGCATAGCCGACGCCGACGCCGAGGTTACGCAGAACGGTTGAGTCGGTGAGATCGCGCTGCCAGCGTGACACCGGGAGCTTGCTGGCGAGGTGCTGCATCACCGCGTTTGCCAGGCCTAAATTGCCCTCAGAGTTTTCAAAGTCGATAGGGTTGACCTTGTGTGGCATCGTTGAGGAGCCAATTTCGCCCGCGATGGTTTTCTGTTTGAAGTGGTTCAGCGCAACGTAGCCCCAGATATCGCGATCAAAATCGATCAGGATAGTGTTGAAACGCGCGATGCAGTCAAACAGCTCTGCGATGTAGTCGTGCGGCTCAATCTGCGTGGTGTAGGGGTTCCAGGTAATGCCAAGCGAGGTGACAAAATCTTCGCTGATCTGATGCCAGTCCGCTTCCGGATAAGCGGCGATGTGCGCGTTGTAGTTGCCGACGGCGCCGTTGATTTTGCCCAGCACCTCAATGTTGCCCAGCTGACGCAGCTGCCGCTCCATGCGGTAGGCGACGTTGGCCATCTCTTTGCCCATGGTTGAAGGGGTAGCGGGCTGACCGTGCGTACGGGAGAGCAGCGGAATATCGCGATACTCCTGCGCCAGCCCTTTCACCGCAGCGATGATTTTCTGCCAGTAGGGCGTGATAACGTCGCGGCGTGCCGTTTCCAGCATCAGCGCATGGGAGAGGTTGTTGATATCTTCAGAGGTGCAGGCGAAGTGGATAAACTCAGAGACCGCCTGCAGCGCAGGCACATCAGCCACTTTCTCTTTCAGAAAGTATTCAACCGCTTTGACATCGTGATTGGTGGTGCGCTCTATGGTTTTGATGCGTGCAGCGTCAGTTTCATTGAAATTGCTGACAATTGCGTCAAGGAAAGCGTTTGCGTCAGCATCAAATGCAGGAACTTCCCTGATCTCTGCGGTCGCAGCCAGTTTCTGTAACCAGCGAACTTCCACTTCCACGCGGAATTTCAGTAAACCAAACTCACTGAAAATGGCGCGCAGCGGGCTGACTTTATCGCCGTAACGGCCATCAACGGGTGAGACGGCGGTCAGAGAGGATAATTCCATCAGTGCAACTCCTGAAACGTTAACAGATGAGGGCAGGGCGGCGTTTAATACGCCGGACCCAGCCGGGATAAAATAGCTTTGGCTTCATTCAGCAGGCGCTGACGCGAAAACATCAGCTGCAGGCGGCCACCGCCACACTGCTGCCAGAGCACCGCTGAACGGATCCCCGCCAGCAGCGCCGCGCGGACTTTGTTCTGTACCCGAGTATTTTGCAGCACCTGCGGTGAGCCGGTAACCTGAATGCGCGGGCCCAGCGGGCTGATGATATCGACATAGATGCCCGCCATGGCGCTGGTAAGGGTATCGGATTCGGGGCCGTAGTGCGCCAGCTGACGGTCGAGCTGGCCGATACGCTGTGCCAGCGCCGCCAGCGCGGTTTTGTTGCCGCTGAGCTTGCGCTCCAGCACCATCAGACCCAGCGTGTAGCGCGTCACTTCCGCACTGGCACCCTGACGGCTGCCGCTGTTCAGCACCGCCATTAAGGTCTCCAGACCGGGGCGCAGATTGGCTTCGTCATTACCATACACCGCCAGCGTGGAGGCGGGATTGAGATCAAGCAGGCTGCGTATGGATACCTGCAGCGCCGCGCTGTCGCACTGGCCCTGATGCGCCAGCTGCTGCGTCAGCTGTGTGGCCTGGCAAATGCCCGCCAGCGCCAGCGTAATATCATAAAAATTTTTAGCCACGCTCTACTCCTGCAGAAAAATCAGCGGCGCTGTTTTACGCCTCAGGCAGCGGCAGGCGCTGCTCAATAATACCGCCACCGAGACAGACGTCACCCAGATAGAACACCGCAGACTGGCCCGGCGTCACCGCAGCAACCGCTTCATCGAAACGCACCTCAATGCGATCGTCACCAAGCGGCAGGATTTCACACGGGATGTCACTCTGGCGGTAACGGGTTTTAACCGTGCAGCGCAGCGGAGAGGTCACAGGCTGACGATCGACCCAGTGCAGCTGCTGGGCGATCAGGCCCACAGACATCAGACGCGGGTGGTCGCCGCCCTGGGCGACAATCAGCCGGTTACGTGCGACATCTTTGTCCACCACATACCAGGGATCGTCATTGCTCTCTTTACGGCCGCCAATGCCCAGACCTTTGCGCTGACCGAGCGTATGGTACATCAGCCCCTGGTGCTCACCGACAATGTCACCCTCAACCGTCTCAATCTCGCCCGGTTGCGCAGGCAGGTAACGGCCGAGGAAATCGCGAAACTTACGCTCACCGATAAAGCAGATGCCGGTAGAATCTTTTTTCTTTGCGGTAATCAGATCCAGCTCTTCGGCAATGCGGCGCACTTCCGGCTTCTCCAGTTCACCGACCGGAAACAGGCTCTGGGCGATCTGCTGGTGGCTCAGGGTGTAGAGGAAATAGCTCTGATCTTTATTACCGTCGAGTCCGCGCAGCAGCTGGCTTCTGCCCGCCACATCGGCCCGACGCACATAGTGGCCGGTCGCGATATAATCTGCGCCGAGGTCGTCAGCAGCGAACTCAAGAAACGCTTTAAATTTGATCTCTTTATTGCAGAGAATATCGGGATTAGGCGTGCGCCCCGCCTTATATTCGTCGAGAAAATGCTCGAACACATTGTCCCAGTACTCAGCGGCAAAATTAATTTTGTGCAGTTTTATGCCGAGCTTGTCACACACGGCTTGTGCGTCAGCCAGATCGTCTGCGGCGGTGCAATACTCCTCGCCGTCATCCTCCTCCCAGTTCTTCATGAACAGGCCTTCAACCTGGTAGCCCTGCTGCTGCAGTAGCCACGCGGAAACGGAAGAATCGACGCCGCCGGACATTCCGACGATTACTTTTTTCTGGCTGTTGTCAGACATGACGCACTCTTGATTACAGTAAAACAGGCGGCGCATTCTATCATGGAGTCACGGTATGCGCACCCTTGTGAAACGGCCAGTTAAACGGCGCCACCAGCTGTAGCGGGTAGCGCACGCCCTGTTGCCACAGCCGCACGCTCTCCGCGACCAGCGGCGAACGTAGCTGATCGGACGCAAGAATTTGCTCAGGTGCCAGCCACCAGCAGCAATCGATATCGCTGTCGAGCGGCGTGGTCACGCACGGCGCTGGCAGATCAACGCCAAAGAGAAACCGCACAAAAGGTGTATTATCCGGCGCAATCCACTGCTGCACGCCAAGAAAATAGTGCAGCTCTGCATGGATGCCGGTCTCTTCATACAATTCGCGCAGCGCCGCTTCCTGCAGCGTCTCATCCGCCTCGAGATGGCCCGCTGGCTGATTCCAGGTCACGCGTCCGGCGACACGCTCCTCAACCACCAGCAGTTTACCCTGCGCCTGTACCAGACAGGCGACGGTTACATGAGGTTTAAACATCGTTCGCTCACTCTGATTAACCTGCGGTTATTGAAACTCAGCGCTGATATCGCGCCACTCGCCGGGAGCAAGCTCATTAAGCTGATGCTCTCCCAGCGCAAAGCGAATCAGACGCAGGGTCGGAAAACCGATATGCGCCGTCATGCGTCGTACCTGCCGGTTGCGCCCTTCATACAGGGTGATTTTCAGCCAGCTGGTGGGGATGGTTTTGCGTTCACGCACCGGTGGCGTGCGCGGCCAGAGCCACTCCGGCTCGCTGACCGCTTCGATACCCGCCGGCAGCGTTATGCCGTCGTTAAGCTCAACGCCGCTGCGCAGCCGGGATAAATCTGATTCCTGCGGCACGCCCTCGACCTGAACAAAGTAAATTTTCCCCGTGCGCCTGCCGGGCTGAGTAAGCTGCGCCTGCAGCGCACCATCGTTAGTCAGCAGCATCAGCCCCTCACTGTCGCGATCCAGACGGCCTGCCGCGTAGACGTCGCTGACCGGAATAAAGTCTTTCAGCGTGCGGCGTCCGGCGTCGTCGCTGAATTGCGGCAGGACATCAAAGGGTTTGTTAAATAAAATCACGCGGCGCGGGCCGGTCGGGCGTGCCGGGCGGCGCGCAGCGTGGCGTGACGCCGCGGTGCGTTTAGGTGGGTGAATTTTCTGAGATGTTTTTCGCATGAGCTTTGCAGTAAGTAACAATCAGCGCATTATAACGCGAAATTACGGTGATTGGCGTAGGGGAAATATTCAAGTAGTATTGACCCGCATCTTACAAATCATTAACAAAAAATCGCTCGAAGGAGAGGTTAATGGAAAGCAAAGTAGTTGTTCCGGCAGAAGGTCAGAAAATCACCCTTGATCAGGGCAAACTGAATGTCCCGCATAACCCAATCATTCCTTACATCGAGGGTGATGGTATCGGCGTGGACGTTTCCCCGGTCATGCTGAAAGTGGTTGATGCTGCCGTGAAGAAAGCCTACAACGGCGAGCGTAAAATTTCCTGGATGGAAATCTTTACTGGTGAGAAATCAACAGAACTTTACGGCCAGGATGTCTGGCTGCCGCAGGAAACCCTGGATTTAATCAAAGAGTATCGCGTTGCCATTAAAGGCCCGCTGACCACCCCGGTTGGCGGCGGTATTCGCTCGCTGAACGTGGCACTGCGTCAGGAGCTGGACCTCTACGTCTGCCTGCGTCCGGTACGCTACTACAAGGGCACGCCAAGCCCGGTTAAACGTCCGGAAGAGACCGATATGGTGATCTTCCGTGAGAACTCCGAAGATATCTATGCCGGTATCGAATGGAAAGCGGGTACGCCGGAAGCGGATAAAGTGATCAAATTCCTGCGTGAAGAGATGGGCGTGAAGAAAATTCGCTTCCCGCAGCAGTGCGGTATCGGCGTGAAGCCGTGCTCGGAAGAGGGAACGAAACGCCTGGTCCGTGCGGCGCTTGAATATACCATCACTAACGATCGTGATTCGCTGACGCTGGTTCACAAAGGCAACATCATGAAGTTCACCGAAGGTTCTTTCAAAGACTGGGGCTACCAGCTGGTGAAAGAGGAGTTTGGTGGTGAGCTGATCGACGGTGGCCCGTGGATGAAATTTAACAATCCAAATACCGGCAAAGAGATCATCGTTAAGGATGTGATTGCAGATGCTTTCCTGCAGCAGATCCTGCTGCGTCCGGCAGAGTATGACGTGATTGCCTGTATGAACCTGAACGGCGACTACATCTCTGACGCCCTGGCGGCACAGGTTGGCGGTATCGGTATCGCACCTGGCGCAAACATCGGTGACGAGTGCGCGCTGTTTGAAGCCACGCACGGGACTGCACCAAAATATGCGGGTCAGGATAAAGTGAACCCGGGTTCAGTGATCCTGTCTGCAGAGATGATGCTGCGCCACATGGAGTGGTTTGAAGCGGCTGACCTGATTGTTAAAGGCATGGAAGGCGCAATCGCGGCTAAAACCGTGACCTATGACTTCGAACGTCTGATGGATGGCGCTAAGCTGCTGAAATGTTCAGAGTTTGGTGACGCGATCATCAGCAACATGTAATCTGCTTCAGGCAGAGCGCAAAACGGGAGCCAGTGGCTCCCGTTTTTTTATTCGCCTGCTGTATCGTTCTGACGCAGCGTCTCATCGCGCGCCTGCGACAGGCGCCAGAAATCGTGGCCGCCCGGATGCTGATAAATCCGCAGGGCAAACTGTCCGACGATGGCATAGATATACTCAAATATCGCTGACTGTGAATCTTCGTAATCAGCCCACATGACGGAAGAGGTAAAGCAGTAGACCTCCACCGGTAACCCTTCCGGTGAGGGTTTAAGTGCCCGTACCACGATATACATATCTTTCTTAATATCATCGCGCTGCGTCAGCCAGGCGGTCAGATATTTACGAAATAGGGTCAGATTGGTCAGGCCATTTTCGGCAAACCAGCGGTCGCCTGGCGCGCTGGGTTCACGTCCATCCATCAGCACGGAAAGCTGCTCACTGACCCCGCGTATCTGCATCATCTGCTGCACCAGCTCATAGTCCAGAAAGCGAATGGAGGTCTGGTCAAGATAGAAGCTGCGCATGATACGCCGCGCGCCGGAGGAGAACATCGCCTGCCAGTTGGTATAGGTTTCAGTCAGAAAATTTTTCGTGGGGATACGCGACAGCGTGTTATCCCAGTTGCGAATAGTAATGGTGTGCAGCGCAATATCGATGACCTCACCACTGATGCCGTTATCCGGCATCTCAATCCAGTCGCCGAGCTGCAGCACATCATTTGATGAAACCTGAATGTTGGCCACCAGCGACAGCAGCGTGTGCTGAAATACCAGCATCAGAACGGCTGCCACCGCACCCAGACTGGAAATAATAATTACCGGCGACTTATTCGACATAATCGCCAGGATCATGATCGCGGAGAGAATGTGCACCAGAATCTTACCGATCTGGATATAGCCTTTGATCGAGTGATTTTTACGCCGCGACTTTTTGGTATAGGAGATGTTGATGATCTCCAGCACTTCCGTAAAGAACAGCGAAAGATAGATAAAGAACAGAATGCCGCAGATGGTCTTGACCGCAATCTGCAGATGCTGCGGCAGACCCGGCATAAACTGCAGCAGATAGTAGACGATAATGACCGGGATGAAATTAGAGAGTTTTTCCGACAGGCGGACATCTTTATCCAGCGGTACCTGGTTTTTGTGCGCGCTGAAAAAGACTTTACGCACCACTTTTACCACAAAAAATTTACAGATAAAGTGCGCAATCATCGCCGCCGCGACCAGCAGCAGCAAGCTGACGGTTGCCGCAAGCGCCGTGTCACCGGCAAGAAAATTCTGGAATGTATAGAAGTAGCTCATGTTAATCAGTAGCCGGTCCGGGATGGCGGGAATTCAAGCATAAAGCCGTACGGGGCGATAAGCGACGCGTGCGCAATTGCGGTCTCAGTCAGAAAATAGTTCAGCACCGCTGACTGCGGCTGCAGTTATACCACTAAGCCCCCCTGACTGACGAGCGGCATCAGACAATTACCCGTGCCATCCGCGCGCTGGCCAGTCGCATAGTTTGAAGCAGTTAACATCCTGAACCGGATAGCCGTGCCTTTTGCAGCAGAAGCCGCTATCGTCAGCGCTCAGTATCGGGGGAGAGACTATGCAGGGTATCGTGAAGTTTGTGAAAGGCTGGCTGCTTTTTTCACTGCTGTGGGGCGTGTTTATGTGGTTTGTCTCCTGGCAGGCGCAGGGAAAAGAGCCGGGCATGGCCGTGGTAATGAGTCTGTATGCGGGATTGATCTATCAGGCGCTGCGTACCATGGTAGCGCGATATAAAGCACGACGCGCGGCGGCGTAAGTGCAGGAACAGCGGGGCCGGCTGGCCCCGCTGACCAGATTATTTGCGGCCCAGCAGGAAACCGACGATCACGCCGATGCTGGCAGCCACGGCCAGACCCGTAGTCGGATTGTCACGGACCGACCTCACCACGCAATCAGCTGCATCCTGTACGGCATAGCTCGCCTGCGCCGGATAGCGCCGTGCTGCACCTTTTGCCTGATGACGGGAAGAACCCGTCAGTTCGCCAAATTTCTCCTGAACTGCACCTGCTGCTTCATTCAATTTTGCTTCCGCTTTGTCAGTCATGTTGACTCCCTGATAGTGGTGAATGTCACTTTCAGCGTAGTCAGAGAATGATGGACCGGCAACCCGACAGCGGTAAAGGTTATGTAACAATCTCTGTTTAACAATGTTTGTTCAGGAACGGTTTACCCCTGACGGCAGCGCCATGAGGGGTACCAGCTCACCAGAAAATGGCGTAAATGGTCACAACACCACTCAGCATCCTCAGGCTGCTGGCAGTAGAACCGGACGGTCACTTTTTCATAGCGCTGCTGGCGCAGGTGCAGCGGCGACCAGCCCCAGTCCAGCACGGCGCGCGCATAGTTGACCAGCGAGCCGGCAGGCATCTCATGCTGACTCTCCTGACAGCCGAGATAGTGCTCAAAACGCGCTTCCAGCTGTTCTGCTTCATCATGCGTATGCGGTACATCCGGACGAAAAGCGATGTCAATAAAACCGCAGACGCTGTCTTCACGCTGCTGACGATCGCAGGCGAGCGTCATAAAGAGTCCCTCCTGCAGATTCACCTCTTCCAGCAGCCGGCGCATATTTTCAGAATCGTTACCCGCTTTTATTTCGTCGATCCGCTCAGGCTGCTGCGTCAGATCAAACCCGCAGGGATTGACTGAGCCATCTTCATTGGTGGTGGCCGGGAAGGGGAAATCGATGTAGCCGTTATTATCGAGACTCTTTTCCATTATCGGTATCTGCCGCAAGCGTAAACCCTGACAATAAACTATCCTGCGGCGGGGTGCACGGGCTAAGGACACTGCCAGGTGATCATGGTGTTTTCGTAAGGATTGATAAGCCGGAACTGTTTATCGCTCAGGCGCTGGGCATAAAAACCTTCAGTCGTAACGGCAGAGGGGATATAGCGGAAGCGGTCAGTGGAGTGGAGCGGGCCGCTGCTTACTGTGACGTTGTCACTTCTTACAGAGAAAGCGGTCGCCAGATCAAAAATCCAGGCGTGAGTACTGCCCAGCGATTGACCATAAATCGTGGTCACCTCACCAGGACAATCCACTCCTTTTGGCGTCGAACTACAGCCTGTCAGCGCAATAATAATGATGAAATAAGTCAGTTTTAACATGGTCCTGATCCTGGTTCTTTCCCTGTCTGACAGTGGCACGATAACGCGTATCGCTTATATGAGCATAGCAGGTCTGGCTGCACTTCCCATTTGCATTTTGTTTAACTGTTAAGCGGTAAGCAGGTCAGGGGGGTGACTTTGGTAGCAGATAAACGGTATTCTTGCCAGCGCAGTGCACCAGACAGGAAAAAGACAGGGTAAATGAATGAGAGAAGAAGAAGCCAGCTTAATGATTCTTCAGCAGGCGATAGATCAGCTGGACGCCGATAAGAAAAAACAGGTCATAAACTGTGTTGCGGCGATCCACGATGTGATGCATAAATTCGATCCAGAAGATGCCGGACTGGCACTCATGCTGGTGGCGGCTCAGGTGGCCGCAGAGTAAGCTTCAGGCCGATGCAATATCGGCGTTATTTCTGCTTTATCACTATGTAGCCGTCCGGCGTGCCTGCTCTGATGCGCGGCACGCCATGCATTAATCTGCTTCCCGCTATGTTACCCTGCAAGTTACGACATTAAACTCAGGTGAAAAACAGCATGAAAATTCTGGTTATAGCCGCGGGACTGCTGGCGTGTCAGGTTGCGCCGGCATGGAGCGAAAGTGAATTTCAGATCACCTGTCCGGGGCGGGCCACGATGACGGTATCCCGCGCCAGTTACGGACTCAGCACGCTGATGTGGCCGAAACGGCATTTTCAGGTGGCCGCGGGACAACAGCGCCTTCACCTCGAAGGGGGCGACAGCGTCGCCATCACGCGCTTCCGCAACGGCGACCGACTGGTCATTAATAAAGAGAGCGGTGAAACCTTTTTCGTTTATGCGCAGAGCGACAAACTGGTTCCCTGTCAGCGTTCAGTAAAGCGCGATGCCGCTATCGTCTCTCTCGATCGTTATGACGATCGTCAGCACGCCTCTTCATAACACCGCACAGGAACAACACCATGTCACTCAGCGTCACCGACAGCGTCACTGCGCAGGATCTCGACGACATCAGACAGGGTCTTAACGCGTTCAACAGCCGCTTTATTGATGTCAGCGAGATCAAAGCGCTGGGCGTGTTTATTCATGATGCAGATGGTGGGAAAATAGCAGGTCTGACAGGATCAACCTGTGGTAACTGGCTGCGTATCGACATGCTGTGGGTCAGTGACGCGCTGCGCGGGCAGGGCGCCGGCACCCGGCTGATAATGGCAGCAGAGAACGAAGCGCGGGCGCGGGGTTGCGTCTATGCGCAGGTGGATACGGCAAGCTTTCAGGCGCGTCCGTTCTATGAAAAACAGGGTTATCAGCTCCGGTTCAGCCTGGATAACTATCCGCGTCATCATCAGCGCCACTATCTCACCAAAGCTCTCTGATTACAGCAGCGGCTGCTGTCGCAGATCCAGCGGCGACTGCTCCGCTTCGTCAATCGCTGCCAGCCAGCCGGACAGATCAGTCTTTACCCATGAAAGGTGACCCCGCGTGGTGCTCATCAGCACCACATCGGGCCGCAGCGTGCGGTAAAGTTCCAGCGACTGCTGCAGCTCGGCAGGATTACTGTCAGGCTTGAGCACGCTGATCCAGCGGTTGTAGTCGCAGGTGAGGGTGTCGCCGACAAACAGATAGGTCTGCCCGAGCGGGGAGTGGTAAAGATAGCTGCTGCTGCCCGGCGTATGGCCCGGCGTTGGCAGCAGATGGAAGTCGCCAAAATGCACCTCCCTGCGGGTAAAGGTTTCATCCGGCTCAACCACCAGGCTAACCGGACCCAGCGAGCGGCTGTGGCAGTAAAGCGCACTGCTGAAGCGCTGCTGAATAAGGCGTGCTCCCGGCGCCGCCTCATGCCAGTGCGTAAGATAGTGACGAATAACGCCACCCGCCTCTGCCAGAAACTCATGATCGAGCGGATTCTCAACCCGGCCAATCAGCAGGTTGCCGCGTGGATGCCGCAGCATAAAGCCATGCATCATCAGGTCATTAGCGGTCTCTTCAGCGGGAAATTCCGGCGTGGAGATCCATAAGTCTTCATAAAGCGGCTTCAGAGGGCGATCTCCTGCATGTAGTCTTATCGCAGCACCGGATGTCCGGTGATGCTGAGCCGCGCGTTACCGGCATTTACATCAAGCGTAGCATGCGCACCCAGCGGCAGCGTGACGGTATCAGGCGCGTGTCCAAACGCCAGATCGCTTATCACCGGCAGCTGATACTCATCGCGCAGGCGCTGCCAGACCGTGTCGAAACCGAAGCCGTTATCATAGGCGCTGAGAGAGGTACTGGTAAAACTACCGGTAATAATCGCCTGCTGACGTGCCAGAATGCCGCACTGCTGCAGCTGCAGCAGCATGCGTTCGATGCGAAACGGATGTTCATTAACATCTTCAATCACCAGAATGCCGCCTTCAATCTGCGGCAGCCACGGGGTGCCAATCAGCGTGCAGATCATCGCCAGGTTACCGCCCCACAGGCGGCCCTGCCAGCTGCCGCAGTCCGGGCTTTCGCTCTGCCAGTCCACTTTCAGTTCCGGAGAGGAAACGGCCTGCCAGAAATGGTGTTCGGTAAACGCTGAAACGGGATCCGCGCCGAAATTACCGGCCAGCATCGGGCCGCTGAAGCTTATCAGGCCGGTCTGCGCCAGCAGCGCCAGCTGAATAGCGGTGAAGTCACTGTGGCCGCACAGCGCAACCGGCTTACTGTTCAGACGCTGCGCGATACCGCGATAATCCAGCTTGTCCAGCAGGCGGGTCGCACCGTAGCCGCCGCGCACCGCCAGAATAATATCCGGCAGCGTGTCTGACGCCACCAGCGCATTGATATCCGCCAGGCGTTCTGCGTCCGTACCGGCAAAGCGCTGAAAGCGGCGGGCAACCACTGCGCTATTCTCCACCCGGTGGCCTGCATGCTGAAGCCGCTCAATGCCGCGCCGGGCAGCGTCCTGGTTGTGGCAATAGCCAGAAGGGGCGATTAAACGAAAGGAACGGGCTGGGTGCATTACGCTTTTCCTGCTCTCTGCTTATGTGTCCATAGTGACAAACTGCGTGAACGGCGTCACGACAGCAAAATGAATTTTGTCATTTTCAGAATAACGGTAATTTTACTGCCGGCCGTCATGGCTATGATAACCTGCGCCTCTCTTATAGCGGAACCTGAAAAACAGTGAAATTTCGACTACTTATGCTCTCTGCTTTACTGCTGGCAGGCTGTGCCAGTGAACCGGAAAAACCCAGAGTGCCTGAGCGCAATACGCCTCTCACTCAGGCTCCGCCCTCAAAAATTAATGATGCCTGGGCGCTGTTTACAGAAGATGCTGCCACTCATTATGGCGTTGATGAGAAGTTAATCAGCGCCATTATCAGTGTCGAATCGGGCGGTAATCCTGCTGCAGTGAGCCGCTCTAACGCGGTGGGCCTGATGCAGATCAAGGCCTCGACGGCGGGGCGCGAAGTTTATCGCGTGCAGGGCCGTCGCGGGCAGCCCTCAACGGCCGAGCTGCGCGATCCGGCTAAAAACATCGATATTGGCGTCGCCTATCTGCGTATTCTGCAGGAGTCGGCACTGGCCGGTATCCGCGATCCGCTGACGCTGCGCTACGCCACCATTGTCTCCTATGCCAACGGAGCTGGCGCGCTACTGCGCACCTTCTCACGCGATCGCGACCGCGCCATTGCGATGATTAACGCGATGTCGCCGGATGAGTTTTACCAGCATGTGCAAAACAAACATCCGGCCGCGCAGGCACCGCGCTATCTGTGGAAAGTGACTACCGCCTACCGCACTATTGGCTAGCGCGGTGCGCGCAGCTTAACGCTGCGCGCTCTGTGCCGGTGCTTCATTGGATGCATCGCTGAGATTAATACGCGGCAGCACTCCACCGGTAAACTCGACGCGGCGCATCGGGAAGGCGAAGCGGATCTGCTTCTGCTCCAGCTGCGCCATCAGCTGCAGGTTAATCTCCTGCTGAATATCCATGTAAACATTGTAATCCGCGCTCAGCACAAAATAGACCACTTCAAACGTCAGCTGCGACTCATCAAACGAGAGAAAGTGCGCCCGATCAAAACGGGTATCGGGCACGCCTTCGATAATCGTTTTCACCATGCCGCCAATCTGCCGCACTTTCTCCGCCGGTGTACCGTAGTTAATGCCGAACTTAAACACGATGCGCCGCTGCTGCATACGTTTGTAGTTGTGGATCGTCTGCTGTAACAGAATGGTGTTTGAGCAGACGATCTGTTCGCCGCCGAGGCTGCGCAGACGCGTGGTTTTCAGGCCAATATGCTCAATGGAACCTGCGATATCGCCGAACACAATAAAATCACCGTGCTCAAACGGTTTATCAAAGCCGATCGCCAGCGACGCAAACACATCGCTCAGCACGGTCTGAATCGCCAGTGCAATGGCGATACCGCCGACGCCTAAACTGGCCACCAGTGCGGTAATGTCGATCCCCATGTTGGAGAGGATCGCCAGCAGCATCATTACCCATACCACCACCCGCAGCAGAATGCCGAGGATCACGGTGGTGACCGGATTACGCACGTGCAGCGGATCGCGCAGCATGCTTTTCAGCCATAAACGGATGCCGCAGTCAATCCACAGCGTGAACTGCAAAATCAGCGCGAGGAACCAGCTGTGGGCAATCGCCACGCTCCAGTTGGCCGGCAGGTCCGCAAACTTCAGCGAAATCAGCAGGGAGAAGATCAGCAGCAGCGACTGGCTGGTGCTGCGCAGGATCTCAACAAGGATGGCGGTGAAGCGCACATGGCGCTGTTCGCTGTAGCGGGCGATACGATTTGAGACAAAGCGGATAGCGGTGCGCAGCAGCCACCAGACGATAAGAGTACCAAAGAGGATGATGGCGCTATTGATCCAGAGGGTTTGATTAAGAAAAATGCGTTGCCAGCCAGAGGCTGAAAGCCAGTTTTCCATGGGGGAGTTTCTCCTTGCCGGGCGCTGGTTAAAATAAAGGGCAAGGAGAAGCATAGCCTGTCTGAGATATCCTGCAGGCGTAACGGCAGTTACTGAAAGCGGCTCGCCTTATCGCGTGCCAGCCGTTCAAGCGCGAAGATCACCTGCTGCAGCTGGCGCTCCTGCACGGGTTCAATGGCGGTGAAACGAAAGCTTAGCCGCGGTATCACGCAGGCTTCGCCTTTACGGACTACGCTGCGCTCGCCAATATGAAGCAGCTCTGCGGTGACCTCAAACTGGCCAAATTCGCCCAGCTCAACCCGCAGCTGGCTGAACTTATCTCCCCGGGCAAGGCCCTCCGGCAGCGGCCCTTCCGGCAATACCCCGACCCCGCCCAGCGAAAGATCCTGCAGGCGAAAGCGCGCCTGACTGCCGTCCGGCCACTGGGTGTAACACCAGAAAACCGGCTCCAGCGGGGCGTTGATGCGGAAAAATTCGCGGCGCTGGATTTGCCAGGCGCACGCCGGCAGCGGCGCGCTGAATGCGGGTAAGCCTTCATACTCAACCAGCGTCAGGGCAGCGAGGGTGAACTCAATTTTGGCGCCGTAGGTTTCGGCGCAGACGCTGAAGTCGGGACTCTCCAGCACCCACTCATTGCTCAGCGCATTGCTGCCCAGATCGAAAATAATGCACTCCTCATCGGCAACCAGCAGGCGGCTGATAAACTGCCCGCGATTAAACGTTACCATCAGCGGAGTTTGGTAGCGCGACAGATCCCTCATCACATTCAAAACCGCTAACGTACCCCGCTTGAGATACTGTTCGTTATCGGCATCTTTCACATCCTGCTCCCCGCTGCTGCGCATATCATCGTTATGCGACGATTATCGGCGTAACGCTCGGAATCTTTAGCGGCTGGCTGATGATTAAAGCGGCAGTTGCGCTGCAGGGAAAAAAATCCCGTCTATACTTATCGCAGTGAACACCTTGATTCATAACGTAAGGAGCAACAAATGGGTATTCTTTCATGGATTATTTTTGGTCTGATCGCCGGTATTCTCGCTAAGTGGATTATGCCAGGTAAAGATGGCGGCGGCTTCATCCTGACCGTGGTACTGGGTATTATCGGTGCGGTTGTCGGCGGCTGGATCAGTACCCTGTTTGGTTTTGGCAGAGTTGACGGGTTCAACTTCGGCAGCTTTGTTGTCGCGGTGATCGGTGCCATTGTCGTGCTGTTTATCTACCGCAAAGTGCGCAGTTAATTCTGCCCGCATAAAAAAAACCGCGGCCCCGGGGCTGCGGTTTTTTTTCGGCTGTAGCCGGCGCGAAATTAATTCGTGTGCTGCAGCGCCGGCATATCAGGGATATCACTGGCGCTGTTACAGGTTTTTTCTTTCGGGCAATATTTATCCAGCAGCATCAGCGTCACGCCGTTGGTCCAGCCAAAACCATCCTGCAGCGGATATTCACCGCCGCCGCCGCCGCCCAGCTGCGCGCCCTCAACCACATATTTTTCCACCAGCTTATGCTCTTTGTCATAGGTCTGCTGGACGTTTTGCAGGAAGCGCTGGCCAATCTGTCGTGCCAGCTGCGGCTGGTTGTAATGCTCCAGCCCCTCTACCGCGACCCACTGCAGCGGAGCCCAGCCATTAGGCGCATCCCACTGCTGGCCATTATTGACTGTGGTTGTCACCAGACCACCAGGTTTAAGCAGCTGTTTTTCTACTGCAGAAGCGGTACGTTCAGCCTGCTTGTCTCCGGCCAGCTGCATATAGAGCGGGAAAAGAGCGGCCGCCGTCAGCTGGTTGTGAACCTGTTTTTTACTGAAATCGTAATCGGCATACCAGCCCTGTTTCTCATCCCATAGATAACGATTGATCGCGGCCTGGCGTTTTTCTGCCGCCGCGGCAAAGGCTTTCGCCTGGTCATCCTGTTTTGCCAGCCGGGCTGATTTTGACAGCGTCTGCTCCAGATGAAACAGCAGGCTGTTGAGATCGACCGGCACCAGCGCTGTGGTGCGGATGGAGGCGAGATTATGCGCATCGGTAAACCAGCGCGAACTGAAATCCCAGCCCGACGCCGCGCCGGCGCGCAGATCGCGCCAGAGCTGCGGTTTGTCACGTTCCGGGGTTTTTTCTGCTGTCTTCACATCGTCCAGCCAGGATTCTGTACGCGGCACGTCGCGCGCGTCCCAGTAGCGGTTAAGCAGGGTGCCATCGGAGAGTTTTACCACCCGCTTGCTGGCGTGGCCGGCCGCTACGCTGTCGCTGTCAGCCATCCAGTAGTCATACTCTTTCTGCAGCTGCGGCTGATAGTGCCGGTAAACCTCATCGCCTTTATGCGTGGCCAGCAGGTCTACCATCAGGCTAAAGAACGGCGGCTGCGACCGGCTGAGGTAATAGCTGCGGTTGCCGTTAGGGATATGCCCGTAGCGATCGAGTTCGGTGGCAAAGTTATCGACCATATCCTGCACGCGGTCCCAGTTACCGCTTTCCGCCAGGCCCAGCATGGTGAAATAGCTGTCCCAGTAATAGACCTCGCGGAAGCGCCCGCCCGGCACAACGTAAGGTTTCGGCAGCGGCAGCAGTGAATCATACTGGCTGGCATCAGGCGTGCTGCGCGTCAGCACCGGCCACAGGCCGTTGATATGCTCACGCAGGCTCTGCCCGGCGGGCGGTACATATTTGTCCTGCTCTTTGGGCAGGGTAAAGTTCATGTCAACGAAGCGTTTAAGATCAAAATTGCGCTGCTTCTTTTGCATCTGCCAGTCAGCGAGAATCGAGGCGGGATCGTATTTCGGGATCGCGTCAGCAAAGGTTTTCTGATCGGGATAGAACTGCGCTTTCTGCACGGCGCTAAAGAGCGGACCCAGACGTACATCGGGCGGCTGCGGCTGCTGGCTCAGCATCCGGCTTCCGGTTTCGGCATGGGCCAGCGTGCTGGTTGCCAGCAGGGCAGTGGTAAGCAGCAGAGAGAGGCGCGCGGGCATCAATATGACATTTTTTCTCATCGGTTTTTCTCCTTGTCCGAAAACGTGGTGCGCTAACGTATTGACCACTCAAACAACTTTAGTCGCTATCGCGCCGGCTGGCGCTGCAGGGCGATGGAAATGTGAAGCGCTGCCGGGTAATTACGTGGGAAATTGTTGCCGCTGACGGTTTTTACTTGCTCCGCCGCGCGGTTTACCGGAGGCTGAAAGAAAATAAGGAGGCGTATGAAGATTATCTGGTATCACCCGTCAATGGAGGCGCAGCGCTGGCTGACGGGACTCGCCCGGCGGCTGCCGGACGCGGAAATCCGGCTGTGGCAGCCGGGCGATAATGGCCGTGCGGATTATGCCGTTGTACGTTCGCCGCCAGTGGAGATGCTGGCGGAGCGTAGCCTGAAAGGGCTGTTCGCGATGGGGGCGGGCGTTGATGAACTTCTGCAGCAGCAGCGTCAGCACCCTGACAGGCTCAGCGCGCAGGTGCCGCTGTATCGCCTTGAGGATACCGGCATGGCACAGCAGATGCAGGAGTATGCGAACTGGTGCGTGCTGGGCTGGTATCGCCGCTTTGCTGACTATCAGCGCCAGCAGCAGGCGCACTGCTGGCAGCCGCTGCCGCTGCCATCGCGTGACGCCTTCACCATTGGCGTGCTTGGCGCGGGCGTACTGGGCCGCAGCGTGCTGGAGAGCCTGCAGCAGTGGGGATTCCCGCTGCGCTGCTGGAGTCGCACGCCGAAGAGCCTGCCTGGCGTGCGCGCCTTCCACGGTGCCGCCGCGCTGCACGACTTTCTTGCCGGCTGCCAGGTCGTGATTGATCTGCTGCCCGCCACGCCGGAAACCACCAATCTTGTTAACGCTGATTTCCTGCGCGCGCTGCCGCACAGCGCATATTTTCTTAACCTGGCGCGCGGTGCGCATGTGGTTGAAGCGGATCTGCTGGCAGCGCTCAACAGCGGGCAACTTGCCGCCGCCGCGCTGGATGTCTTTCAGCAGGAGCCGCTGCCGGCGGAAAATGCGCTCTGGCAGCATCCGCACGTTACCCTCACGCCACACAGTGCTGCCATTACGCTGCCGGAGCAGGCGATGGACGCCATCGCCAGCGCGATTCAGCAGCTGGAAAAAGGGCAGCAGCCCCCGGGGCGCGTGGATCGCCAGCGCGGCTATTAACTTATCTCAGAGGAGCAAACTATGTATCCCGTTGATCTGCACATGCACACCGTTGCCAGCACGCACGCCTACAGCACGCTGCACGACTATGTCGCCCAGGCGAAACAGAACGGCCTGAAGCTATTTGCCATTACCGACCACGGCCCCGATATGGCGGATGCGCCGCATCACTGGCATTTCATTAATATGCGCATCTGGCCGCGGGTTGTTGACGGCGTCGGGATCCTGCGCGGAATTGAAGCGAACATTAAGAACCAGCAGGGCGAGATCGACTGCAGCGGGCCGATGCTGGATGCCCTGGATCTGATCGTGGCGGGCTTTCACGAGCCGGTCTATACGCCGCGCGATAAAGCGCACCATACTGAGGCGATGATCGCAGCGATGGCAGGCGGGCTGGTGCATATCATCAGCCATCCGGGCAACCCCAGGTTTCCGGTGGATATCCGCGCCATTGCTGAAGCCGCGGCCCACTACAACGTGGCGCTGGAGATCAATAACTCCTCGTTTACCCATTCGCGTCCGGGCAGTGAACCTAACTGCCGCGCGATTGTGGAGGCGGTGCGCGAAGCGGGCGGGTGGCTGGCATTTGGCTCCGATTCCCACACCGCCTTTACGCTGGGACATTTTGAGCACTGCCTGCGCATTACGCGCGAAGTGGATTTCCCTGAAGATCGGGTGTTAAATGTCACGCCGCGCCGCCTGCTCGACTTTCTGGAGCAGCGCAGCGGTAAACGGATCGCGGAATTACTGGATTTTTAATGTTGTAGTGAGGAATGCTGCCAGATGAATGAGTTTTCTATGCTTTGCCGGGTGATCGGCTCCCTGTTTAACCGTCAGCCCCAGGATCCGCTGCTGATGCCGCTGTTTACGCTGCTGCGCGAAGGCAAAATGCAGGCACAGTGGCCGCTGGAGCAGGATGCGCTGCTGACGCGTCTGCAGCAGAGCAGCGATCCGCAGGCGCTGGCAGCGGATTACAACGCGCTGTTTGTCGGTCAGGAGTGCAGCGTGCCGCCTTACGCGTCACAGTGGCCGGAAGGCGCGCCGGAAGCGGAGATCCGGGCGTTTCTCAGCGCGCGCGGCATGCCGCTCAGTGACGCGCCCGCCGATCACTTTGGCGTACTGCTGCTGGCGGCGTCGTGGCTGGAAGATCAGTCTGCAGAAGATGAATCTGACGCGCAGCGCGCGCTGTTTGAATCTTATCTGCTGCCGTGGTGCGGTGCGTTCCTCGGCAAAGTTGAAGCGCACGCCTCTACGGCGTTTTATCGCACGCTGGCTGAGCTGAGCCGCGAGGCGATCCAGACAATGTATGATGAGCTGAGCGAAGACGATACGCCGCAGGCGTAATCGTTCCGCGCAGGGGGGCGCTGCCGGAGGCGTTCGCTGCAGCTGCACAAAAGCAGTGACGTGCGGCTAAAGCCTGCAGACTCCGGCCGATCCAGACTAAGCGAAGAGAGACTAACGCCGGCGCAGACGCGGAAAACGTGCGTGCATGCGCAGATTGCGCAGGTTAAGCACGGCAATGGCGGTGCCCAGCACCACCAGCGATGCGCCAAATACTTTGAAACTGTTCATGCTGTCGTCCAGCACCGTCACGCCCATGATGACAGCCAGCACCGGCGTCAGCAGCGAATAGGGCATGATCAGATTAACATTATATTTTTTCAGCAGGGCGTACCACAGCGTATAGGCAACAATCGAAGAGGCGATAGCGCTGTAAAGAATGCCGAACCAGCCGTGCCAGCCCGCCGCCTGCAGGGCGCTGAACTGATTCGACTCTGTCAGCCATGAGGCAGCGCCAACCAGCGGCACGGCGAGGAATGAGATCCAGCCGGTCAGCGTCAGCGGACTAATGGGCGGCGACTTTTTAACAATCATGTTGCTGACCGCCCAGCCAAACGCGCTGCAGAGCAGGATACAGAGTACCCACCAGGCGGGGATAGTCGGGCTGCCGGAGAGCACGGCCACGCCGCTCAGAGAGATAGCAATGCCGCACAGCTGCACCAGCCGCAGTTTCTCTTTCAGGATCGCCATCGCCAGCAGCATCGCAATGGGTGTGCCCAGCTGTACAACGATAGCCGCCGTACCGGCATCGGTATAGCGCATGCCGACAAACAGCAGCGAGAAATGCATAAAGCCAAAGGTAAACGCGAGGGTGATGAGCCACGGCAGCTGCGCGCGCGTAATACGACAAAAGGGCACCAGGATCAGAGCGACCACGACAAAACGCATCCACGTCAGAAACAGCGGCGGCAGCTCCAGAAGGCCCCATTTAACCGCCACGTTGTTAAACGCCCAGATCGAAATCACAAACAGAATCAGAAAAAAATGCCGTACGGCCACGCTGTTATCCTTCACAGAAAAATGAACTTACGCTTAATAATGGCATGAAGCCTGCCACACAGGACATACCAACCCGGCGGTTTAGCACTCAACAGCAAAAGCGCCGCTATATAATTACAACATACTATTATCCGGGCGCTATTCTGACATCAGCTTCTGCATAAGCATGTTGCGGAATAACATAAGACACGGCTGGCAATTGCTGTCACAGTAGCGCTTAACAGCGGACGCAGCAGAGGAGCCTGCCGGCAATGACGGAGCGTTATACCTTACCCCTGGCATTAATACAGCTTGAAGTTCCGCCCCCCCAGGTGGTGGCGAAAATTGGCGAACAGCCTGCGTGGTTTATTGACGCGCTGCAGCTGCAGGCGGATGACTATATTATCGTGCGTCCGCACCGGGGTGACGCGCTTCCCGGCTGGCAGGAGATTAGCGGGGCGATCCTAAGCGGATCCTGGGCGATGGTAACCGATCACGCCGGATGGAGTGAGCGCACTGCGGCCTGGATACGCGGCGCAATGGAGGCGCAGCTGCCGCTGCTTGGCGTCTGCTACGGCCATCAGCTGATGGCGTATGCGCTGGGGGGGGAGGTGGGTGATAATCCCCGCGGCTGGGAGCGCGGGCTGCAGACCGTCACGCGGACCGCTTCGGATGCCTGGCTGAACGGGCTGCCGGCGCACTTTTCCGCCTGGCTGTCGCACCGGCAGTCGGTACTGGCTCCGCCGCCGCAGGCCACGGTTCTGGCGCGCTCAGCGCTGGATGCGTGTCAGGTGTTACGCTACTCGCCGCAGGCATTTTCCGTTCAGTTTCATCCGGAGTTTAGTCGCGAGATCATGACGGCCTGTACACCGGCTGACGTACAGCCGGATAGCGCGGTAATGGGTGATACTGACTGGGCGCGTACGCTGCTGCAGCGCTTCTGGCAGCAGGTACGGCCCCGGGATCAGGAAGCGTCGCAACGCTGACAGCGATAGACCCAGGCGGGCGGCATGTTTTTCAGCACCCGCTGCCGCTGCCAGACAAAATAGCGCGACAGATCGTGCCGGGTGAGCGAGGTGTACTGAAACTGGACAAATACGCCCTGGGGCGCCAGCGCCTTATGTACCGCGCTCAGAATGGTATGACGCGTGGCCGCAGGCAGCGACAGCAGCGGCAGGCCGGAAAATATAGCGTCATACTCACCCTGCAGCAGCTCCGCTGAGTGTGCCTGAACCCGCATGCGCGGATCGTGCCACTGACGAAGTTCTGCTGCCAGCTGCGGATTAATTTCAAACACGTCAAGCTGCGCGGCCGGTACCATCCGTGACAGCAGCTGGCGGGTCAGCACGCCATCACCGGCGCCCAGTTCAGCCACCCGCAGGCTGCTATCCCACTCTACCGCATTGCACATACAGCGGCATAACGCCGCTGATGAAGGGGTGACGCTGCCGATTGTGCGCGGATCGCGAATAAACTGCTGTACAAAGTTCGCTTTGGCCCGCATTAGCATCATGGCTGAAGCCAGCATCTTTCTCTCCTGAATCTGTGGTCTGCAGGGTATTGACCACAGATAACGCTCAGGTTTCGCTTTAGCGCGGCAAAAAAGCCAAACTCAGAACATTCCGGCACAAGCAATTCTGTCCCGCTTTAACACCGATTTCCCGCGCCGGCTCACAGTTTCCCGTCTGCAGACCTGACAGGCTAAAAACGATCGCGCAATGTTAATCAACAGTTTAAAAGTTGTTAACTTCCATTCGCTCTGTAAGGGGAAATACCATGCGTTACGCTGCTCCGGGAGAACAGGGTTCTCTGATCACTCTGCAATCGCAGTATGGCAACTTTATCAACGGCGAGTTTACTGCGCCGGTTAACGGTCACTATTTTACCAACACCTCACCGGTTAACGGCAGCGCAATCGGCGAATTCCCGCGTTCCGATCGGGCAGATGTTGATAATGCGGTCGCGGCGGCTCAGGCGGCGGCAGAGCAGTGGGGCAAGACTTCACCGCAGGCGCGCTCGCTGGTGTTACTGAAGATTGCTGACCGCCTGGAGCAGAATCTGGAATATATCGCCGTTAATGAAACCTGGGATAACGGCAAGCCGGTACGCGAAACGCTGGCCGCTGACCTGCCGCTGGCGGTGGATCATTTCCGCTATTTTGCCGGCTGTGTCCGGGCGCAGGAAGGCAGCGCCGCTGAAATCGATGAGTTCACGGCCGCCTATCACTTCCATGAACCGCTGGGCGTGGTGGGGCAGATCATTCCGTGGAACTTCCCGCTGTTAATGGCCGCCTGGAAGCTGGCTCCGGCGCTGGGCGCAGGCAACTGCGTGGTGCTAAAACCAGCCGAGCAGACGCCGCTTTCCATCACGCTGTTTGTTGAGTTGATCAAAGATCTGGTCCCGCCCGGCGTCATTAACGTGGTGCACGGCTACGGCAAAGAGGCGGGCGAAGCGCTGGCATCGCATCCGGGCATTGCCAAAATCGCGTTTACCGGCTCAACAGCGACCGGCGGCCATATTCTGGAGCTGGCGGCAAAAAGCCTGATCCCGTCCACGGTGGAGCTGGGCGGAAAATCACCAAATATCTTTTTCGAAGATATCATGCAGGCGGAAGAGAGCTTTATTGAGAAAGCGGCAGAGGGTGTTGTGCTCGGCTTCCTGAACCAGGGTGAGGTCTGTACCTGTCCGTCACGCGCGCTGGTGCAGGAATCGATTTTTGAGCCCTTTATGGCGGCCGTAATGAAGCGCATCAAAACCATTAAACGTGGCGATCCGCTGGATACGGAAACCATGATTGGCGCTCAGGCGTCGCAGCAGCAGTTTGATAAGATCCTCTCTTATCTTGAGATTGCGCAGCAGGAGGGGGCGGAAGTGCTGCACGGTGGTAACGTCGAGCAGATTGGTGAGGCCTTCAGCGGCGGCTACTACATTCAGCCCACGCTGCTGAAAGGCAACAACAGCATGCGCGTATTTCAGGAAGAGATTTTCGGACCGGTGGTCGGCATACTGACGTTTAAAGATGAAGCGGAGGCGCTGGCCATCGCCAATGATTCGATATACGGGCTTGGTGCTGGCGTCTGGACGCGGGATATTAACCGCGCATACCGTATGGGGAGAGCAATTAAAGCCGGACGCGTCTGGACTAACTGCTACCATCTCTATCCGGCTCACGCTGCGTTTGGCGGCTATAAGAAATCGGGCATCGGGCGGGAGACGCATAAAATGATGCTGGATCACTATCAGCAAACTAAAAATCTGCTGGTGAGCTACAGCACACAGCCGCTCGGGTTCTTCTGATTTTCGTACCGGCGGTCGCTGCAGAGGCTATATTTTCATACACCTGTCATCTTTGCAGGACAGGATATGAGAAACGCCTCTGCGCAAAGGAGAGATCATGAACGCAGGATATGACTATATGGAGCAGCACGATGAGGTGCTGGATGCGGTCGAACAGGATATTATCAGCGTCAATCTGCCCGCTTATGATGCGTTGCAGCACGCGCGCCAGCAGAGTGCCGAACGCGACGCCACACGGGAAATGTCGCTGCGCGCATAAGAAAGTGCTCTCAGAGTAATAAAAAAATCCGCAGCCTGGTGCCGCGGATTTTTTACAGGGTCTGCTTCAGCGCTCTACTTTACGCAGGCAGAGCACTGATTGTGGATCTGCTGGAAGAAATCGTTACCTTTGTCATCGACCAGAATAAACGCCGGGAAATTTTCCACTTCAATCTTCCAGATCGCTTCCATGCCCAGTTCGGCATACTCAACGCACTCAAGGCTTTTAATACTCTGCTGCGCCAGTACCGCTGCCGGGCCACCAATACTGCCCAGGTAGAATCCGCCATGTTTATGGCAGGCGTCAGTCACCTGTTTGCTGCGGTTACCTTTGGCCAGCATCACCATGCTGCCGCCGTGTGACTGCAGCAGATCAACATAGGAATCCATCCGGCCCGCGGTGGTAGGGCCAAGTGACCCGGACGCGTGTCCTTCCGGCGTTTTGGCCGGACCGGCATAGTAGACCGGATGATCTTTGATGTATTGCGGCAGCCCTTCGCCATTATCGATACGCTCTTTAAGCTTGGCGTGGGCGATGTCGCGCGCCACAATAATGGTGCCGTTCAGCGACAGGCGGGTAGCCACCGGATAAGCGGAGAGCTGGGCCAGAATATCCTGCATCGGGCGATTAAGATCTACCTGTACCACTTCGCCTTCGCCCTGCTGGCGCAGCGCTTCCGGAATATAGCGTCCCGGATTATCTTCCAGCTTCTCAATCCAGATACCATCACGGTTGATTTTAGCTTTGATGTTACGGTCAGCAGAACAGGAGACGCCCATGCCTACCGGGCAGGAGGCACCGTGACGCGGCAGTCTGACGACGCGAATGTCGTGAGCAAAATATTTGCCGCCAAACTGCGCGCCCAGTCCGAGCTGCTGCGACGCTTCCAGCAGCTCCTGCTCCAGTGCGGTATCGCGAAACGCCTGACCGTGCTCGTTGCCTTCCGTTGGCAGAGAGTCATAGTAGTGCGTTGAGGCGAGCTTAACCGTTTTTAGCGTGCTCTCCGCAGAGGTGCCACCGATCACAAATGCAATATGGTAGGGCGGACAGGCAGCGGTGCCGAGCGACATCATTTTATCAATCAGGTAGTTTTTTAATTTTGCTGGCGTGATTAACGCTTTGGTTTCCTGATAGAGGTAGGTCTTGTTCGCTGAACCACCGCCTTTAGCGATGCAGAGGAACTTATACTCATCGCCATCCACGCTGTAGAGATCGATCTGGGCCGGCAGGTTGGTGCCGGTATTGACCTCTTTATACATATCCAGCGGGGCGTTCTGCGAATAGCGCAGATTATCTTCGATATAGGTGTTATAAACGCCCTGCGACAGCGCCGCTTCATCGCCGCCGCCGGTCCAGACGCGCTGGCCTTTTTTACCCATGATAATTGCGGTGCCGGTATCCTGGCAGGTTGGCAGTACGCCTTTGGCAGCGATTTCTGAGTTACGCAGAAACTGCAGCGCAACATACTTGTCATTCTGACTCGCTTCATCATCCGCCAGAATAGCGGCAACCTGCTGCTGGTGTGAGGCGCGCAGCATAAAAGAGGCGTCATGAAACGTCTGCTGAGCCAGCAGCGTCAGCGCTTCAGGTGCGACTTTCAGCACCTCCTCGCCCTCAAAGCTGGCGACCGAAACGTGCTCGCGGCTCAGCAGGTAATATTCAGTATCATCTTTGGCGAGAGGAAAGGGGTTCTGGTAATAGAAGGGTTTGTTCGACATGTTGGCTCACTTAGCTTCGTGTTGCCCGCCTGCGCGGCGGGCGCAAATTAGGCGATCTGTGGTGCTATTTTCTCTCGCCAGCCCGTATCAGGAGCTGACTGGCGAGCATAGTAACACTGAAACAGGCTGACGCGGCTGCGTTTTTTAACATCAAAGCAACATCATCAGAACATCATGACCATCCAGGGATAAGCGATAACCATCAGCGCCACCAGGAAGAGAGCGCCAAAGATGGTGCCAAGCCGCCAGTAATCTTTGGTCGGCAGATAGCCGCTGCCGTAATAGATAGGGCTTGGGCCGGTACCGTAAGGGGTGATAATGCCCATCACACCCAGCGAGGTACACATCATCAGGCAGAACACCGGCATATTAATGCCTGGAATTGAGGCGGCGATAGTCAGCATGGCGGGCAGCAGGGCGGTGGTATGCGCCGTGGTGCTGGCAAACAGATAGTGCAGCAGATAAAAGGCAATCAGCAGCACCACTGCGGAGACCTGAGGATCGTAACCCTGTAGCAGTACCGCCCCCTCTTTGCCCAGCCAGGCAATAAAACCGACGCGCGCCAGACCATCGGCCAGCGCAACCAGCGTGGCAAACCAGGCAAAGGTGTTCCAGGCAGCTTTATTGCTGGTGATATCATTCCAGTTAAGTACGCCGGTCCAGAGCATCAGCACAATCACCAGCAGCGCGGCCATAGCGGGCTCGATCCATGCCGTTGCGAAAATCCACATCATCAGCGCCGCGACGACAAACAGCAGCAGCAGGATCTCATTGCGCGACAGGCGGCCCAGCTTTTCCAGCTCGGCGGTCGCCCAGCGCGGTACCTCATCATTGACTTTGACTTCCGGCGGATAGAGCCAGTAAGCCAGCAGCGGCATGGTGAGAATCAGCAGGATCCCCAGCGGCAGGAAAGCGAGGAACCACATACCCCAGCTGATATCGAAACCAATAACGCTCTTAACCAGGGCCAGCGCAAGCAGGTTAGGGGCCAGCGCAGAGAGAAACATCGAGCTGGTGATACAGGCTGCGGTAATCGCCACCCACATCAGATAAGAGCCGATTTTGCGGGCGCTGGGGTCATTAGGCTTAGAGCCATAGAGCGGCGGCAGGTTAGCAATAATCGGGTAGATAGTCCCGCCGCTGCGGGCAGTGTTAGACGGCGTAAACGGCGCCAGCAGCAGGTCAGCGAAAGTAATCGCGTAGCCCAGCGTCAGACTGCGGCGACCAAGATATTTCACCAGAATCAGCGCCAGCCGGCGGCCAAACTGCGTTTTATCGTAGCCGGCTGCAAACATAAAGGCGCCAAAAATCAGCCAGACCGTAGAGTTGCCGAAGCCGCTGACTGCCCATTTGAACGACTGCGCTGCCGTTTTGAATGCCGGGTCGGCCAGCTCTGCCGGGCTAAACAGCACCCACTGGCTAAACAGCGCGATGACCACCACACCGGTAAGCCCAATCACGGCGCCCGGCAGCGGCTCAAAAATCAGGCCGACGATCACACCGACAAAGATGGCGAAGAAGTGCCAGGCGTAGGGCTCCAGTCCGGCAGGCGTCGGCACCAGCAGCAACAGGAGTGCAACCAGTACCGGCAGGCAGAGCATCAGCAGGCGATTTTTTTTACCCGGTGCCGCAGGCGGCACTTTGGTGGGTTCATGCGATTGCGTTGATAGGTTCATAGTTTTTGTCTGCACGTTGAGAAGAATGCGATATCAGTACCGACGCCTTTATACCTGGATGAGCCATTTTGCGGCATCAGTACAGGAAGTTCGTGACGCTTGCGTTAAAGCAGAAAGCAATTTTGTTTCGCGAATTATCTAATTTATGCCGCTATGTTGCGATTAATTAAAATACCTATTTTGATCCAGATCAATAAAATAAAGCGCTTATTTTTATCTGCGTTATTTTCAGGGTGTTATGACGATTATTCAGAGCAGCACTAACGATATCATGCAGGGTGAGACGCGTTTTTTTTCCGATCCCTGACAGCTATTTCAATTTTAACCTTATGAAATATAAAGTTTATTTTTGTGAATTGAATTAACTTTGATTTTAATCAACTTTTGAACGAAACTTAGCGGAACGCGTTACGCTCCTTCCCTGCTGAAAACAGGCTTTCCTTATCGGTAATTTATATAACTAATGATATAAGTTATGTAACTAAATTAAATGTTATATTTACAGCATGAAGTCGGACCACTTTAATTATTTAACCGGTCACACTGCCAGGAATTGAATTTCATTTTTGATTTTCGGAGTCGCTTATCATGAACACGCTTACCCCGCTGCTGAAACCCCTTACCCTGCCTAAAGGTGCCGTGCTGAAAAACCGTCTGGTGATGGCACCCATGACAACCTGTACCGGCTATTACGACGGTGGCGTCACCAGCGATTTGGTTGACTACTATCGGGTGCGTGCCGGCACAATCGGCACCGTCATCGTAGAGTGTGCGTTTATCGATAATCGTGGTCCGGCATTTCCTGGCGCTATCGCCATCGACAGCGACAACAAGATCCCGGGACTGGCCAGAATAGCCCACGCGATCAAATCTCAGGGTTCTAAAGCTATCCTGCAGATTTACCACGGTGGCCGCATGGTTGAGCCGGCGCTGATTGGCGGGAAAACGCCTGTCGCGCCCAGCGCCATTGCCGCACCGCGCGAAGGGGCCACCACACCGCAGGCGCTGACCGCAGATGAAGTCGATGTCATGATCAAAAAGTTTGGTGATGCGGTGAACCGTGCCATCAAAGCGGGTTTTGATGGCGTGGAAATTCACGGTGCCAATACCTATCTGATTCAGCAGTTCTATTCGCCCAACTCCAACCAGCGCAGTGACAAATGGGGCGGCAGTCGCGATAACCGGGCGCGCTTTCCGCTGGAGGTTCTGGAAATCACGCATCAGATGGCCGATCGCTTCGCTGCCGCAGACTTTATTATCGGCTATCGCTTTTCACCGGAAGAGATTGAGGTGCCCGGTATTCGCTGGGATGACACCCTCTATCTGCTGGAGAAGCTCGCCGCGCGCGGCCTTGATTATGTGCACTTCTCCGTCGGTCAGCTGCTGCGTCCTTCCATTGTTGACACCAGCGACCCCACGCCTCTGATTACCAAATACATTGCGCAGCGTTCAGCGCAGCTGGCCCGCATTCCGGTGATTGGCGTCGGCGGCGTGGTGAATAAAGCGGATGCCGAGCTGGCGCTGGAGTCCGGCTTCGATCTGGTTGCCGTCGGGAAAGCCTGTATCGCCTGGCCCAACTGGGCGGACCGCATTATTAACAATGAGCACCTTGAACTCTACATCGACAGTAGCAAACGCGAGGAGCTGACAATTCCGGAGCCGCTCTGGCGCTTCTCGCTGGTGGACGCCATGATCCGCGACGTCAGCGACGGCCATCGCAAATATAAAGCCGGGGTGTATCAGGCGAAGGTAGAGGCGGAAGCGCTGAAGCTGAAAATCAACGTCACGCTGGATACCGATCGCATCACTGACATTGAACTGGTGCCGGATCCGGCGCTGGATGTTGACTTCACCAGTACGTTTGAAAGCCTGCGCGAGCGCATTCTGGTTGCAAACAGTCCGCACGTTGATGCGGTGACCGGGGCCACTACGCAAAGCGAGGCGCTGAAAAAAGCGGTGTCGCGTGCGCTGGCGACCTCCAGCAAAGAGTATGTGATTGAGGAAGGGGGCAACCCGAACGCGCCGGTCAATTACGACGTTGTGGTCATCGGCACCGGTGGCGCAGGTCTCGCGGCGGCTATTCAGGCGCACGACGACGGCGCCCGCGTGGTACTGATTGAAAAAATGCCCACCATTGGCGGGAATACCATTAAGGCGTCAGTGGGGATGAACGCCGCCGAGACGCGCTATCAGAAGCTGAAAGGCATTGAAGACAGCAAAGCGCTGTTTTATGAAGAGACGCTGAAAGGCGGTAAAGGTAAAAATAATCCGCAGCTGCTGCATGAGTTTGTCGAACGCGCGCCGGAAGCCATCGAGTGGCTGGCAGCGAAGCAGATTGAGCTTAGCGATATCACCATCACGGGTGGGATGAGCATTGACCGTACGCACCGGCCTGAAGATCGCTCAGCGGTAGGCGGCTTCCTGATCAGCGGGCTGGTGAAAAATGTTAATCAGCGCAATATTGAGGTGCTGCTTGAGACCTCAGTTGCTGAAATCCTCTGTGAAAACGGCGTGGTTACCGGGGTTAAGGTGGTAGATGAATATAACGACAGCCGCATTCTCAACGCAAAAAGTGTGATTGTCGCCACCGGTGGCTTCAGCGCCAACCGGGAGATGGTAGTGAAGTATCGTCCGGAACTGGATGGCTTTGTCACGACCAACCACGCCGGAGCCACCGGCAGCGGCATCGCGATGCTGCAGCATATTGGCGCCGGTACGGTTGATATGGGCGAGATTCAGATCCATCCCACGGTTGAACAGACCACCTCTTATCTGATTTCAGAAGCGATGCGCGGCGGCGGGGCAATTCTGGTAAGCCAGGCGGGCAAGCGCTTCTATAACGAAATGGAGACGCGCGATAAAGTCTCGGCGGAGATTATTGCGCTGCCGGAGAAAAGTGCCTGGATCATCTTCGATGAGCAGGTGCGCCGTAATAACAAAGCCGCTGACGAATATATCGCCAAAGGATTTGTCATCAGCGCACCTACGCCGCACGAGCTGGCGGTTAAGCTCAATATGGACCAGGAATCACTGCAGAGTACGCTGGGTCGCTACAATGAGTGTGTGATTAACCAGCATGACGAAGATTTTGGCCGTAAAACGGCGCTGCGCCATCCGCTTAATCAGGGGCCTTATTACGCTATTCGCGTAGCGCCTGGCGTTCACCACACTATGGGTGGCGTCACCATCAACACGGAAACCGCAGTGCTGGATGCGCAGAATCAGCCGATCACCGGTGCCTGGGCTGCCGGGGAAGTGGTCGGCGGTATTCACGGCGCCAACCGCATCGGCGGGAATGCCGTAGCGGATATCATCATCTTTGGTATCAAAGCGGGGCATAACGCCGCTAAACTCGCCTTAGGTAATTAACCTGCACCGGTGTCCGTCTGCGCGGGCGCCGGTAGTAATGAGGCAATTATGGCTAACGAGGCAGGTGTCTACAGCTATTCAGCCGTTCAGATGGGATCGCCTGTGCTGCTGAAACTCTTTGAAAATAATGCCGCGCTGGCACAGCAGGTGTTTCGCCTGATTGCACAGCAGGAGAATCTGTTTACCGTCAACCGGGTGCAGTCAGAGGTTATGGCGATTAACCATGCTGCCGGCGAGCGGCCGGTGGCGGTCAGTCCCGCAGTGTTTAATCTGATTCAGGTGGCCCATACGGTCAGCACGCTGCCGGAAAGCGCGTTCAACTTCGCCATTGGTCCGATAGTTAAGCGCTGGAAAATTGGTTTTCAGGGCAACAGCGTGCCCGCAGCCGCTGACATCACCGCGCTGTTGCCTCTTACCAACCCGCATCAGGTCGTGCTGGACGCCGCGGCGCAGTCGGTTTATCTGCCGCAGCGCGGTATGGAGATCGATCTCGGTGCCATAGCCAAAGGCTATATTGCCGATCGGGTCCAGCAGTGGCTGCGTCAGCAGGGAGTGACGCAGGCGCTGATCAATCTTGGCGGCAATGTGCAGACGCTGGGCGCGCCCCCGCATGAACCGCAGGGGTGGCAAATTGGCCTGAAAAAGCCCTTTGCTGATGATAACGCTTTGCTTGGCGTAATCGAGGTGCGGGAGAAATCAGTCGTCACGTCCGGGATCTATGAGCGTTATTTTGAACAGCAGGGGCGCTGCTGGCACCATATTTTTGACCCGCGTACCGGCTATCCGCTGGATAATGAACTGTTAAGCGTAACGGTGATAAGTGACCGATCGCTGGATGGCGACATCTATACCACGCTGCTGTATGGCATGGGCACAGAACAGGGACTGAACTGGATCGCCAGCCAGTCCGACATCGATGCCATTTTTGTCACCCGCGATCGGCAGATCGTCTGCTCGTCACCGCGTCACTACCGATTCCGGCCAGCTGATACCACGTGGAAACTGCACTACTGACAATATTGCTGCAGCAGCGAGCGATATTCCGGCTGCAGACGATAGCGATAGACCGGACGTCCGGTGGCGCCATAATGAATGCTGGTAAACAGAATATTGATCTGCGCCAGCCAGATGAGGTATTTGCGGCAGGAAACGCGTGAAATATTCACCTCGGCAGCCAGCTCATCGGTGGAGAATTCCTGCGCGGGGTGCGCATCTATCCACTGACAGAGCGTGCGCAGCGTTTGTGGCGTCAGGCCTTTGGGCAGACGCTTATTATCGTGATGCGTCGCCGGATTGCCGTGGATCAGCAGATCGACGTCAGCCTGCTGATAGTGCTGATGATTATCCATCAGCGATTTTTTCTGCTGCCAGCTGGTCAGCGCCTCTTCAAAACGCGGAAACTGAAACGGCTTAATAAGGTAATCGACTACTCCGTAGTGCAGCGATGTTTTGATATTTTCTGCATCGGCCGCGGAGGAGATAATAATCACCTCTGTCGGGCTTTGCGCTTTCCGCAGCTCAGGCAGCAGCTCCAGGCCATTCTCCTGCTGCATATAGATATCCAGCAGCAGCAGATCGATCGGCGTATCGCTGTTGAATAAAAAATCGCGCGCCTGCTGCAGCGTTGCCGCCGTACCACAGCAGTGAAAACCGGGTACCTGACCGATAAAACTGCGGTTGAGTTCGGCAACCATGGCATCATCGTCAACCACTAAAACATTAATCATGCGGTTTAATTTCCTTTATCCCAGGGTAGCTGGACCAAAAATTGCGTGAATACGCCGGGCTCAGACTCTGCGCTGACGCTGCCGCCAAGGCTTTCCACCTGCTGCTTAAGCAGAAACAGTCCGACTCCGCGGTTCTCACCTTTGGTAGAGAAACCTTTATCAAAAATGGTCGCCAGATGCGCTGCATCAATGCCCGGCCCGTCGTCGCTCACTTCGCAGGTCAGCCAGCCGTTTTGATAATGGAGCATCAGATGGATCTCTCCTTCAGTCTGCTCCCGCAGCGCATCAAGCGCGTTCTCTACCAGATTGCCGGTTACGGTAATCAGCGCCGCCATCTGCACTTCGCTGCCGCTGTCTGGCAGGTAGCTGGCATCGCTGATAGTGAGCCGGTGACCGCAGTCTGAGGCGCGATTGATTTTACTTAACAGGATCCCCGCAATCACCGGGGATTTGATCTTATCCAGCAAAAAGCCAATCTCTGTCTGATAGTTATTGGCGGTTTTCAGGATATACGCTTCAACCTGCGCATAGTTTTTCATATGCAGCAGGCCGAGGATCACATGCAGCTTGTTCATAAACTCGTGCGAGCGTTCACGCAGGGCATCGACATAGTTTACCATGCCGCTTAAGCGCTGCATCAGCTGGCTGATTTCCGTTTTATCCCTGAACGTACAGACCGCGCCAATAATCCGCTCCGCCGTGCGTACCGGAACGGTATTGGTCAGCAGCAGTCGGCCATTCACGTTGATCTCCTCATCGCGCCGCGCTCGTCCGCTCTGCAATACGCTGCGCAGCTGCGGTTCGACCGCGGCGGTGTCAGCGCGCCAGCTTTCGTCAGGCGCACGCTGCGCCTGCGCTGCGTCACTCAGCAGATGGCAGGCAGCCTGATTAATCAGCGTCACTTCATGCCGATCGTCCATCGCCACCACGCCCTCTTTGACTGAATTGAGGATGGCCTGACGCTGCTCAAACAGGGTAGAAATTTCATAGGGTTCCAGCCCGAACAGAATACGTTTCAGCACGCGCACCAGAATCAGCGTACCCAGCGCCCCCGCCAGCGCGCCGATCAGGATAGTCCACAGAATGATCCAGCGGCTCTGGTTAATCTGATCGGTAACGGCATCCAGTGAAATACCGATAGCCACCACCCCAATCTGCTGATGCTGTGCATTGAACACCGGGGTAAAAACACGCAGTGCCCGAACCAGTGACCCCTGGTTGACAGAAACATTTTCCTGACCGCGCAGCGCAGGCTGAATATCGTTGCCGATGAAATGCTGACCAACCAGTTCCGGATTGCGATGGGAGTAGCGTATGCCCGCCATATTAGTGATGGTGATAAACAGCAGGTTATTACTGGTCTCAACCGCTTTTGCGACCGGCTGCAGATGAGCTTCAGCGGGGGAGAGCAGCAGCGCCCGCTGAACATCTGGCGAGGTGGCCAGCGTACGGGCGACGGCCATCGCTTTATCTTCCAGCTGTGACCGGGTAGAGGCACCGATCTGAAAGAAATAGAACATATGCACGGTACACAGCACCAGAACAATCACGGCGCTCAGCATCAGCGTGACCAGCGTATTAAGTTTCATCGTCCGCCGGCGCATCGGCGTAGCAGGGACTGAAGGCGTCATGGTGGCGTTCACTTAGCGGAAAAGGAACCTATTATGACGGATAATGGCGGCGCGGTTGCGGAAAATATAACAGGCCACGCTGAATAATGGCCTGCAGATAAGAGGGTATGCAGAACTTAAGCGGTCTTCACACGACTGGCGAAGCTTTTACGCAGCTTCTGCAGTTTAGGCGGGATAACTGCCATGCAGTAGCCGTTGCGCTGTCCCGCACCTTCCCAGTAGTCCTGATGGTAGGCTTCCGCCGGATACCAGGTTTTGAGCGGTTCTACGGTTGTCACTACCGGCACGTCATGATCTTCCTGCGCGCGCGCAATGGCTGCAATCGCTTCTGCTTCCTGTTCAGCATTAGCAGGGAAAATGGCTGAGCGGTACTGCGTTCCGATATCATTTCCCTGACGGTTAAGCTGGGTAGGATCGTGCGTGGCAAAACTGATATCCAGCAGATCGCCGTAGCTTATCTGCGCCGGATCAAACCCGATGCGGATAGCTTCAGCATGACCGGTTGCCCCGCTGCATACCTGCTCATAAGTCGGATCGGGGCGCTGGCCGCCGGTATAGCCGCTTTCAACCGATTCAACACCAATTACATCTTTAAAAACGGCTTCAGTACACCAGAAACAGCCGCCCGCAACGATCGCATATTCGGTTGCCATTACATTTACTCCTGTCAGGTCGAAAGCTTAAGAGTGCGGGTGAACGGGGCGGAATTCAACCCGATAATCGCAGACCGCACAGGCTGTTCAGGTAAAACGCACTCAGCTGTCCGGGGCGGACTGGCTGAACAGAGCGCAGAGTCGTGCCGTCAGCTGCTCGAGACTATATTTTGTTGCCTGCCGGACTACTTCTTCGCTTTCGCCGGAAAAACGCTGACAACAGGTCTGAAGAGTGCCATCAGGCAAGCCCCAGGCAAACCAGACGGTACCGGCTGGTGTACCATCCTCACCGCCGTCTGGTCCGGCATAACCGCTCACTGCAATGCTGCTATCGTCGCCGGAAAGCGCTTTCGCGCCTGCGGCCATTTCACGTACTGCGGCTTCGCTGACGGCGCTGTCACGTGCCAGCGTCTCTTCACTGACGTTCAGTATTCGGTGTTTCGCCCGATTGGTGTAAGTGATAAAGCCGCTGCTGTAAAACTGACTGCTCTGGCTGACGGCCGCGAGGGTAGAGCCGACCCAGCCTGAAGTACAGGATTCTGCGGTGGTGACAGTCAGTTTTCGTTCAAGCAGAAGATCGCCCAGAATAGTTGCCGTTTCGATTAATTCCCGATCCATATATGCATCCCGATTTATTATTTAGTGGTCGATTATCCACGCTTCGCTTAAATAAGCGTTACCTGATGATGATTATTATAGATGGTGGCTCTTTTTTATCTGGTTAATATTGATGTGGTAGCAGGCGATATTAAGCGTGGCGGGTTAAATCGAAATCCATGCTTATTAAGCTGGCGGGTTTCTGTGGTTTAGATAATTACGCTTTTTCATGGGGGAATAAGCGTAGCGGGGTAAGGGCAGGGCGATAAATAACAGACCTGACAAAAAGTTAAATATCGTGTGGCGTAATGCCGTCAGGCGTGTAGTCATAACGGACGACATTTGCCAGTAGTGGTCTATACTAAAACCTGAGAACCTGGCGCAAGCTCACATTCTCAGGAGGTAAAGTATGAAAAATGAGTATCCGGTTATTGGGGAAGCCGCCTGGGCATTAATGATGCGACGTGCAGATGTGACTCTGGCATCCCTGACGGCTGAACTGCACCAGATGGCTTGTCGCGAAACAGATGCGGCGCGTGACAGACAGATCCATAAGGCGCAGCAGTGGCTGCTGGATCATCGCTCTACAGAGCAGGCTGACCGTCGTTCTGATTCGCCGTTAAAAGCGCTGTCAGAGCGAGCGGACAGCGTTACCGTTGCCGGCTCCGGCAACAGTGCACGCCGCCATTAAGCCCCCTGCTCATCGTCAGCCTGTAGCGGCGATGAGCCCACTCCTCACTGATTTCCTTTCCTGAAGATACGCGTAAAGTTATCTCAACCCTCTTTCAATAGCACTTTTTGCAAAAAAATCTTACCCTGCCATTTATTATTCTTTGTACAAGTTTTTTGGAAATCCTGTACAGCAGGTTAGGTTTCCACTTTTTTATTGTTAATTTTAACATTTACGGGAGTCACTTATGCGCCAGAACGGATATGCTCCGAACTCAGTTGAGGCGATTGCCAACTATTTCAGTAAAGCATCGCTGCCTTCTCAGCAGGAAACACTGGGACAAATTGTCGTGGAGATTCTGCGCGAAGGCCGCAATCTGAATCGCAAATCTATCTGCACTAAGCTGCTGCGCCGCCTTGAACTGGCAACAGAAGCAGCAGAAGAGCAGCACTATCATCAGCTTATCGGCTTACTGTTTGAGCGGGAAAGCTAATACCAGATTGACCACCGGGTTATATTCAGACTAAGTAAACAGGGAAGAGTGCACTACCTCATGTATAACCTGTGACGAGCTGTATCGCGCCACGCACTGCGTGGCGCTGTTTTACTGTCGTGCTTCCCTTTGAAGTGGCGGCAAACAGAGATTCACTATGAAGATGAGCAAACACCAGAAGAGTATAGACGAAATCATCGGTGAAGCCGCCCTGACGCTGCTTCAGCGCTCCGGGCCCGTTAACACCCACGCACTGATGGCAGAGCTGCAGAATATGCAGATGCAGGCCACTGATGAAGAGTATCGCACAGCAATCAGTATGGCCCTGAAAGAGGTCCGGACCAGCATTTCTCTTGGTCAGCAACAACGAAACGAACCGGAAAAAGATAACGTTCATCCCCTGTTTAGCAACGACCAGTCATCCGGCAATAGCCGTAAACATTAATTCAGCCCGATAAGGTATATTGCGGCCTTATCTTCAATAGTTTGAGACGGAAAAATGGCAGACCTTCAAAACTTATACAATATGCTGCCTGATAATGAGCTGGCTGCGCATTTTCGCGATGCCGGCCATGCGTTAAGCGATGAGTCACAGGTGCTGGATGGCGTAATACGCAGCATCCTTGCCACCGAGGGACGAGTGACTAACAAGTCGATTATTCTTTACCTGATTATGGCGCTGGAGTCGACCAGCGGCAGCGCTGAAGCTGACGTTCTGCGTCGCACGCTGGAAATTGTCGTTGGCTATACGCCAGACGACGCCTGACCACGCTTTCTGCTCTTCAATCCATGAAGAGCTTTTTACATTTCACTTCGATCCGGCTCAGGCGTTGCTCTCTTTCCTGTACACTTTTGGCTTGTGTGTACAGTTAATTGAAAGTAGCGCGCTTTGTTTAAGCCATTCAGTTTAAAGTTGTACGCGAATTGTCAGCGCTGCGAAATAGGTTCTGTTGTTTAACGACTGATACCTGTGCCAGGGACATTTACCGTTACCTGACGAACCGGGCGCGCATTCAGCCGCTTGCTTCTGCCGGACTTAATTTTCTGTAGCCAGCTTTGCAGCTGTTTTATCTCTTCCTGCGCGGCAGACTCATTACTGGCATTGCAGATAAAGAGCTGGCTGAGCGTCTGATGCTCTGCTGCAGTAGCGTAAATTTCAAATCTGCCATCGCGCTGCTGTAATTCTACGCTGGTGAAGTGCAAATGCTCCCATTGCTGTAAACGGGTTTTAAAACGAGCGAAATCCATAAAAGTTCCTTAACTTCTTATAGTGATTATTGGTACTAATCTGACTAAAGGAACATAGACCAGAATCAGAAAAACGCCAGAATAAAAAATAAAAATTTTAACGTGCTGAGTTTGCTGTATTAATTAGCGTGCTTTTACCGTCTCGCTTATTAAGGTGGCTCCTCAGGCTGGCTCAGGCCGTTAAAAAAATTGCTCTTATGATGAAAAAACCGCCCGAAGGCGGTCAGAAGGAGTCATGTTTATTCAGGCTGCTTATCACCCGATTCTGGCGCACTGCCCGCATCATCATCAGGCAGTTCAGGCTCATCGTTATCAGGCTGATAACCTGCATGGGCACGCTGTACAGGTTTATGATGCATTGTTCTCTCCTTACGGGTTACGTCTGTGGCTTTTCACTGCCCAGTTCAGCACCGGTTTCCGGATTAACATCAGGATTGGAGGCTGTTCTGGTGGCCATAGCCTTCAGCGCTGCCGCTTCATCCGCAGAGAGCACCACTGAGGCATGACCATCACCGCCATCCACGGCAGGCTGCGGATCGGCGACGTAGTTGAAATTCTCATCTGAATTCCAGCTGCCGCGTACATCATCCCCGTCAGACATACTGAAATAGGTATGCGCATACTCTTCGATTGGCGGCAGTTTACCCGGCGGAAAGTTATTACGGATAGAGTAGAGCGCCTTTTCAAAAGAGAGCTGGTGGGCGGCTTCACGCGTCATCAGAAAGCCCAGCGCGTCTTTTACGCCAACGTCATCAGTTACATTAATCAGGCGTTCATAAATAATCTTAGCGCGGGACTCAGCGGCGATGTTGGAGCGCAAATCCGCCGTCACTTCGCCGATAGTATCGATATACGCCGCGGTCCATGGCACGCCCCCTGAGTTTGTCAGCGGCGGGCCGCCACCATAGAGAATAGAGGTAAGATGACTGTCATTACCTGCACCGGTAATAGAGCGATAAAGTTCGCCCTCCGCTTCCGTGCCTTCAGCTAGCTTGCCTTTGGCCCCTTTATTGAGCATGCCTACCAGCGAACCGATAATTTCAAGATGGCTCAGCTCTTCGGTCGCAATGTCCATCAGCATGTCACGGCGTCCGAGATCGTCATCTCCTAAGCCCTGGGTAAAATAGCGCATGGCGGCTGCCAGTTCGCCCTGCGGGCCGCCAAACTGCTCCAGAAGCAGATTAGCCAGTCCGGGATTAGGCTCACTTACCCTGACGGTATACTGCAATTTTTTAACGTGTCGAAACATGGCTCACCTCAGTGTTAACAGTCAGGCCAATGGGCTGGCCCTTGTAATAGTGCGTTACTGCTGTTCCGCAATAGTTGTGAGTTTTTCATCGGTAGATTTTTCTTCAGCCAGCGTTTCTGCGAGCAGACTGGCGGCCTGATCGAGGCCCAGCTTTTTGGCCATGGCCACCAGCGTGCCGTAAGTGGCAATTTCGTAGTGTTCAACTTTCTGCGCCGCGCCTATCAGGCCAGCATCACGCACCGGGCCCGCTTCAGTTGCGTCGATAAGCTCCTGCGCTTCCTCTACCAGACCTTCCAGCGCATGGCACTTCATGCGTTTAATACGTAATTCTTCGTGTGCTTCCACTGCCTGATCAAGGCGCTCAATTTGCCCCTGAGTCTCTTCCAGATGTTGTTTAAATGCTGCTTTAAGCGTTTCATCAGAAGCTGCACGCGCCATTTTGGGCAGCGCGCGGGTTATCTGTTTTTCTGCACTATAAACATCTGAGAGATCGTGAATAAAAAGGTCGAGCAAAGATTCAACTTTCATGAGTATTCTCCGTGCAGTAATAAACAGCCAGGCAGGCGTCAAATAACGCATGCAGTTTATTCATTAATATGAGATTTCAGACAGCCGGGATTAGCGTCCTCTGAAGCGCAATAATCATTAAACGCGCGATCCCTGCGCAGCAGGGTTCATCCCTGACATCAGCTGTCAGGAGCCGCGATTGCCGCTCTGACCCCCTTTTTTGCCAGCGTCAGACGCCTTTTCACGGTCATTGCTAAAACTGCCGCCGCTATTCTGTCCGCCTTTTTTACCCGCTTCAGATGCCCGCTGTTTGTCATCTGCGAAATTACCTGAACCGCCTCGATGTTGAGTCATAGTATATTTCCTCTTCATGAGTTGATAATGACATGATCTAAATAACCAATCATGTGCGAGCTGCGTATTTAATAGTAATCGCGTTTCTTTAATCTGCAAGCGGGGCGGTTTGATTATTTGCTTGTAAGAATTATCTGCATAGTTTGATTTTATAGTATTTATTATATTTAAGCGCAGCGATAATTACCGCATCGCTTAAATATAATCATGCGCTTCGGTTAGCAATTAATTTATTGAAGCATCAGCTGAATATCTTCGGCGGACTGATTCGCAGCATGTTGTTTTCTCGATTAAGGTTAGTTATTACCCTGTAACGAGGAGAAGAGGTGATGACCGACTCTGTGACCACGGCTGAACTGGAGCTGCTTGATCGCTACTGGCGAGCAGCTAATTACCTGTCTGTGGGCCAAATCTACCTGATGGCGAATCCGCTGCTGCGTGAAACGCTGCTGCCTGAGCATATTAAACCAAGATTGCTGGGACACTGGGGGACCACGCCCGGACTCAATTTCATCTATGCCCACCTCAACCGCGTTATTCGCCAGCGCAACGCTGACCTGCTTTACGTCTGCGGCCCCGGACATGGCGGCCCCGGCATGGTAGCCAATAGCTGGCTGGAGGGGACCTATAGTGAAATCTATCCCCAGGTCAGTGACGATGAGCAGGGTATGCAGCGTCTGTTCAAACAATTCTCTTTTCCCGGCGGCATTCCGAGCCATGCGGCGCCTGAAACGCCTGGCTCAATCAATGAAGGGGGAGAGCTGGGCTATTCGCTCTCACACGCTTTTGGCGCCGCATTCGATCATCCGAACTTAATTGTGCCCTGCGTTATTGGTGACGGTGAAGCAGAGACCGGTCCGCTGGCCGCCAGCTGGCACGGGATCCATTTTCTTAATCCGCAGCGTGACGGGGCTGTATTGCCTGTTCTTCACCTCAATGGCTACAAGATCGCTAATCCGACGCTGCTGGGGCGCACCAGCGACAAAGATTTGCAGCAGCTCTTCAGCGGGTATGGCTATGAGCCGCTCTTTGTCTGTGGCGATGATCCGCAGCGCATGCATCAGGAGATGGCCGCTACGCTGGATCGCGCTTTTGATACTATCGCATCCATCCAGCAGCGGGCGCGCAGTGGCGCCCATAGTGAAGAGATACCGCGCTGGCCGATGATTGTGCTGCGCACGCCGAAAGGCTGGACAGGACCCAAAGAGGTTGATGGCAAGAGAGTCGAAGGGTTCTGGCGTGCGCACCAGGTGCCGGTCACCGGATGTCGTGAGGATGAAGCGCATCGGCAGATCCTCGAAGCGTGGCTGCGCAGTTATCAGCCTGAAACGCTGTTTGACGCCAGCGGACGTCTAAACGCTGAGCTGCGGGCGCTGGCTCCGGCGGGTGATAAACGGATGAGTGCGACCCCTTACGCCAACGGCGGGCGGCTGCGGCGGCCGCTTGTCACGCCGGATATCCGGCAGTTTGCGCTCGGGCTCAGCGCACCGGGCGCAGAGCAGGGCGAAGCGACGCATCAGTTTGGCCTCTATCTGCGCGAAATTTTTCGCCTCAATAGCGATAATTTCCGTCTGTTTGGTCCGGATGAAACCGCTTCAAACCGGTTGTCGCCGGTATTTGACGCCACCAGCCGCAGCTGGATGGCGCCGCTGGAGCCGTGGGATGAACAGCTGGGACGCGACGGGCGCGTGATGGAGATTCTGAGCGAGCATCAGTGTCAGGGCTGGCTGGAGGGCTATCTGCTTACCGGGCGTCACGGCCTGTTTAACTGCTATGAAGCGTTTATTCATATTGTCGACTCCATGTTTAACCAGCACGCTAAATGGCTGAAAGTGTCGCGGAAACTGCCGTGGCGGCAGCCAGTCTCTTCCCTGAATTATCTGCTTTCGTCTCACGTCTGGCGTCAGGATCACAACGGCTACAGCCATCAGGACCCTGGTTTTCTCGATCACGTTGTGAACAAAAAGGCAGACATAGTGCGCGTCTGGCTGCCGCCTGATGCCAACTGTTTGCTCTGGACGGGCGATCACTGTCTGCGCACCTGGGATCGCATCAATGTCATCGTAGCGGGCAAGCAGCCCTCACCGCAGTGGCTTGATATCGATAGCGCGATTGCGCACTGTGAAGCGGGCATGGGCATCTGGCAGTGGGCCAGCTGTACGGATGAACCTGACGTGGTGATGGCGTGTGCAGGCGATGTACCGACTATGGAAACGCTGGCAGCGGTCGATCTGCTGCGGGAGTTACTGCCGTCGCTGCGCGTGCGCGTGGTAAACGTTGTTGATCTGATGGCGCTGCAAAGTGACGAGCAGCATCCGCATGGTAAAAGCGAGGCGGAGTTTGAGCGTCTGTTTACCTCTGACAAACCGGTTATCTTTGCGTTCCACGGCTATCCGGGGCTGATCCATCGGCTGACTTATCAGCGTAATAATCATCGTAATTTTCACGTGCATGGATTCAACGAAGAGGGCACCACCACCACGCCTTTTGATATGACCGTGCTGAACGGGCTCGATCGCTATCATCTGGCGCAGGCTGCGCTGCTGCATGCGCCTGGCGTGGCTGAAGAGCATCCGGATCTGCTGGAGGATCTGCAGGCGCGTCTTGCTGCGCATCACGCCTGGGTGCGGGAGTATGGTGAAGATGTGCCTGAGGTACGCAACTGGCGCTGGCGGGCCGCTGCGTCCTCAGCGTCATCTCTCAGGGACGATTAGACGGCGTACGGCGGCGCTGATAACGTTTTTTGCCCAGAGCCAGCGCGGAGGCGCTGGCCGGGTCGAACAGGGAGAGGCTCTCAATCTGATCAACCATCAGCACTTTACGAAAATCGAGGGCGCTTTTCGGTGAGGAGAGGAAACTGATCTCATGTTCGTGATACCAGCGGCTATAGTTGTGCTCAATCGCCAGATTCAGCGTGCGCGCATCGCGATAGCCGCTGAGCATCGGGATCATCACGATATTTGCCGTGCCGGGGAATTCAAAGGTGGCGGCGTGAATCATGCCAATGTAAATCCGGCGTGACTTCAGCGTAACCCATGCGAGTTCACCCTCTTCCATGCAGTGCAGCAGCATCTGTTCAATACCGTTAGAACGGGAGAGGCGCTGATATAGCTCTTTACGGCTGCCAGGGGTCAGGCGGGCGCTGCCGGCCCAGTTAGAGCGGTAAACGCAAAAAATCACCGCAAAGGTCAGCATAATGACCACCGGTGCCTGGATGCCCAGAAAGCTCCAGGTCATAAAATCGACGTGCCAGTTAGCATGATGTGCAGCACTCAGGCCGAGCGTGTTATTCGCAAATGAAGCGCCCAGCAGCAGGAGCCAGATAATGGCCGTTGCCAGCACTCCCTGTACAACAAAGATGCAGCCGTAAAGGGCAATCAGAAAATAGACATCCCAGCCGAATGAGCGCTTTATTTTTAGCCGGCTGGACATATCGCGGCTGGTATACCAGTAACCGCATACCATCAGTACCATGAAAATCGCCGTGCCCATTTAAATTTCCTTCAGAGTTGAAACGTGTTCAGCAAAATCTTTATGTACTTCAGGACTGAGCGGATTGACCGAGGCGTTGCCATCTTCATCGATGATAATTCTGTCTCCATCCTCCATCGATTCAGTGACATCCTGTTGTGTCATGACCTGCAGTAAAGATTCAGGGCTGCTGAACAGCGAGCATAAAAAACGTTTCATGACGGGCGTAAATCCTTTCAGTATTAAAAGTTAAGTCTGGAGCAAAACCGGGAAAGTAAAACGACTTTAAGAGTTGTCTGCGGCGGGAGAAACAGCAAGCGTAACGGCAGATTAAAGCGGAGAGATTGAGAAGAGGGCGAAGAGTCGAACTGCAGCACATCCCTGTGCTGCCTGGCTAATCAGGAACCTTTACGGCTGCTTTGGCCACCTTTTTTGCCTGCTTCAGATGCCTTTTTAGGGTCATCTTTAAAGCTGCCGCCGCTTCCGCTGCCGCTTTTCTGTCCACCTTTTTTGCCCGCGTCAGATGCTTTCTGCTTATCGTCTGCGAAGTTACCTGAACCGCCTCTGTGCTGAGTCATGATATAGCCTCTTGAAGAGTGTTTAATAACATGATGAATCATTGCAGTTATGTGCGTGGTACGTTTTAAAGAATAATGGTGAATGCAGTCTGCGCAAGCGAAGCGGCAAATAATATTAACTCTTTGTTTTTTGTCGTTATTTAACGGGCAGGGAAATTATAAACGCTGCAGCCAGCATTAAAAAGCGTCATTAAATTAGCAGCATAGCGAATTAAACAGGCCAGTGACGCCGGAGCAATTAAATCCGGTTATCCGGAATAATTGGCAAAATTAATCAGATATGTGAGCCGGAGAGGCTTTTCGCCCTGAGTCAGGTACACAGGGCAGGTGGCTTAAATCAGCATCCCCAGAATCTGCAACACGCTCTGCTGTGAAGCAGTAACAAAAGGAATATCTTTAATATGCTGCATGCCAAACGCCTCATAGAATTTTCTGGCTCTGACATTGGCATCCATAACTTCCAGCCACAGGTAACCCTCCTGCCGGCTGCGCGCGCTGGCAATAATGCTCTCAAACATTCGTCTTCCGACGTTTTTGCCCGTTTCCTGCGGATCGAGATAGAGTTTGCAAAGCTGAGCACCCCGCATCCCGGAATCGGGTACCGGCACGCTCCACTTTACTTTGGCAAAACCGATAGGCTGCGCTGACTCGGCAATCAGCCAGCACTCACTGGCATCAGACAGGCTACTGGTAAGCGCATCCATACCGTACTCTTTACTGATAAACGCATCCATCTCGTCTGCAGAGACCCACAGGTGTTTAAAGTGCGCGCTGTAGGTCATACGCCCCAGCTGCTGCAGTAAGCCGGCGTCTTCCGGCCGGGCGTGACGAATAGTCATTGCCATTATGCGGATTCTCCATGAAGTCTGCGTCACGTGCGACGCAGAGTGGTACACACTCCTGACGGGCGATAATACGCGAATGACGTGCGGGATGTGATAGCGATCTGCTGAAACCGCGTAATAAGGGCTTAAGCGGTATCACATTTTGCATGGTGGCAGGCTGGAAGTGATAGCTGGCAGGGAGAGCGGGTCAGCGCAGCGGCAGCGCAAAAAAAGCAGCGACGAAAATATTAAAAACCTCTTTTATTCGCCTGCATTTTTGTCACTGGTGAATAAGCTCCTGCAGGCAATCAGCCGTTAAATTGCCTCTCTCTTAACATAAGCCGGAGGCGGGCTCAGAAGCCGTAACGTAAACTCTCCGCGCGTTTAGCCGTTTCATAAACGTACTGCAGCATCGGCTCCAGATCGGCATCGGGTCCGGCGCTGATGATCTTGCCGCGCAGCCACTCAATCTCGCTGGTAATATCCGGATGGAAAATCGTATTGTTCTGCGCATTACGCAGCCACTTTAGCAGGAAATTATTTTTCCCCCGCAGATGAGCGCTTTTTTTGGACTGAGCATGGATTTTAAGCGCAACCAGAATGCAGTAGTAAAAATGGACGCGCTGACTGTAGTTTTGCACCATCTTATCGCTCTTTATCATCGATATCGTTGACCCGCGTCAGTGTGCATAAATGCACCATTCAGGTCAATTCCGCTGCAACTGAAGCGGTAAAAAAAACGGGGCACGCAGCGCTTTTTAAGAATTTCTTTATACAGGATGAAATGGCGCTCATTCCAGACTTAATCCTTTTTTTAATATTTACAGGGCGCCGTTGCTGGCTACAGGAATAATCTGAATTAGTGCAGGAGAAAAAATCATACATATTTCCTGCTGCTGTACATATTTATTCTTTTTTTATTATCTTTTCGCTGATTATTAAAACGCAAAGCGTGGCGGTACATCGGGAGTTATTTTTCCGGTCAGCAACTTTTATGGCAAAAGGCAGAATAAGGTCTACACTTATTGCTGCCGATGTTCATTGTGCGTCAGGTTATGCAGTTATACATGGCGTTAAACTGGAAAGGTTGCGCATTTATTAGTGGTTTACCCTAAGAATTTTATCTGCAGCACGCCTCTGAACATCCTGATGTTTTACTCATAAAAGGAGGAGACGTGACATCTGTGGTAAGCGAGACCAATACCCTGCCGTCGTTAAGCGGCGGCCTTTACGCCTTCTTTTTTGACGTTGACGGCACGCTGGCAGCGATTGAAGCACAGCCCGATCAGGTCACCATTCCCGCCCGCGTTCGTCAGCATCTGCAGCAGATCTCTAATCTCAGCCACGGTGCACTGGCGCTGGTATCCGGACGGCCAATATCCCAGCTGGATACACTGGCAGCGCCGCTTGAAGCGCCGGCGGCGGGCGTGCACGGCGCAGAGCGCCGCGATGCAACCGGCCAGATCCATCGTCATGCGCTGCCAGATACGGTTGCCTCAGCGCTGCATGATGAGCTGGAACAGGCATTCAGCCAGTGGCCAGGGGCAGTGCTGGAGGCAAAAGGTATGGCGTTTGCGCTGCATTTCCGCAACGCCCCTGAGCATGAACAGGCGATTATGCAGCTGGCGGAACAGATCGTTTGCCGCTTCTCTGAGCTGACGCTGCAGCCGGGCAAATGCGTGGTTGAAATCAAACCTGAGGGAATCGATAAGGGCGCAGCTATTAACGCCTTTATGCAGGAAGCACCTTTTGCAGGACGTATTCCGGTGTTTGTGGGTGACGATCTCACTGATGAAAAAGGCTTTCTTGCGGTCAATGCGCTACAGGGTATCTCCGTCAAAGTTGGCGAAGGTTCCAGTGAAGCGCGTTACCGGCTGCCGGATACCGGCGCTGTCTGGCAGTGGCTGGAGCAACTATTATTACAATTAGAGCATGACAATATTGGTAAGGAGTTCAGGTTATGAGTCGTTTAGTCGTGGTATCTAACCGTATTGCTATCCCCGACGGAAGTAAAAGCAGCGCAGGCGGTCTGGCCGTAGGTATTCTTGACGCGCTAAAAAACACCGGGGGTTTATGGTTTGGCTGGAACGGAGAGATCAGCGAATATTCGGGTGAAGAGGAAGAGCCGCTGGCAAAACTGGAGCACGATGGGATCACCTACGCTTCATTCCCGCTCAATCAGAACGATTACGATCAATATTACTGTCAGTTTTCTAACACGGTGATCTGGCCCGCCTTCCACTATCGGCTCGATCTGGTGCAATATCAGCGTGAAGCCTGGGAAGGGTACTGCCGGGTGAATACGGCGCTGGCTCATCGTCTCAAACCGCTTATTCAGTCTGATGATGTGCTATGGATCCATGATTACCATCTGCTGCCGTTTGCCGCCGAGCTGCGCAAGCTGGGCGTGACCAACCGAATCGGTTTCTTTTTACATATTCCTTTCCCGACGCCGGAAATCTTCAATGCGCTGCCGCCGCATCAGGAGCTGCTGGAGATGCTGAGCGATTACGATCTGCTGGGCTTCCAGACCGAATCGGACCGGGTTGCGTTTCTCGACAGCCTCAGCCAGCAGACGCAGCTGCAAAATAAAGGCGAGAAAAAGCATCGGGCTTTCGGCAACACCTTTATGACCGAAGTCTATCCGATCGGTATTGAACCTGACGCGATCAAAGAGATGGCCGAAGGGCCGCTGCCGCCTAAGATGGCTGCGATGAAGCGCGAACTGGGCGATGCCAAAAATATCATCGCCTGTGAGCGCCTCGACTACTCCAAAGGCCTGCCCGAGCGTTTTCTGGCTTATGAAGCGCTGCTGGAAAACTTCCCGCAGCACCGCGGGAAAATACGTTACTCGCAGATTGCGCCGACTTCACGCGGCGACGTGCAGGCCTATCAGGATATCCGCCACCAGCTGGAGACTGAAGCGGGCCGCATCAACGGTAAATATGGCACGCTGGGGTGGACGCCTCTCTACTACCTCAACCAGCATTTTGATCGCCGTCTGCTGATGAAAATTTTTCGCCTCACCGATGTCGGCCTGGTAACACCCCTGCGCGACGGTATGAACCTGGTGGCGAAAGAGTATGTAGCGGCACAGGATCCGGATGACCCGGGCGTGCTGGTCCTGTCACGCTTTGCCGGTGCAGCGAACGAGCTGACGTCAGCGCTTATTGTGAATCCTTACGATCGTGATGAAGTGGCTGCTGCGCTGGATAAAGCACTCACTATGTCGCGTACGGAACGCATTACCCGCTATAACGATATGATGGCGGTACTGCGTAAACAGGATATTTCACACTGGCGCGAAACGTTCCTGCACGATCTTAATGCGCTGCCCGCGCGCGGCGACGATCACGGGACGGCAAATAAAGTTGCCACGTTTCAGAAACTGGCATAACCGTTAACCGAAAGCGGTCTCGGGGGAGTGCGTTAACGCACTCCCTTTTTTATTGCCGTGCGTTTGCCAAAAAGCGTTATTAAAAAGAGAAACCTGGCTAAGCATATTTGTCAGTCTGCCAACTGCTGCCGAACGGCCTATCCGGATGTGCTCCGGCAAAAAGTGATGAAACCGAAGCGGCAATACAGAAGAAATCGATTTCATACCTTGTGACGCTAACCGGTTGATGAGCGAGCAATGTGCGGCATTCGGCGCAAAAATAGGCATGATTTTGTAAGTTTTGTTATCAGCGCTAAAGTTTTTGCTGGCCAGGCCGATGTTAGTTATACATCAGTGCGTTTTCTGTACCACCCATTCATTTTGCTAATGTAACAACCAGTTACATCCACACCCGTTTTCTCACCTTTGCTGACGTTATCTTGACACTTCGTTTGTCACGCGCCATCACGTTTTACATGCCCCTTACGGTGCAAGAGTGGTGCCTTCAGGCAATATTCCCTGTAAGTGATTAATTTAAAACTTATTAAAACAGGGGTTTTCTGGTGTTTTGTGCTGCAACAGAGAGCCAGTGTAGCGAGATGTGATGAGATAACCGCAACATGACAACGAAAGGATCGGCATAACGTGACCTGTGTCGACTAAATGGAAATATGAGAAATTCCTTAGGAAATATTAGCGAAAAATTTGAAATTTGAGCAAAAAATAGACAATACGCAAGCATCCCTGAAGCTTCGGTTAAAAAATTTGCCTTAAAAGTGTGATCCATATCACACTTTATCTAAAATTCCGGTCCGGTCACGTTGTATGTCGGATAGAGACCATATAGATTTGCGTTGTTTTCAGATTAGTCTTAAAAAACGATAAAAAGACATCAGGGAAGAAAGTTGAGACTCAGGAAAAAAATGGCCTGGAATTTTGACTGCTACTACTGAATGTCCCGGTAGGAAATGAAACAATTAAATATATGTTGGCTTATGCCTGATTTTATTTTTTGCCATCTTTAGATTTACCAACCAGCAACCCGAACCATAGAGATTAAATTCTGTGGCCGTATATATGTCGCGTCTATCAGGATGGAAAAAATGGGTACATCAGAATTACTAAAACATATATATGACATCAATCTGTCATATTTACTGCTCGCGCAGCGCTTAATTAACCAGGAAAAACCGTCAGCGATGTTTCGTCTGGGTATTGATGAAGCAATGGCAGATGCACTCGCTCAGCTCACTTTACCTGAAATGGTAAAGCTGGCTGAAACGAATCAGCTGGTATGTCAGTTCCGCTTTACCGATCACAATTTGATTAATCGTCTTACTCAGGAGTCACGGGTTGACGATCTGCAGCAAATTCACACCGGGATCCTGTTATCCAGCCGTCTGCTGCGCAGCGTTTCAAAAACTGAAACCAGCACCAAAAAGAGGGCTGTATAATGAGCGATAAAAGTATCGTTCAGGAAGCGCGTGATATTCAGCTGGCTATGGAGCTGATCACGCTGGGTGCCCGTCTGCAGATGCTGGAGAGTGAAACGCAATTAAGTCGCGGTCGCTTAATTAAATTATATAAAGAGCTGCGCGGTGCGCCGCCGCCAAAAGGCATGCTGCCATTCTCTACCGACTGGTTCATGACGTGGGAACAGAATATTCACGCCTCAATGTTCTGTAACGCCTGGCAGTTTTTACTCAAAACCGGCTTAAGCAGCGGCGTGGAGGCTGTCATTCAGGCCTACCGTCTCTACCTTGAGCAGTGTCCGCAATCGGACGAGGGCCCGCTGTTGGCGCTGACGCGCGCCTGGACCCTGGTGCGATTCGTTGAAAGTGGGATGCTGGAACTCTCTGACTGCAAAAGCTGTCACGGCAGCTTTATTAATCATGCACATCAGCCCGCAGGCAGCTTTGTCTGCAGCCTGTGCCAGCCGCCTTCACGTGCCGTAAAAAGACGTAAACTTTCTGCAGATACTGCCGATACCTTTCCACAACTGCTGGATGAACAGGTTAAACGCGCCGTTTAAGTATGTTCGCATTGTGGAAGCCATCCAGCAGCGGGTTACCCCCGCTGCTTTTTTTTGCCTCCGATTTGTGAATATCGCCTGCGGCCCTCTGGCTTAACTTCCACCAACACGTTACGGACGTAAGGATGTTTTTGTGCTGATTATTCTGGGTTATATCGTGGTCCTTGGTTCCGTGCTGGGCGGTTATCTGATGGTCGGCGGCCATTTAGGAGCGCTTTATCAGCCATCTGAACTGCTGATCATTGGCGGGGCAGGTGTCGGCGCATTTCTGGTCGGTAATAACGGTAAGTCTATTAAGAAGACGCTTAAGGCGCTGCCGCTGCTGATGCGCGGCTCCAAATATAATAAAGCGGTCTATATGGATTTAATGGCGCTGCTTTATCGGCTGATGGCGAAATCCCGTCAGCAGGGCATGCTGTCGCTGGAACGCGATATTGAAGATCCCTCGCAGAGCGAAATTTTTGCTAATTATCCGCGTATTTTAACCGATAAACAGTTAGTGGATTTTATTACCGACTACCTGCGTCTGATGGTCAGCGGAAACATGAATGCATTTGAAATTGAAGCGCTGATGGATGAAGAGATCGAGACCTATGAGCATGAGTGCGAAGTACCCGCGCAAAGTTTATCTGCCATCGGCGATGGCTTACCGGCATTCGGCATTGTTGCAGCGGTAATGGGGGTCGTGCATGCGCTGGCGTCAGCCGATCGTCCGGCGGCAGAGCTGGGCGCGCTAATTGCGCACGCCATGGTGGGCACCTTCCTCGGCATCCTGCTGGCCTACGGCTTTATTTCACCGCTCGCGTCGGTATTGCGTCAGAAGTGCGCCGAGACCACCAAGATGATGCAGTGCGTCAAGGTTACGCTGCTGTCCAGCCTGAACGGGTATGCCCCGCAGATCGCCGTCGAGTTTGGACGTAAAACGCTCTATTCCACCGAGCGTCCTTCGTTCACTGAACTGGAAGAGCACGTGCGCAACGCTAAAAACCCGGCTAAACAGACTTCGGACCAGAATTCATGAAGCATGATAATCGCCCGATTGTGCTGGTTAAACGGCGCAAACATAAAAAGCATGAAGGCAGCCACGGCTCATGGAAAATTGCCTATGCCGACTTTATGACGGCGATGATGGCATTCTTTATGGTGATGTGGCTGATCTCAATTGCCAATCCGCAGGAGCTGGTTCAGATCGCCGAGTATTTCAAAACTCCGCTTAAAGTTGCGGTCACTGGCGGACCACGCAGCAGCGACAGCGAGAGCCCGATCCCGGGGGGCGGCGACGATCCGACCCAGCAGAAAGGCGAAGTAAGGAAGCAGGTGGATATGGATGCACAAAAGCGCCAGCTGGATGAGATCCGTCTTAACCGGCTGCGCGAAAAGCTCGATCAGCTGATTGAAGCCGATCCGCGCCTGAAAGCGCTGCGACCGCATCTGATTATTAACATGGTGGAGGAGGGGCTGCGTATTCAGATTATCGACAGCCAGAACCGCCCGATGTTTAAAACCGGCAGCGCTGAAGTTGAACCCTATATGCGCGATATTCTGCGCGCGGTTGCGCCGCTGCTGAACGATATTCCGAACAAAATCAGCCTCTCTGGTCACACCGATGACTTTCAGTATGCCAGCGGTGAACGCGGCTACAGTAACTGGGAGCTCTCCGCCGATCGGGCAAATGCGTCCCGCCGCGAGCTGGTTATCGGGGGCCTGGACAGCAACAAAATGCTGCGCGTCGTGGGGATGGCCGCCACGATGAAGCTTAAAAACCGTGGCGCTGATGATGCGGTCAACCGCCGTATCAGCCTGCTGGTATTAAATCATGATACTGAAGCCGCCATTGAAAAAGAGAATGCCGAAAGCGATGCCGTTCAGGTCAGCGATCCGGCACAAATGATTCCCACTATCACTGCACCAGCCGGACCGGCTGCGTCGGCAGCGACCGCACCGACCGCTCCGGCGGCTCCGGCAGCGCCCGCCGTCACCGCAGCGCCCGCTGCGGGTGTGGTAACACCAGACCAACCCTCACAGCCGAGGTGATCCCGTGAGCATGGACATCAGCGATTTTTACCAGACGTTTTTTGACGAGGCCGATGAGCTGTTAGCGGACATGGAGCAACACCTGTTGGGACTGGATCCCCAGGAGCCCGATGCCGAACAGTTAAATGCCATTTTTCGTGCCGCACACTCTATCAAGGGCGGGGCGGGCACGTTTGGCTTTACGGTTTTACAGGAGACAACTCATATCCTGGAGAACATTCTGGATGGTGCGCGCCGCGGCGAAATGCAGCTCAGCACCGACATCATCAACCTGTTTTTGGAAACCAAAGATATTATGCAGGAACAGCTCGATGCGTATAAAACTGCGCAGGAGCCTAATGCGGAGAGCTTTAACTACATCTGCGAGGCGCTGCGTCAACTGGCACTGGAAGCGAAAGGTATTCTGCCTGAAGCGCCTGCTGCTGCGGTAGTCGATATCCCTGCGGCGGCGACGGCTGCCAGCCGCGGCCTGCGCCTGCAGCTGGTCGATCTCAAAGAGAAAGAGCCAGAGCTGATGCTGGAGGAGCTGAGCAATCTCGGCAGCGTAACCGACGTCGTCAAAGGCACGCATTCACTGGAAGCCACAATTGAAGGTGTGGATAAAGATGACATCGTTGCGGTGCTCTGCTTTGTCATCGATGAAGCGCAGATCCGCTTCCCGCAGGCAGAGGCCGCCGCCCCGCTTGCTGTAGCAGCAGATGAAACGGTAACCGCGCCGCCGCAGAGCGCGACGGTAACGGATATCACACCGGCAGTAAAACGTGAAAGCAAACGCGCCGCGGCGCCAGCCAAAGCGAGCGAGTCCAGCAGTATTCGCGTGGCGGTGGAGAAGGTGGATCAGCTGATTAACCTGGTCGGCGAGCTGGTCATTACCCAGTCGATGCTGGCGCAGCGTTCCGGTGCGCTGGATCCGGTCGCCCATGGCGATCTGCTCAACAGCATGGGCCAGCTGGAGCGCAACGCGCGCGACCTGCAGGAGTCGGTAATGTCGATTCGTATGATGCCGATGGAGTATGTGTTCAGCCGCTTCCCGCGTCTGGTACGCGACCTCGCGAGCAAGCTCGGTAAAGAGGTTGAGCTGACGCTGCTGGGCAGCTCAACCGAGCTGGATAAAAGTCTGATTGAGCGCATTATCGATCCGTTAACTCACCTGGTGCGCAACAGTCTGGATCACGGTATCGAAACGCCGGAAAAACGCCTGGCAACCAATAAAACCGCCACGGGTAACCTGACGCTCTCTGCTGAGCACCAGGGCGGTAATATCTGTATTGAGGTGATCGACGACGGAGCCGGCCTGAATCGCGAGCGCATTCTGGCTAAAGCGCTCTCTTCAGGGCTGCCGGTCAGCGACAGCATGAGTGATGAAGAAGTCGGCATGCTGATCTTTGCTCCTGGCTTCTCTACCGCTGAGCAGGTCACCGATGTCTCCGGACGCGGCGTGGGTATGGACGTGGTGAAACGTAACATCCAGGAGATGGGTGGCCATGTCGAAATTGCGTCGAAACAGGGCAAAGGCACAACCATTCGTATTCTGCTGCCGCTGACGCTGGCAATCCTGGATGGCATGTCGGTACGCGTAGCGGATGAAGTCTTTATCCTGCCGCTGAACGCCGTTATGGAATCGCTGCAGCCAACGGCAGAAGAGCTGAAGCCGCTGGCTGGCGGAGAGCGCGTGCTGGAAGTGCGCGGCGAATATCTGCCGCTGGTTGAGCTGTGGAACGTCTTTGATGTGCAGAATGCCAAAACCGATGCGACGCAGGGGATTGTGGTTATTCTGCAGAGTGCGGGCCGCCGCTATGCGCTGCTGGTCGATCAGTTAATCGGTCAGCATCAGGTGGTGGTGAAAAACCTGGAGAGTAACTACCGCAAAGTGCCGGGTATCTCTGCTGCCACCATTCTGGGAGATGGCAGCGTAGCGCTGATTGTGGACGTCTCCGCACTGCAGTCGCTGAACCGTGAAAAGCGTGTGGCCGGTGCCGCAGCATAACTGATAAATAAAGGGCAAAAAAATGACTGACATGGCAACCGTGACCAAAATCGCTGGCGAAACCGTCGGCCAGGAGTTTCTGGTTTTCACCCTGGGTGATGAAGAGTACGGCATCGATATTCTTAAAGTGCAGGAGATCCGCGGCTACGATCAGGTGACGCGCATCGCCAATACGCCGGAATTTATCAAAGGGGTGACCAACCTGCGCGGCGTTATCGTGCCAATTATCGACCTGCGCGTGAAGTTCTCGCAGCCGGACGTCGAGTACAACGATAACACCGTGGTGATTGTGCTCAATCTGGCGCATCGCGTGGTCGGCATTGTGGTGGATGGCGTTTCCGATGTGCTGTCGCTGACGCATGAACAGATTCGGCCGGCACCGGAGTTCGCCGTGACGATGTCTACCGAGTATCTGACCGGACTCGGCGCGCTGGGCGAGCGCATGCTGATTCTGGTCGACATTGAAAAGCTGCTCAGCAGCGAAGAGATGGCGCTGATGGATACGCTGCGCAGCGTATAAATATGACCGCCGGGCCGCCTCAGAGCGGCCCGTTTTCTTTACCACTATCCTGTTTCGATGGACCCCATTATGTTTACCCGACTTCGTGTTGTCACCAGCCTGCTGGTGGTACTGGTACTTTTTGCTGCCCTGCAGCTGACGTCCGGATCGCTGTTTATCCGGGCACTGCATCATGACAAAACCAGTTTTTCTGCCTCTCAGCTCTCGGCGCAGAATCTTGCGGCGATCACCGATGCTTATATGAGCCTTAACCAGAGCCGGGTGGTGTTGACGCGTATACTGCTGCGCATCACTACCGGCAAACTGGAGGGGAAAGAGGCGGATGTCAGCGAACTTTACTTACAAAGCCGGGATTTCCAGCAGCGTGCTGCGGACAACTTTACTCTGTTCCGCACTCTGCCCGATACGCCGGGGCTGGATAAACAGCTTAATCAGCAGCTGGAGCAGAGCTATAGCGCTTACAGTCAGGCGCTGGCTGCGATGCAGGCCGCACTGCAAAATAAAGATATGGTGCAGGCGTATAAAGCGCCGGTAGCGCCCAGCCAGAGCGCCTTTTACGCTGATTACACGCGCTGGCGGGCCGACCAGAACCGTCTTACGCAGGCTGGCGCAGAAGAAAACAGCGCGGCCTATGCCCGTATGCTCTGGCTGATTGGTGCCGTGATGACCGTTGTGATTGCCGTCGGGGTGCTGTGCTGGTTCGGGCTGCGCCGGATACTTATCCAGCCGCTTAATCAGAGCATTCAGCATATCCGGCATATTGCGCAGGGCGATCTTACCCAGCCGATTACCATCACCGGGCGCAATGAGATGAGCCAGCTGGCCACCAGCCTGCATGAGATGCAGCAGGCGCTGACGCGCACGGTCAGCGACGTGCGCGACGGCGCGGATGCGATCTTTACCGGTGCCAGTGAAATCTCAGCCGGTAATAACGATCTGTCGGCGCGCACCGAGCAGCAGGCTGCATCACTGGAGCAGACGGCGGCCAGCATGGAGCAGCTGACGGCCACGGTGAAGCAGAATGCTGAAAATGCCCGTCAGGCGTCGCAGCTGGCGCTGACCGCTTCAGGCACGGCGCAAAAAGGCGGCACGGTTGTTGAGGGGGTGGTCTCGACAATGAAAGATATTGCCGGCAGTTCAAAGAAAATTGCTGATATTATCAGCGTCATTGATGGCATTGCCTTTCAGACCAATATTCTGGCGCTTAACGCTGCGGTGGAAGCTGCCCGCGCTGGCGAACAGGGGCGCGGCTTTGCCGTTGTGGCCGGTGAAGTACGCAGTCTGGCGCAGCGCAGCGCTCAGGCGGCCAAAGAGATCAAAGGGCTGATTGAAGATTCAGTCCGGCGCGTTAACAGTGGTTCGGTGCTGGTAGAGAGCGCCGGTGAGACCATGGGTGAGATAGTCAGTGCGGTGACGCGCGTCACCGATATCATGGGCGAAATTGCCTCAGCCTCTGACGAGCAGAGCCGCGGTATCGATCAGGTCGGGCATGCAGTCACTGAAATGGACCGGGTCACCCAGCAAAACGCGGCGCTGGTTGAAGAGTCGGCCTCAGCTGCTGCTTCGCTGGAGGCGCAGGCCAGCCGCCTCAGCCAGTCGGTGGCGCTGTTCCGCATTACGCGAGGCGCTGCGCAGGCGACTGGCGTGCGCCATCCGCAGATTGCCCCGCCTGCGGTTGCGGTCGCCGCCGCACCGCGCCGAGCGGGCACAACCGCAGGCGCAGAGAGCCACTGGGAAACCTTCTGACTGCCGTTATGCCCTCCGTCGCGCGTGACGGAGGGCAGTTTTTTTAGTTATTAATCAGGATCAAAAGCTTCAATAGGGCCGGACAGGTGCAAAGAAGCGTAAACCGTCTCAATTAATCGCGGCTGGCGTCGATAACAGGGTGTCAAAATTCTTCCTGGAGACACCATGTTAAAACGTATCAACGTCGTTACCAGTCTGATCGCCGTGCTGCTGATTTTTGGCGCGCTGCAGCTGCTCTCGGGCGGCCTGTTCTGGTCAGCGCTGAACAAAGATAAAGAGGCGTTTGCCGTCGCACAGACCTCTACCAATAATGTTGCCGCTATGTCAGATGCGTGGATTGAGCTTAATCAGACCCGCACCGTGCTCAACCGCGCCATGCTGCGTATGCAGGGCAGCATGGCAGCGCAAACCAACGGCGGACAGCTCAATGCGCTGATTGCCCAGACGGAAAAGCAGCTGAGCGTGGCTGCAGATCACTACCAGCGTTACTACAACCTTCCTTCCACACCAGGTCTGCCGGAAGCCTTAACCGAACGGCTGGAGTCTGACTACAACGCGTTTAACGACGGTCTGAAAGCGATGCTCGATCGCCTGAAAGCCAACGATCTGCAGGGCATGTTTGCGCAGAATATTGAGGCGCGCCAGGTCAAAATGAAAGCGACCTATGAAGAGTGGCGTACTGCCCAGGCGGAACTTGCGGCGAAAGGCGTCGTCCAGAACCAGCGCGCCTTTACCACCATGATGTGGCTGCTGGCCGCGGTGATGGTTGTGGTAATCGCGGTGATCGTGGGCTGCTGGTTTGGCCTGCGGGTGGTGCTGATCCGTCCGCTGCACGCGCTGCTGGGACATATCCGTCATATCGCATCCGGCGACCTGACGCAGCCGATTCAGGTGGAAGGGCGCAATGAGATGAGCCAGCTGGCGGCCAGCCTGCATGAGATGCAGCAGTCGCTGGTGCGTACCGTCAGCGATGTGCGCGACGGCTCTGACGCTATTTTCACCGGTGCCAGCGAAATCTCAGCGGGCAACAATGACCTTTCCGCCCGTACCGAAGAGCAGGCGGCCTCGCTGGAACAGACGGCTGCCAGTATGGAACAGCTGACTGCAACGGTAAAACAGAACGCTGAAAATGCCCGTCAGGCGTCGCAGCTGGCGCTGAGCGCTTCTGATACCGCCCGTAAAGGCGGTGATGTGGTGGAAGGCGTGGTGCGTACCATGAGTGATATTGCCGGCAGTTCAAAGAAGATTGCCGACATTATCAGCGTTATCGACGGGATTGCGTTCCAGACGAATATTCTGGCGCTCAACGCTGCCGTTGAAGCGGCACGCGCCGGCGAGCAGGGTCGCGGCTTTGCTGTCGTAGCGGGTGAGGTGCGCAGTCTGGCACAGCGCAGCGCTCAGGCGGCGAAAGAGATTAAAGGGTTAATCGAAGAGTCGGTCACGCGGGTTAACGCCGGTTCGCAGCTGGTCGGGACCGCCGGTGACACCATGAGCGATATTGTCGGTGCCGTCACGCGCGTCACCGATATCATGGGCGAGATCGCCTCGGCGTCAGATGAACAGAGTCGCGGTATCGATCAGGTGGGGCACGCGGTCACTGAGATGGATCGCGTGACGCAGCAGAACGCGGCTCTGGTCGAGGAGTCCGCTGCCGCCGCCGCGTCACTGGAAGCGCAGGCGAGTCGTCTGAGTCAGTCGGTTGCCGTGTTTCATATTCCGCGAACTGCAGCGCCAGCCGCTCAGCGTCTGACAGAGAGCAGAAAACCGCAGCCGCTGCGCAGCCCGGTGCGCAAAACCGCCACCGCCGCCCCGGCCAGCGATGCGAACTGGGAAACGTTTTAAGGGATTTTACCAGGTCGGCATGAATGCCGACCCTACGCCCCCATACACTGCGCATCCAATCCCGGTAACCCCGCAGGGTGCACATTACTGCGCGCCTGGCCCGGTCTGCCTTACTGTCACCTCTGCACCCAACGCATAAAACTGCGCGCCGCGTGCATAAAGATCCCCTCATCCACGCCGATAACTACAGCGATCCGCCAACCAATGAGGTGTTTATGTTTAGTCGTATTCGTGTTGTTTCCGGCCTGCTCTGCGTGCTGGCGCTGTTTGCGCTGCTGCAGCTCTTTTCCGGTGGGATGTTCTTCTCAACGGTAAAAGCCGATAAAGATAATTTTGCCTATAACCAGCGCCTCAGTACCCTGCAGCGCGCCATGGGCACCTCCTGGGTATCGCTGGTGCAGGCGCGTAATACGCTGAACCGCGCCGGTATTCGCTATCTACAGGATAGCCAGATGGCGGGATCGGGGGCCACGGTGAAAGAGCTGGTTGCGCTCGCCAATGAGGAGCTGCAAACCGCCGATGCGGGCTTTGCCGATTTTAATGCCAGCCTTTCGGAGCAGGGCAAGAGTGCAGCAAACGTGCTGGCGCTGCAGGCCAACTATAAAGCCTACCGCGATGCGCTGGCTGAGCTGGTGGTTTTTCTCGGCTCAGGCAACTTCAAAGGGTTTGTCGATCAGCCTACGCAGAGTCTGCAGGACAAATTTGAAAAGGATTACAACGCCTGGCTCACTACTAACCTTGGCCTGGCGCAGCAGGGCGTTGACGCCAATGAGAGCGCATATCGTCACGCCATTATGCTGGTACTGTGCACCCTGCTGGTGACGCTGCTGGTGATTATGCTGGTCTGGAGCGGAATGCGCTCGGCGCTAATCCGGCCGCTCAAGCAGAGCATTGAACATATCCGCCACATTGCCCGGGGCGATCTGACCCAGAGCATTGACGTCAGCGTACGTAACGAAGTGGGCGAACTGCTCAGTTCGCTGGCAGAGATGCAGCAGGAGCTGGCGCGCACGGTGCGTACCGTACGCGATGGATCCGACGCTATCTATACCGGCGCGAGTGAAATCGCGATGGGCAATAACGACCTCTCTTCACGTACCGAACAGCAGGCGGCTTCGCTGGAGCAGACGGCTGCCAGCATGGAGCAGCTCACCGCCACGGTGAAGCTGAATGCAGAAAATGCACGTCAGGCATCGCAGCTGGCGCTTAACGCCTCAGAGACCGCGCAGCAGGGCGGCAAAGTGGTCGATGGCGTGGTAAGCACCATGAAAGATATCGCCGGCAGCTCGAAGAAAATTGCGGACATCACCAGCGTGATTGACGGTATCGCATTCCAGACCAATATCCTGGCGCTGAACGCTGCCGTGGAAGCGGCACGCGCCGGTGAACAGGGACGCGGGTTTGCGGTGGTGGCAGGTGAAGTGCGCAGTCTGGCACAGCGCAGTGCTCAGGCGGCCAAAGAGATCAAAGCGCTGATTGAGGACTCTGTCAGCCGCGTCAATACCGGCTCGGTGCTGGTCGAAAGCGCAGGTGAAACCATGAGTGAGATCGTCAGCGCCGTGACGCGTGTGACCGATATCATGGGTGAAATCGCTTCCGCCTCCGATGAGCAGAGCAAAGGTATCGATCAGGTAGGCGTGGCCGTGACGGAAATGGACCGGGTAACGCAGCAAAACGCCGCGCTGGTTGAAGAGTCTGCGACGGCCGCTGCCGCACTGGAAGAGCAGGCCAGCCGCCTGAAACAATCCGTTGCCGTGTTCAATATTGGTAAAGAATTTGTCGCGCAGGCCGTTAACGTATCTACAGCGTTAAAAAAGGTATCGCCGGTTGCGCAAAAAGCGCTGGCACCCGCTACTGGCGCACGCGGCGCTGATGATAACTGGGAAACCTTTTAATGCCGCCGGGCCGCTTTGGGCGGCCCGCTTACCCGGTAAGAACCGGCAGCAGTGTAGCAATCAGAGCACTATCACTTAACAGTTTGTTGCCGGATGGCCCGAGATGAAGAAATCGACGTTCCTCGATCAAAATGAGCCGACCACGCTGCTTGCGCAGATGGTGCAGCGTCTGCCGCTTTCCGATACGCACTTTCGCCGTATCAGCCAGCTGATCTATCAGCGCGCGGGTATTGTCCTGGCCGATCATAAGCGTGAAATGGTCTATAACCGCCTGGTTCGCCGGCTGCGGACGCTGAATATCGACGATTTTGGCCGCTATCTGGCGCTGCTTGAACAGGATCCAAACAGCGCAGAGTGGCAGGCGTTTATCAATGCGCTGACCACTAACCTGACCTCGTTTTTTCGCGAAGCGCATCATTTCCCGATCCTGGCAGAGCACGCCCGGAAACGCAGCGGCAGCTACAGCGTCTGGAGTACCGCCGCGTCAACCGGAGAAGAGCCCTATTCGATTGCGATGACGCTGGCTGAAACGCTGGGCACCGGGCCGGGCAAATTTCAGGTTCACGCCAGCGACATCGACACGCAGGTACTGGAGAAAGCGGTAGCGGGCGTCTATCGCCAGGAGGAGCTGCGCACGCTGTCGCAATCGCAGCTGCAGCGTTTCTTTCTGCGTGGCACCGGCCCGCATGAAGGCATGGTGCGCGTCCGCCCTGAACTGGCAGGTATGGTGCACTACTCGCAGCTTAATCTGCTGGCTAATGAGTGGGCGCTGCCTGGCCCGTTTGACGCAATTTTTTGCCGCAACGTAATGATCTACTTCGATAAAGAGACTCAGGAAAAAATCCTGCGCCGTTTTGTTCCGCTGCTGAAGCCGGGCGGAGTGCTGTTTGCCGGGCATTCAGAAAACTTCAGTCAGATCAGCAAAGAATTCTGGCTGCGCGGGCAGACCGTGTATGGGCTGACTAAGGAAAGACGATGAGCAAAATCACCGTGATGTGCGTGGATGACTCGGCGCTGATGCGCCAGCTGATGACGGAGATCATCAACAGCCATCCCGATATGGAGATGGTCGCGACGGCACCGGATCCGCTGGTGGCGCGGGATTTAATCAAACAGTACAACCCGCAGGTGCTGACGCTGGATGTCGAGATGCCACGCATGGATGGCCTCGACTTTCTGGAAAAACTGATGCGTCTGCGGCCGATGCCGGTGGTGATGGTCTCCTCTCTCACCGGTAAGGGATCGGAAGTCACGCTGCGCGCGCTGGAGCTGGGCGCGGTGGATTTTGTCACGAAACCGCAGCTGGGGATCCGTGAGGGGATGCTGGCTTACAGCCAGATGATCGCCGACAAAATCCGCGGTGCGGCACGGGCGAAGCTGCATACGCGCGCCGTGTCGCCGGCGCCGGTCACGCTGAAAGCGGGTCCGCTGCTCAGCAGTGAAAAGCTGATTGCGATCGGCTCCTCCACCGGCGGTACGGAAGCGATCCGCCATGTACTGCAGCCGCTGCCGGCGACCAGTCCGGCGCTGCTGATCACGCAGCATATGCCGCCGGGATTTACCCGCTCGTTTGCCGAGCGGCTGAACAAGCTCTGCCAGATCACCGTGAAAGAGGCGGAGGATGGCGAACGTATTCTGCCGGGCCACGCCTACATCGCGCCAGGCGCGATGCATATGGAGCTGGGGCGTAGCGGAGCGAACTACATTGTAAAACTCAATGATGGCCCGCCGGTTAACCGGCACAAACCCTCCGTGGATGTGCTGTTTCGCTCGGTGGCCGTCAATGCAGGACGAAATGCAGTGGGTGTCATTCTGACCGGGATGGGAAATGATGGCGCGGCCGGGATGCTGGAAATGCATCGCGCAGGTGCCTGGACCATCGCGCAGGATGAAGCCAGCTGTGTGGTATTTGGCATGCCGCGCGAAGCAATAGCGATGGGCGGCGCCAGCGAAGTGGTCGATCTGGGCCACATTAGCCAGCATATGCTGGCAAAAATTAGCGCCGGACAGGCATTGCGAATTTAACGAGCCCGTCCTGCCGGACGAGACAACACAGGAGTAGATATGGCTGATAAAAATATGCGCTTTTTGGTAGTGGACGACTTTAACACCATGCGTCGTATCGTCCGCAACCTGCTGAAAGAGCTGGGTTTCAATAACGTTGAAGAGGCCGAAGATGGCGTTGATGCGCTGAATAAACTGCGCGCAGGCGGCTTCGACTTCGTGGTCTCTGACTGGAACATGCCAAACATGGATGGCCTGCAGCTGCTGCAGACCATTCGCGCCGACGCCACGCTAAGCAAGCTGCCGGTGCTGATGGTGACGGCAGAAGCGAAGAAAGAGAATATTATTGCTGCCGCTCAGGCTGGCGCCAGCGGCTACGTGGTGAAACCTTTCACCGCCGCCACGCTGGAAGAGAAGCTGGGTAAAATTTTCGAAAAACTGGGCATGTAAGGAGATGTGATGAGCGACCTTCCGAAATCAACTGAAGAAGCCTCGGCACACGACATCATTGCCCGAATCGGCTCGCTGACGCGTATGCTGCGCGACAGCCTGCGTGAACTCGGGCTGGATCAGGCGATTGCCGAAGCCGCAGAAGCGATCCCGGATGCCCGCGATCGTCTGGATTATGTAGTACAGATGACGGCGCAGGCAGCAGAACGCGCGCTGAATAGCGTGGAAGCGTCACAGCCGCATCAGGATAAGATGGAAGCGGGCGCCACGCAGTTAAAAGGGCGCTGGGATGCGTGGTTTGAAAACCCGATTGAGCTTGCTGATGCGCGCGAGTTGGTTTCGGATACGCGTGAGTTTCTCGCTGAGGTACCGCAGCACACGTCATTCACCAACAAGCAGCTGCTGGATATCATGATGGCGCAGGATTTTCAGGACCTGACGGGTCAGGTGATCAAGCGCATGATGGATGTCATCCAGGAAATTGAACGGCAGCTGCTGATGGTGCTGCTGGAAAACATGCCGGAGGCAAACGCGGCGGCGCGCAAAGAGGCCACCAGCCTGCTGAACGGTCCGCAGATCCACGCCAATGCCCCTGGCGTGGTCTCCAGTCAGGATCAGGTTGATGACCTGCTGGACAGCTTAGGTTTTTAACCGCAGCGCAGAGACAGGCAGCCGGTCTGTCTCTGCACTGCTCTGCCCTACGCCCGCACCGCTTTTCGTAAATCCTCCTAAATTGCCTGCAGAATCAGCAGAGTGTGATAAGGTTAGATCTGCAGTTTTGTGATCGCCGTCTACTTTATTACCGAAACGATAGCTGATTTTATGTTGCCACTGCTTATCCGCACACTTCTGCCACTCTGCCTGACTGGCGTAGCGCTGCCTGCGCTGGCGCTGACGACCGCTACCCGCGTGGATGATGCCCCCTTTACCGATCCCGCTCACTTCCGGCAAATGGCCGATAACCTGCCGGCGCTGGGCTATCACGCCGATACTGACCTCTTCAGTAAAAAACTGGCGACCATTGCAAAGAGCATTGGCGAAGCGAGCCAGAACGGTGACAGTGAGACGTCGCTCGGACAGCAGGCCGGGATCTGGGCGTTTAATCACTTTCGCGATGAGGTGGCCACCCGGGTAGCGGATGAAGGTCAGCTGCTGCTGTCGCCCTACGGGCAGGCGCAGATCGATCTGAATGTCGACATGGAAGGCAACTTCAGCGGCAGCGGGGCGTCGCTGCTGACGCCATGGGCCGATCGCTATAACTATCTGACCTTTAGCGAACTGGGCGTGCATCAGACGGATGACGGGCTGATTGGTAATGCCGGTCTGGGTCAGCGCTGGGTGGCGGGCAACTGGCTGCTCGGTTATAACGGATTTGTCGATCGTATGTTTGACAGCGGACTGCAGCGGGCATCAGTGGGTACGGAAGCCTGGTCTGACTTTTTACGCTTTTCAGCCAATTACTACACGCCGCTCTCAGGCTGGCGCAACCGCAATCCGTTTCAGCAGCAGCGGCTGGCGCGCGGCTATGACGTGACCACGCGCGGCTATCTGCCGTTTTATCGTCAGCTGGGCGTCTCCGTCAGCTGGCAGCAGTACCTGGGCAACAACGTGGATCTGTTTAACTCCGGCAACACGTATCACAACCCCTCTGCGCTGACGCTGGGCCTCTCCTATACGCCAGTGCCGCTGGTCACCGTTTCCGCCAGCCACAAAACCAGCAGCGAAGGGGAGAGTCAGGATCAGCTCGGGCTGCATCTTAACTACCGCTTCGGCGTGGCGCTCAGTCAGCAGCTCAGCCCGGATAACGTTGCAGCCACCCGTTCGCTGCGCGGCAGCCGCTATGATACGGTGACGCGCAGCTCGACGCCGGTTCTGGCTTTTCGCCAGCGAAAAACCTTCTCTGTTTTTCTCGCCACGCCGCCGTGGCAGCTGAATCCTGGTGAGAGTCTGCCGCTGAAAGTGCAGATCCGCAGCGCGAATCCGGTACGTAAAGTAAGCTGGCAGGGCGACACGCAGGCGCTGAGTCTGACGCCGGGGACCCGGCCTGACGATCCGCAGGGCTGGAGCATTATTATGCCCGCCTGGGACAATTCGCCAGGCGCAACAAATCACTATCGTCTGTCGGTGACGGTTGAAGACAGCAAACAGCAGCGGGTGACGTCAAACTGGATCGATCTTCAGCTGCAGCCGCCGGTAGCACTGGAGCCACAAAACCAGGACAGCTTCGATATCATGGCGCCCTGATCGTACCCGGGCGCGAAAGCGCGTTTTCGCACCACGATAGCGCGTGCTGCGCTGCCAGCGCGCGCCACCTGCCCTGTTATGGCGAAATATTTGCTGTGCGATCACAAAAGCAACATTTCCTTCCATAAATGCATAAATCCGCTAAATAATTTGCTGCCTTAGCGGCGGCGCAACCAAAATATTCACTTTTTATGCAAAATAAGTGAATAGCAACCTGACGTAACCCATTGAAATTTCGTTGCTGACTCCCTTTTATGCATTATGCCCTCTGGCTGGCACGCTTGCTGCACCTTATAGTCGGGCTGCTGATTACGCACTCTTAACAATTTTAAAACAATAGCTTCACCCGGGGTGAGGCAGGAGATCCGGCTATGTCACTGCAGGTTACACGTCACGATTTTGATCAATGGATGATGCCGGTCTATGCACCAGCAACCTTTATACCGGTACGGGCTGAAGGATCGCGGTTGTGGGATCAACAGGGCAAAGAGTATATCGATTTTGCTGGCGGGATCGCAGTGAATGCGCTGGGTCATGCTCACCCGGCGCTGCAGCAGGCGCTGACAGAGCAGGCGGCAAAGCTGTGGCATACCGGCAATGGCTATACCAACGAGCCGGTATTGCGGCTGGCAAAGCAGCTGATTGATGCCACCTTTGCCGATCGCGTTTTCTTCTGCAACTCCGGCGCTGAGGCGAATGAAGCTGCGCTTAAGCTGGCGCGCAAAGTGGCGCACGACCGTTTCGGCGATCAAAAAAGCGGCATTGTGGCATTCACCAACGCTTTTCATGGCCGCACCCTGTTTACGGTGTCGGCTGGCGGCCAGCCCGCCTATTCGCGCGACTTTGCACCGCTGCCGCCGGCCATTCAGCACGCGCAGTTTAATAACCTGGAATCGGCCGCCGCGCTGATTAACGACAGCACCTGCGCCGTGATTGTTGAGCCGATTCAGGGCGAGGGCGGCGTCTTGCCTGCCGATGCAGCCTTCCTGCGCGGCCTGCGGGAGCTGTGCGATCGCCATCAGGCGCTGCTGATTTTTGATGAGGTGCAGAGCGGTGTGGGACGCACCGGATCGCTTTACGCCTATATGCACTATGGCGTTACGCCGGATGTACTGAGTACCGCAAAAGCGCTGGGCGGCGGCTTCCCGATTGGTGCCATGCTGACGCGTGAGGATCTGGCGCAGGTGATGGGGGTGGGCACACATGGTACGACCTATGGCGGTAACCCGCTGGCAGGCGCGGTAGCGGGTAAAGTGCTGGAGCTGGTCAACCAGCCCGCTTTCCTCGCTGGCGTGACCGAGCGGCATCAGTGGTTTGTTGATCAGCTTCAGGCGATTAACCAGCGACTGCCGGTGTTTAAAACCATCCGCGGCCTCGGGCTGCTGATTGGGGCTGTGCTCAACGACGATTTCGCCGGAAAAGCCAAACAGTTCAACCTGACGGCCGCCGAAGAGGGCGTGATGGTCCTGATTGCCGGTGCCAGCGTCGTGCGCTTTGCGCCCGCGCTAAACATCAGCCAGGAGGAGGTGCAGCAGGGGCTGGCACGCTTTGAGCGCGCCTGTGAACGTATTCTCAGAGGAGCCACATCATGATGGTGATCCGCCCGGTTGAACATGATGACCTGGCGCAGCTGCTCCTGCTGGCGGGCAAAACCGGCGGCGGGCTTACCTCGCTGCCGGAAGACAGCGCCACGCTGCAGGCGCGTATTGAGCGTTCACTGCTGACCTGGCAGGGGGCGCTGCCGCGCGCTGAACAGGGTTACGTCTTTGTGCTGGCCGACAGTGACGATAACCGGGCCGTGGGGATCTGCGCGATTGAAGTGGCGGTCGGGTTGCAGGAGCCGTGGTACAACTTCCGGGTTGGCACGCAGGTACACGCCTCCAGAGAGCTGAACGTGTATGCCAGTCTGCCGGTGCTGTCGCTCAGCAACGATCACACCGGCAGCAGCGAGCTCTGTACGCTGTTTCTCGATCCCGACTACCGCGACGGCAGAAACGGCTATTTACTCTCTAAATCACGCTTTCTTTTTATGGCGAACTTCCGCGATCGCTTTATGCGCAATGTAGTGGCAGAGATGCGCGGCGTCAGCGATGACAGCGGCCATTCTCCTTTCTGGGAGAGCGTGGGCAGCCATTTCTTCTCTATGCCCTTTCGCCAGGCTGATTTTCTTAGCGGTACCGGTCAGAAAGCGTTTATCGCAGAGCTGATGCCAAAACATCCGCTCTATATTCACTATCTCAGTGAGGCGGCGCAGCGCGTCATTGGTGAAGTACACCCGAAAACGGCGCCGGCGCGCGCGGTGCTGGAAGCGGAAGGTTTTCGCTATCAGAACTATGTCGACATCTTTGATGGTGGCCCGACGCTGGAGTGTGAAATTGATCGTATCCGGGCCATTCGCAAAAGTACGCTGCTGCCGGCAGGCGCCGGTGATGCGCAGGCGCACTGGCCGCTCTGCCTGGTCGCTAACAGCAACTATCAGCAGTTTCGCGCCACGCTGCTGCCGGTCGATATCGCCGCCGGTCACGTCTGTCTCAGTGAGAGCCAGCGTCAGGCGCTGTGCTGTGAATATGGTGATGCGCTACGGGTTGTAACACTCTGCCGTGAGGAGAAACAGGCATGACGCACTTTATTAATAATCAGTGGCTGCGCGGCGATGGTGACGCCTTCACGAAAGCCGATCCGGTCTCCGGTGAACAGCTGTGGCAGGGCAATGCCGCCTCTGCGGCTCAGGTCAGCGCCGCCTGTGCGGCCGCCCGCGCCGCGTTCCCGCACTGGGCGCGCCTGCCGTTTACGGCACGTCAGGCAGGGATTGAAACCTTTGCCGCGCTGCTGGAGCAGCATAAGGTGGAGCTGGCGGAGATCATCTCTCAGGAAACCGGTAAGCCGCGCTGGGAGACGCTGACGGAAGTGCAGGCGATGATCAATAAAATTGCCATTTCAGTAAAAGCGTATCACGCCCGTACCGGCGAACAGCAAACGGGTGAAAGCGCACTGCGCCACCGTCCGCACGGCGTACTGGCGGTGTTTGGTCCCTATAATTTTCCGGGACATCTGCCAAATGGCCACATTGTGCCCGCGCTACTGGCAGGAAACTGCGTGGTGTTTAAGCCGAGCGAGCTGACGCCGCTGACTGCGGAACGCACCGTGCAGCTCTGGCAGCAGGCAGCGCTCCCGGCGGGGGTGATCAATATGGTGCAGGGCGGACGGGAAAGCGGCCAGGCGCTGGCACAGGCAGAGCAGATTGACGGCGTCCTGTTTACCGGCAGCGCGGCTACCGGATATCACCTGCACCGGCAGTTTGCCGGCCAGCCGGAGAAGATGCTTGCGCTGGAGATGGGTGGCAATAATGCGCTGATTGTGGAGGATCCGGTGGATATCGATGGCGCCGTACATATCGCCATTCAGTCAGCGTTTATTTCTGCCGGGCAGCGCTGCACCTGCGCGCGTCGCCTGCTGGTAAAACGTGGCGCGGCGGGCGACGTGTTTCTGCAGCGGCTGGTGGCCGTCAGCGCCCGGCTGCAGCCCGCGGCGTGGAATGCGGAGCCACAGCCATTTATGGGCAGCGTCATTTCGCCTGCTGCCGCCGGACAGATCTATCAGGCGTGGCAGCAGCGCGTGGCGCTGGGCGGGGAAGTGCTGCTGAATATGCAGTGGCCGGATCGCCAGCGCGCACTGATTACGCCAGGCATTATTGATATGACCCACGTCAGTGCGCTGCCGGATGAAGAGGTGTTCGGACCGCTGCTGCAAATCATCCGTTATGACGACTACAGTGAGGCGATTACGCTGGCTAACGCCACGCGCTATGGCCTCTCATGCGGTCTGATCTCACCGCAGCGGGCGCAGTTTGATCAGCTGCTGCTGGAGGCGCGCGCCGGTATTGTCAACTGGAACAAGCCGCTTACCGGTGCGGCCAGCACCGCGCCGTTTGGCGGCATTGGCGCCTCCGGCAACCACCGCGCCAGCGCCTGGTACGCAGCGGATTACTGCGCCTGGCCGATGGCAACCCTGGAGAGCAGCAGCCTGGCCCTGCCCGATACGCTCTCGCCGGGTCTTGATTTCTCTGCTCAGGGAGCGCGCCATGAACGCAGCTGAAGTCAATTTTGATGGCCTGGTCGGCCTGACGCACCACTACGCAGGCCTCTCATTTGGTAATGAGGCGTCAACCCGCAATCAGCTGCAGCCCTCTAATCCCAGGCTGGCGGTGCTGCAGGGACTGCGCAAAATGAAAGCGCTGGCCGATCTCGGCTATCTGCAGGGCGTGATCCCGCCGCACGAGCGGCCTAATCTGCCGCTGCTGCGCCAGCTCGGTTTTCACGGCAGTGACGCGCAGGTGCTGGCGCGCGCTGCGCAGCAGGCGCCGCAGCTGCTCTCAGCCGCCAGTTCAGCCTCGGCGATGTGGGTTGCTAACGCGGCCACCGTTTCGCCATCGGCGGACAGCGGTGACGGACGCGTTCATTTTACCGTTGCCAATCTGAATAATAAGTTTCACCGGTCCATTGAAGCCCCGGAAACGGCTGACCTGCTGCGGGCGATCTTCCGCGATCCGCAGCGCTTCTGCGTGCATGACGCGCTGCCTCAGGTGGCGCTGTTTGGTGATGAAGGAGCCGCGAATCACAACCGCTTCGGGGCGCACTACGGCGACGCCGGCCTGCAGCTGTTCGTCTATGGGCGCGAAGGACAGCACGCCGGCATCACGCCGGAACGCTATCCGGCGCGCCAGACGCTGGAAGCGAGCAGGGCGGTCGCGCGTCTGCATCAGCTTGATGAGGCGCGCACGCTCTTCGTACAGCAGAATCCGGCGGTGATCGATCAGGGCGTTTTCCATAACGACGTGATTGCCGTCAGTAATCAGCAGGTGCTGTTCTGTCACGAAGAGGCTTTCGTCAATCAGCCTGCGTTGCTGGAGCAGCTGGCAGAGCGGGTGCCGGGGTTTACCGCCATCGTGGTGCCGCGCGCGCGCGTATCCGTCAGCGATGCGGTGGCGACCTATCTCTTCAACAGTCAGCTGCTGCAGCACCCCGATGGCGGTATGCGGCTGATACTGCCCGAAGAGGCACGACAGCATCCGGGCGTCTGGGCTTATCTGACGGAGCTGGCAGAGAGCGGCGGACCGATCCGCGAACTCACGGTGTTCGATCTGCGCGAAAGCATGTGCAACGGCGGCGGGCCAGCCTGTCTGCGCCTGCGGGTTGTATTGACGGCAGAGGAGCAGCGGGCGGTCAACCCGGCGGTAATGATGAACGAGCAGCTGTTTACGCAGCTCAGCCAGTGGGCAGAGCGTTACTATCGCGACTATCTCACGCAGGCAGATTTGGCCGATCCGGCGCTGCTGCAGGAGGGGCGCGACGCGCTGGATGCGCTGACGCAGCTGCTGAAGCTGGGCAGCGTCTACGCCTTTCAGCGCTGAGGCTGAGGCAGGATTAAGGAGAAAACATGCGCAGTTTTTTGCAGCAGACGCTGGCGGGCACGCCGCCTGCCGTCACGCAGGGCGAGACCGCTTATCTGCGCTGGCAGTGGCAGGCGGAAGGGATCCTCTCGCTGACGCCGCTGACGCACTGCGACCGGGCGCTGGTGCTGTCCGCCGGGATCCACGGCAATGAAACCGCGCCGGTGGAGATAGTGGAGCAGCTGCTGGCGCCGCTGCTTAGCGGAGAAAAACCGCTGGCAGTGCGGCTGCTGGTGATACTGGGTAATCCGGCGGCGCTGCGCAGCGGCCGTCGCTATCAGCAGTACGATCTTAACCGGCTGTTTGGTGGCCGCTGGCAGCGGGTCAGTGAAACCAGTGAAGCACAGCGCGCCCTGCAGCTTGAACAGGTGATGGAGTGCTTCTGGCGCAGCTGCCACAGGCAGACGTCGCGCTGGCATCTTGATCTGCATACCGCTATTCGCGGCTCTTATTATCCGCGCTTTGCCGTTATGCCCGCGAATGTGCGGCCATGGCCGGATACGTTTATGCAGTGGCTGGCCGCAGCTGAGCTGGAGGCGCTGGTTTTTCATCGTGCGCCGGGCGGCACCTTTACCCACTACAGCTGCGAGCATCATCACGCGGCGAGTTCGACGCTGGAACTGGGTAAGGCGCTGCCGTTTGGTGAAAACGACCTCACGCAGTTCAGGGCGGTGCAGCGGGCGCTTGCTGCGCTGCTGGAGGGAGAAACGTGGCCGCAGCCGCATACGCAGCCGCGGCGTTATCACGTTTCACAACAAATCACCCGTCAGGGGGAGGGGTTTACGCTGCATATGAGCGCGGACACGCTGAATTTCACCGCGTTTCCTCAGGGCACGCTGCTGGCAGAAGAGGGCGACACGCGCTATTACGTACAGCAGGCGCAGGAGTATGTGCTGTTTCCTAATCCGCAGGTGGCACCGGGATTACGCGCCGGGCTGATGCTGACGGAAGAGAACGCACAGAGGCCGGCGCAATAAACGGCTGCAGCATGGCTGATGCCTGATGGCGTCAGCCCGCTGACAGCGATCGCTTAACATTTTGCTTTCCCGGCGCGGGCAAACTCATTACACTCCTCCTTAATTCCTGCCATTTTCCCGCTATTGTCATACTTCCTTGCATTTTCTCACGTAATTCTTCGCAATCTCTCCACGATCGCACGATATTTATCTTCTATGCTTTCAGGGCTTTACTCAGGTTCTGAGTAGTTGACGTTCAGCGTCGTATGCTTGTTTCCGAAGACGCGACACAGGCTGTCGTCATATAACTGACAAGAAAGGACAATATTATGCGTAAACTGACTTCTGTTTTTCTGGCTACCGCAATGGCACTGGGTGCCGCCAATATCGTCCACGCTGCGGCCGATAACCTGACGCCACCGCCGGCTGGCACTGAAAAGCCGATGCATAAGCCGATGCGTCATCACGGTATGGAGATGTTTAAAGGCATCACTCTGACCGATGCGCAGAAAACACAGATCCGCACCATCATGCAGGATGGCCATAAAGAGATGCAGCGTCCGTCGCCGGAAGCGCGCCGCGCGAACCATGCCATTATTGCCGCCGACAGCTTCGATCGCAGCAAAGCGGAAGCACAGGCTGAGAAGATGACCGCAAACGCCAAAGAGAATGCGGTACGCATGATGGAAACCCAGAACAAGATCTACAACGTACTGACGCCGGAACAGAAAAAGCAGTACAACGCTAATTTCGAAACGCGCCTGACGGAAAAAGCGCCACACGATGGTAAAATGCCACCACCGCCTGCTGACGGCGAGTAAGCACACCGTAACCGATCCGGATTAAGACCGCCGGCGCTGTTCAGGACAGAGTCCCGCCCTGAACAGCGTCGGCGGTTTTTTTTATAGCTCTATCAGCGGGAACTCGCCGGAAAGTAGCGGACGGCAGAGAATTTTATAGCCGTCGTGATCAAACCCCTGGCGCGCGCGCTGCAGCTGGCGCGCTTCCGCTTCAGTGGCGACGGAACCCAGCCAGAACCAGTGATCGATCACATGGATTTGTGTCATCTCAGCGCCGCGCTCCACCATGCCAACCGGGCCTTCCCACGGCCAGCACACTACGCGAAAGCGTTCCAGCCCCTCGCGGAGCCGCTGCTGGTGCGCTTCGACACTCTCTTTTCCGCAGCAGGCGCCGGCACAGCGCTTCAGCGCTGCGCGAAAGCAGCCGCGCCCCGGCCGCAGGCTCTCCAGCCCAAGCAGGCCGTGACAGAGCTGCAGCTCATCGGCCATGCTTTTGAGCTTCTCCAGCGCGGCAAAACGGCTGCGAAACAGCCCGTAGAGATCGGGTGAACGAGAGAAATCGACATCTTTTGCATAGACGACTTCCGGCGCGCCTTCTCCCAGCTGCAGTGAGCAGAGCTGACGATTTTTACGCAGGCGCTTATTAAATAACGGCTGCTGCGTTTTGATCATCTGCGCTTCCAGCAGCTGCGCGCCAATATCGCCGGCGGTGGGGATCCAGCTTACGCGCCGCGCCTGACGCAGCATGCTCGCTTCATCCGTGGTGCGAAAATGTGCCATCACCCGGCTGCGCAAATTAATGCTTTTGCCGATATAAAGAGGCAGATTTTCACTCTCGCCGTGAAAGGTATAGACGCCGGGCACTTTAGGCAGCCCTTCAAGCCACTGGCGCAGGTGTTCGGGATATTGATAGATTGCCGCCGCGTCAAAGTCGAGGCGATGGCTGATTGCTCGTCTGACCAAAGAATGCTCCGCTTACTGGTTTTGTATACAGTGTATCAGCGTGCTGCTTTTATCGCCAGTGGCAAGCGAGGCGCGACTCTCCCTCTGCAGAGAGAGAGTCGCAGGGAGGGGCTACTTTTTCCAGTAATCGTCAAACACCGTTACCGGCATACGGCGTTTATGCTCGGTTTTGGTGTACCAGCCCTCAATGATTTTCGCCGATTCGGCATCGATGGTTTTGCCTTCCAGATAATCATCGATTTGCTGATAGGTTACGCCAAGCGCCACCTCATCCTGCAGGCCGGGACGATCGTCTTCAAGATCGGCCGTGGGATGTTTCATCCAGAGGTGATCCGGGCAGCCCAGCGCCTTCAGCAGCTGTTTCCCCTGGCCTTTATTGAGGCGAAAAATCGGGTTCACGTCGCTGCCGCCATCGCCATACTTGGTATAAAAACCGGTCACCGCTTCCGCCGCGTGATCGGTGCCCAGCACGATACCTTTGGTCATGCCGGCGATGCTGTACTGTGCCTTCATGCGTTCGCGCGCCTTTTCATTACCGCGGACAAAATCTGACAGCGCAATACCCGCTTCCTGCAGTGCGCGCTCGCTCGCCAGCACCGCCTCTTTGATATTGACCACCAGGGTACGATCGGGCTGAATAAACGCCAGCGCATCCTGACAATCCTGCTCGTCGGCCTGTTTACCGTACGGCAGACGCACGGCAATAAAGGTGTACTCTTTATCGCCGGTCTCATGACGCAGCTCGCTGACCGCCGTCTGCGCCAGCTTACCGGTCAGCGTTGAGTCCTGCCCGCCGCTGATGCCCAGCACCAGCGTTTTCAGAAAAGGATGCGCTTTCAGGTACGCTTTCAGGAAATCGACGCTGACGCGGATCTCCTGCTGCGGATCGATAACGGGTTTAACACCAAGGGCCTGAATAATTTCCTGCTGCAGTGACATGAACCTCTCCTCAAGTCAGAAGCCTGACGGCATGATGCGTAACATCAGCTAAAGCTAACGCCTTGGCCGCAAAACAACAAGCCAAACGGCGATCGGCGCAGACGGTTTGCTGCTGAATCAGGCGCTTTCAGGCCGCTGCGCCAGCAGGGTAAACATCAGGATTGCCAGCATAAAGCAGCCGAAAATCGTGGCGCTCATGCTGATAACCGAGGTCCCGCCCACGCCGCTAACCGGCACGCTGATGGCGCCCAGCGTAAACATGGTGACGCCGATAACCGCAGAAGCACTGCCGGCGCGATGTCCCTGACTCTGCATCGCCAGCGACGCGGCGGTAGTGGCTATCACACCATTACTGGCGATAGAGAAAAACAGCGCCACCAGAATAACCGGCAGGGCAGCGTCGCTCAGCGCGGCGGTCAGCAGCGTGGCGGAGGCGATAAATGCCAGCGTCAGCCCGCCCTTAAGCACCCGGTATTCGCCCCAGAGCGGGCAGAGTCGTGCGCTGGTCTGTGAGGCGATAATCAGGCCGCACCCGTTGGCCGCAAAGCAGAGGCTGAACGCCTGAGGTGAGAGGCCGTAGATCTGCTGCAGCACAAACGGCGAGGCGCCGATATACGCAAACATGCCTGACATCATAAAGCCCTGCGTCAGGCAAAAACCCATAAAGGGTCGATGCGTGATGACCTGGCCCAGCGCCGCCCAGGCGGAAAAAAGCGAGCCCTGGCTACGGCGTGCAGGCGGCAGCGTCTCATGCAGCTGCCAGCGCGCCAGCAGAATCAGCAGAATGGCGATCGCCGCCAGCACGATAAAAATGCCGCGCCAGCTCATGATTGTCATCAGCGCGCCGCCCAGTACCGGTGCCCCTACCGGTGCAAGGCCGTTGACCAGCATCAGCAGCGCAAAAAAACGTGTCAGCTCGTGTCCGCTATACATATCCCGGGCGATAGCGCGCGACAGCACGGCACCGCCAGCGCCGGCCAGCCCTTCAAACAGGCGGGCAATCAGTAGCGAATGGATATCTTTTGCCAGCGCGCAGCCGACAGAGGCAATAAACAGCAGCAGCAGCGACAGCAGCAGGGGCCGGATGCGGCCAAACTTATCGCTCATGGGACCAAACAGTAGCTGTCCCGCCCCGAGGCCCAGCAGGCCGGCGGTCAGACTGAGCTGAGCGGTGGAGGTCGGCGTGTGCAGATCGTAGGCCAGTTCAGGCAGCGCGGGGAGATAGAGGTCGATACAGAGCGGTCCGAGCGCCGCCAGGAGTCCGAGCGTGATAGCGTAAACCAGCCGGTTAGGGTGTGCAGATGTCATGGGGCCTCTGAGTCGGGTAAAAAGTTAACCGCGCGATTATACGGAGCAGGGCGCCGCAGCACAGCTTTTTTACCCCGGATATATTGCGATGAGCGCACCTAAAAGCTTCGCCACCGGGTTGATAAATCTGAATTTGTGTTCCAGGCTTATTCGGACATGGACAAAGTATGAGGAACAAAAAATGAATAAAGTGCTGGGATGTATCGCTGCCGCTATGACGCTGGCTGCTCTGTCTGGTTGTACCACTTACGATCGCGCGGAAAGTTATGTCACCAAACCGGTGGTAAAAGATGTTAAAAAAGGCATGACGCGTGAACAGGTGCGTCAGATTGCGGGTCCGGCTTCGACCGAAGTGACCATGGCGCACGCGCGCGGCACCTGCCAGACTTATGTTATCGGCGAGCGCGATGGCAAACTGCAGACCTATTTTGTCAGCTACAACGACACCGGTCGCGTGATGAACTACGGCTTCCAGAGCTGCAAAGAGTACGACACCGATCCGCAGGTTGCGCAGTAACGCTTTTTCGCAGAATAAAAAAGGGCCCGTCTGAGACGGGCCCTTTTTCATGCTGAAGTCAGCGCTTAGCGATGCGCCAGTTCGGCGTGCTCATCGCTCTCCAGAATTTTTTTGTCGGTCTGACCCAGCCAGCGGCTGGTCAGCGAACCGGCCGTCATTGAACCGTTCACGTTGAGCGCGGTACGGCCCATATCAATCAGCGGCTCAATGGAAATCAGCAGCGCGACCAGCGTCACCGGCAGCCCCATTGCCGGCAGCACAATCAGCGCAGCAAAGGTAGCACCGCCGCCCACACCGGCTACGCCAGCGGAACTCAGGGTAACGATCCCGACCAGCGTGGCGATCCAGACCGGATCAAACGGGTTGATGCCGACGGTAGGTGCAACCATCACGGCCAGCATTGTCGGATAGAGTCCGGCACAGCCGTTCTGACCGATTGTGGCACCGAAGGAGGCGGAAAAGCTGGCAATCGCTTCCGGCACGCCGAGACGGCGCGTCTGCGTTTCCACATTCAGCGGAATGCTGGCCGCGCTGGAGCGGCTGGTGAAAGCGAAGGTGATCACCGGCCATACCTTACGGAAGAAGCGCAGCGGATTGATGCCGTTGATCGACAGCAGCAGCGCATGCACGCCAAACATAATCGCAAGACCAAGATACGAGGCGAGTACAAAGCTGCCCAGCTTAACGATATCGTGCAGGTTAGAGCCGGCGACCACTTTGGTCATCAGCGCCAGTACGCCATACGGCGTCAGCTTCATGATCAGGCGCACCAGCTTCATCACCCATGACTGCAGCGTATCAATCGCGGCCAGTACGCGTTCACCTTTCACTTTATCATCGCGCAGCAGATGCAGCGCAGCGACGCCGAGGAAAGCAGCAAAGATAACGACACTGATAATGGAGGTCGGGTTCGCGCCTGCCAGATCGGCAAACGGGTTTTTAGGGATGAAAGAGAGCAGCAGCTGCGGCGTGCTGAGATCGGCGACTTTACCCGCATAGTTGCTCTGAATAGCATTCAGACGCGCGGTCTCCTGCGCACCCTGTACCAGACCTTCAGCGCTGAGGTGGAAGAGGCCGGTCACCATCACGCCGACCAGCGCGGAGATAGCCGTGGTAAACAGCAGTACCCCGATGGTCAGCACGCTGATTTTGCCCAGCGAGGAGGCGTTATGCAGACGCGCCACCGCGCTCAGTATTGAGGCGAATACCAGCGGCATAACAATCATCTGCAGCAGCTGTACATAGCCGTTACCGACCAGATTAAACCAGCCGATCGAATCCTTGACCACTGCGCTGTTTTCGCCATAAACCGCCTGAAGCGCCAGGCCAAACAGCACGCCCAGCACCAGGCCGGTCAGCACGCGCTTTGACAGGCTCCAGCTCTGGTTGCCAATGCGGTTAAGCAGCACCAGCAGAGCGGCAAAGACCACTATGTTAATAATAAGAGGGAAATCCATACTTAACTCCAGAAAGATGCCGCCCTGCAAAGTGCAGGCGGCATAGCGTAACGTAAATTTCTATCAGAGAATGTCAGGGATGTTAGCAGTACAATGAAGTGCAGCCTTATACCCAAAAAGTATGGATTATAACTTTTCGTTTGATATAGCGTGCTTTTTAGCCATTTAGCGGGTTAATTAGCCGGTTTACGCTGGATTGCAGCGTATCAAACAGCTGCTGCGGCCAGCCGTTTGCACCAAAAGCAGGCATACCAGCCGGAAACCAGAGTGCTGCAACCACCAGTCCCAGACAAAGCATCCGCTCCAGCTGATTACCGCTCTGGCTTCTGAGAATGGGCAGGCGAAAGCGCCAGCGGCAGGGCCACAGCAGCGGAACGCCTGCCGGCGTCAGCATGTCAGCAACGATATGGCTCAGGTAGCCCAGCGTCAGTCCCTGCAGGACATCCGCCGGCAGAAACCAGTCTGCCGGCACGTTCACTTTAAACAGCCACAGGCTGATAGCTACTGCCAGCAAACTGTGGGTAAAGCCGCGATGTCCAAACGCCCGCGCGATGGGCTGGGAGAGCCAGCGAAAACGCTGACCCAGCGTGGATCGGGGGTGGTCAATATCCGGCAGCAGGCAGGTCAGCAGCGTAGCGGGCACCAGATGCCACCAGTCCGCTGCAGCCAGAACCGGTGTCAGCTCAGCGCGCTTGGCAAAAATAGCGCTGGCGATAGCAAAAATTATATGGCCTTCGGCCGTCATGATTAAACCCGGATACAAAACTGTCAATGCATCCAGTATAGGGATTTATCCAGTAAATGAGAACGGTGACGCTGTAACGAACAGTGAATTATTTTCGCGCTGGCTGCCTGCTATATCAGACAGCGCCAAACACTATGCGGTCAGTCAGACAGATGCTCTGCGCGTAACTCTGTCAGGCTCGGCAGCTGCACATCTGCCAGTGCCCAGCGGGCATCCGCGTAATGTGCAGCTGCAGGCACTACGATAGAACGCATGCGCGCCGCTTTACAGGCGATCATGCCGTTGAACGAGTCTTCCAGCGCCACACAGTTAAGCGGGTCGATATCAAGCGCCGCTGCCGCATTCAGATAGACCTGCGGATGAGGTTTGCTCAGCGGCAGCGCTTCAGCTGAGGCGAGGGCAGAAAAGAAGGGCCGCAGCCGGAACATCTCCAGCACTCGCTCCAGCATGGCCAGCGGCGAAGCGGAAGCGAGCGCAATCCGCAGCCCCTGCTGCTGACAGAGTTGCAGCGCCTGACTGACGCCGGGCAGCAGCGGCTGCTGCGCTTCTATCAGCGATAGCGTGCGGTCGATAATACGCGCCGTGACGTCGGCCTGAGTCGCACCCTGCCACGGCTGTGCCTCATACCACATGCGTACGGTCTGATCGATGCGCAGGCCAAGCGTGTCAGGCAGCTCCGCGCGACGACTGACGTCAACGCCAAGGCTTGCCAGCACCTCCATCTCAGCCTGATCCCACAGCGGCTCAGAATCAATCAGTAAACCATCCATATCAAAAATAGCGGCGTACACCGGACGACGATAGCGCATGACAATATCCTTTTTAGCGGTTTGCGCCACCTTATCACGCCAGAGAGTGAAAACCAGCACGCGACAGGTAACGCATTTTTCAGGAAAAAATCGCCGACTGCAGGTAGACTTAGGGCAAAATAATTATCTGTATAGGGAAGTCTGCATGACATACCAACAGGCTGGCCAAATCGCCATCCTTAAGCGCGTGGCTGGCTGGATCATTTTCATTCCGGCACTGCTGTCGACAATTGTTTCCATGCTCGGTTATTTATATCAGCACAGCGTAAAGCAGCCCGGACTGGATGCCGTATTACTGGATTTTATCCATGTCATGGTGGACATGCTTAAATTTAATACGTCGTTTCTCAATCCGTTCTGGCATAACTCGCCGGTGCCCGATTTTCACGGCGGGGCAAATATCGGTTTCTGGATTGTTTATGCGCTGATTTTCATCGGCATGGCTTTACAGGCATCGGGTGCGCGCATGTGGCGCCAGTCGCGGCATGTTAAAGAAGGCATTGAAGATCAGCTGATTCTGGAGCAGGCAAAGGGCAGCGAAGGCCGCACGCGCGCGCAGCTTGAGGAAAAAATTCGCGTCCCGCACCACACTATTCTGCTGCAGATTTTTCCGCTCTATATCCTGCCAGTGATTATTGCTGTTGCCGGCTACTTTTTACTGACGCTGCTGGGCATGCTTTAAATCATCAGGCCGGTCGGGCCCGATCCTGCGCCAGTTTGTCGTCGCTGAGCAGCTGACTGACGGCAAACTGCGCCTCCTCCTGCCACTGGCCGGAAAAAACGTTCGCGCGGTTCAGCAGGTAATAGAGCTGATACACAGGCTGACGTTGCGAAAATCCCTCGGCCAGCGGCCACTCTGCGTGATAGCCCTGCATGATCTCACGCGGCAGCTCATGATGATAACTCAGCATCGCCAGGTCGCACTCGCGGTCGCCCCAGTAGCAGGCAGGATCGAAAATCCATGGCCCGCTGCTGCTATCTGCACAGTTGGCGGGCCAGAGATCGCCATGCAGCAGCGAAGGTTGCGGATGATGATGAGCCAGCGCCTGCTGAACGCTGTCAATAATCTGATTCATGTCACCATAGGTTACACCGCGTTCCGCTGCCAGCTGCAGTTGCCAGCCGATACGCTGCTCCGCAAAAAACAGCGACCAGCGCCGCAGCCAGCTATTGGGCTGCAGGGTAGTGGTAATATTATTATCGAAATCGAGTCCAAACTGACGCTGCTCACTCCATTGATGCAGGCGCGCCAGCTGCTGCCCGAGCTGATAACCCGCTTCCGCGCTAAGCGGCTGCGGCGGAATATATTCCAGCAGCAGAAAACTGGCGTCGCGCGTGCTGCCGACGCCGTAGACGGCCGGCACCCGGACTGTCTGCGTGCGCGCCAGTAAACTGAGCTGATCGGCTTCCCAGCGGAACAGATCCAGCCGGTCATGGGTGTTGCACTTGACGAAGACATCCAGATCGCCATAGCGGATACGCCAGGCGGGATGGATATCCCCGCCGGGCAGGGATTGGCGCTGCGTAATCTCTGCTGGCTGAGTCTGTTCGCTTAACAGGCGGCTAATGGCTGACCACATGGCGGGCTCCTCGTTAATCGCGATATCGCTGCAATTACAGCGCGCAAAAAATAGGTAAAACCAGTCTTGCCGGGGTATCAGGCAGGGTTCTGCAAAAATTGCTGCAGCGTTGTGACCTTTGTCTGCGGAGACTGATGTAACGCAACCTCTGCGATACGCGCTGCCTGCTCTGAAACCGCTTCAGGGGCCAGCGTACTGACAATGCCGAAGCTGTTGGTTCCCAGTTCATGCGGATGTCCATCAGCATCGTGCAGGGTGGTGCTAAATCCGCTATTGACCATAGCACTGGTCAGCGACTGCAGGTCGCCCAGTCCCGACTCCTGATAGTGAAAAGTGACAACGTAACTCGTAACGTCCAGCGTGCTCATTTTCTCACCTCACTGTAACCAAACAGATTTCAGCGTAGTTCACCACGCCCCTCAGAGCGAATTTTGTTCAGTTGCGGCGTAAAGCTGTGTCAGCAGCGATAAAATTCATAGTGGTTGCGGGCTGTTATTTCTCTGAACGGCACCTATAATGCGCGCCGTTAGTGAACGCGTCTGCAGTGTATAAGCTGGCTGGTACAGGTAACAGCCTGAGGCTGTCTCATAATTTTTTACAAAACTTACAGTAAATTGCATTGATTGTCGGTAAAAACGCTGCAGACTCACCTGTTTTTAAATTGCCGCACGGATCACCCCTTAATGAAAGTTCTTAATAAGCTGTCCGCTATTTTCCTGCTCTCTGCCGGAGCATTTTGTCACCAGGCTTTTGCTGATAATGCTGTTTTTACCTCAATGGATGATCCTTCAACGGCCAAACAGCCGTTTGAAGGCAGCGCATCAGCCGGTTACCTGGCGCAGACCGGTAACACTACCAGCTCTTCGCTGACGGCCTCAACCAGCATGACCTGGTATCAGACCTCAACGGCTTACAGTCTGTGGGGCAACGCGGCTAACACCTCATCCAACGATGAGCGTTCATCTGAAACCTACAATATCGGTGGCCGCAGCCGCTACAACATGAACAGCGCTGATTATCTGTTTGGTCAGGCCAGCTGGCTGAGCGATCGTCTGAATGGTTATGATTCCCGCGACGTGCTGACGGCCGGTTATGGTCGCCAGCTCCTCAACGGTCCGGTGCACTCTCTGCGCGCGGAATTTGGTCCGGGCGTACGCTACGACGACTTCCACGACGGCGGGCATGAGACCAAAGCGCTGGGCTATGGTGCAGTCAGCTATCAGTGGCAGCTGACGGATACCACGAAATTCATTCAGGGCGTATCCGTGCTGAGCAGCTTCGGCGAAGATACTACGGTGAACTCAGAAACGGCCCTGCAGGTCGCCATCAATGAGCACTTTGCGCTGAAGATGGGCTACAACGTGACCTGGAACAACAATCCGCCGGAGTCTGCGCCCGATCGTACCGATACCAAAACCACGATTCAGCTCTCCTACGCAATGTAACTGCCATATCAGAAAACCGCCGTCCGGCTCAGGCTGCACGGCGGTTTTTTTTCGTGTTTGCTTAGACTTAGCCAGCAGGGCGGGTTTTGCTGCAGGGTGAAAGCTGTTATCATATTGGCCGCTTTATGCGCCCGGCGTCATTCCGACAATGTGGGTCTGACATCACGCCGGGTACACACACCAAACACAGTGTTGCATGTAGGCTTTCGTGTGGCTTACCACTGCAATTTAAGGATATAAAATGCCAGTAATTACTCTTCCTGACGGCAGCCAGCGCGTTTTTGACCACCCGGTCAGCGTAATGGATATTGCGCTGGATATTGGTCCCGGCCTGGCGAAAGCCTGTATCGCCGGTCGCGTAAACGGTGAGCTGGTGGATGCGGTTGATCCCATCACCGACGACGCTCAGGTAGCAATCATCACAGCAAAAGATGAAGCGGGTCTGGAAATTATCCGTCACTCCTGCGCGCACCTGCTGGGCCATGCTATTAAACAGCTGTGGCCTGATACCAAGATGGCGATTGGCCCGGTCATCGATAACGGCTTCTATTATGATGTCGATCTCGACCACACGCTGACGCAGGAAGATCTGGAACAGCTGGAAAAGCGTATGCACCAGCTGGCTGAAACCAATTACAACGTGGTAAAGAAAAAAGTCAGCTGGCAGGAAGCGCGCGACGTCTTTGCTGCGCGTGGCGAAAGCTATAAAACCACAATCCTTGATGAGAATATCAGTCACGACGATCGTCCTGGCCTCTATCATCATGAAGAGTATGTGGATATGTGCCGCGGTCCGCATGTGCCGAACATGCGCTTCTGCCACCATTTTAAGCTGCAGAAAATTGCAGGCGCCTACTGGCGCGGCAACAGCGATAACAAAATGCTGCAGCGTATTTACGGCACGGCCTGGGCAGACAAGAAGCAGCTGTCAGCCTATCTGCAGCGCCTGGAAGAGGCAGCAAAGCGCGATCATCGCAAAATTGGTAAACAGCTCGATCTCTACCATATGCAGGAAGAGGCGCCGGGCATGGTGTTCTGGCACAATGACGGCTGGACGATTTTCCGCGAGCTGGAAGTTTTTGTCCGTACCAAACTGAAAGAGTATGATTACCAGGAAGTAAAAGGTCCGTTTATGATGGACCGCGTGCTGTGGGAAAAAACCGGCCACTGGGAAAACTACAAAGAGGCGATGTTTACTACCTCTTCAGAAAACCGCGAATATTGCATTAAACCGATGAACTGCCCGGGTCACGTGCAGATCTTCAATCAGGGCCTGAAGTCCTATCGCGATCTGCCGCTGCGTATGGCAGAGTTCGGTAGCTGCCACCGTAACGAGCCATCGGGTGCGCTCCATGGTCTAATGCGTGTACGCGGCTTTACGCAGGATGATGCTCACGTATTCTGTACTGAAGATCAGGTGCGCGACGAAGTAAACAGCTGTATTCGTATGGTGTACGACATGTACAGCACGTTCGGTTTTGAAAAAATCGTCGTGAAGCTCTCTACCCGTCCGGAAAAACGCATCGGTACTGATGAGATGTGGGATCGCGCAGAGGTTGACCTGGCCGAAGCATTGAAAGAGAATGATATCCCCTTTGAGTATCAGCCGGGTGAAGGGGCATTCTACGGCCCGAAAATCGAGTTCACCCTGTATGATTGTCTCGATCGTGCCTGGCAGTGTGGTACGGTTCAGCTAGACTTTTCTCTGCCAAAACGTCTTGATGCCACCTATGTGGGTGAAAACAACGACCGTCAGACACCGGTGATGATTCACCGTGCGATTCTGGGCTCTATGGAGCGTTTTATCGGTATTCTGACTGAAGAGTTCGCTGGTTTCTTCCCGAGCTGGCTGGCACCGGTACAGGCTGTAGTGATGAATATCACTGACAGTCAGGCAGAATATGTCAGTGAACTGACAAAGAAACTGCAAAATGCTGGCATTCGTGTCAAAGCAGACTTGAGAAACGAGAAGATAGGCTTTAAAATCCGCGAGCACACATTGCGTCGCGTCCCTTATATGCTGGTTTGCGGTGAGAAAGAGGTGGAAGCAGGCAAAGTTGCCGTGCGCACCCGCCGTGGTAAAGACCTCGGGAGCATGGACGTAGATGTGTTTGTTGAGAAGCTGCAACAAGAGATTCGCAGCCGACATCTTCACCAATTAGAGGAATAAGGTTATTAAAGGCGGAAAACGAGTACAACCGACGCGTCCAAACCGTATTAACGGCGAAATCCGAGCCACCGAAGTGCGCCTCACTGGCGTTGACGGCGAGCAACTTGGCATTGTCTCTCTACGCGAAGCGATTGAGAAAGCTGAAGAAGCTGGCGTAGATTTAGTTGAAATCAGCCCGAACGCCGAACCGCCGGTATGCCGTATTATGGATTACGGCAAGTTCCTTTATGAAAAGAGTAAGTCTTCTAAGGAACAGAAGAAGAAGCAGAAAGTTATCCAGGTTAAGGAAATTAAATTCCGTCCTGGTACCGATGATGGCGACTATCAGGTAAAACTCCGCAGCCTGATGCGCTTTCTGGAAGAGGGCGATAAAGCCAAAATCACGCTGCGTTTCCGCGGTCGTGAGATGGCGCACCAGCAGATCGGTATGGAAGTGCTTAACCGCGTCCGTAAAGATCTGTGTGAAGATATCGATCTGGCAGTGGTCGAGTCCTTCCCTTCGAAGATCGAAGGCCGCCAGATGATTATGGTGCTCGCACCTAAGAAGAAACAGTAGGCTTTCAAGTAATGATGCCGCGCAGCGTTCGCGCTGTGTGGGATTTATTCGCCTGTCTGGTTCATTTTTTTAACAATGCGAAGTGGATATTTGTAAAAATGCCAAAGATTAAAACTGTACGTGGCGCGGCTAAGCGCTTCAAGAAGACCGCCTCTGGCGGCTTCAAGCGTAAGCACGCAAACCTGCGTCATATTCTGACCAAAAAGTCTACCAAGCGTAAACGTCACCTGCGTCCAAAAGGCCTGGTGTCTAAAGGCGATCTGGGTCTGGTTATTGCCTGCCTGCCGTACGCATAAGTAAATTTTTTTAATTCGCCTGTCGCGCTGTAAGGCTTATCGCCAGCAGAGCACCGGCAAAACAGAATATGATTAAGGAGAGCTCATGGCTCGCGTAAAACGTGGTGTAATTGCTCGCGCACGTCACAAAAAAATCTTAAAACAAGCTAAAGGCTACTACGGTGCACGTTCACGTGTTTACCGCGTTGCTTTCCAGGCTGTTATCAAAGCTGGTCAGTATGCTTACCGCGACCGTCGTCAGCGTAAGCGTCAGTTCCGTCAGCTGTGGATCGCGCGTATCAACGCAGCGGCGCGTCAGAACGGTATGTCTTACAGCCGTTTCATCAATGGCCTGAAAAAAGCGTCCATTGAGATTGACCGTAAAATCCTGGCTGACATCGCTGTATTCGACAAAGCAGCCTTCGCTGCTCTGGTAGAAAAAGCGAAATCAGCTCTGGCGTAAGTCAGGTAAAAAAGGGAGCTTGCTCCCTTTTTTATTACCTGCAACTCACGCAAAAGATTGACATTTTCGCCGCCGGGCATTTCAATAGGGCGGTTTTTAATTTTCTCAAGGTAATGCAAGCATGCACGCTGCTCTTTTCCGTTTCTTTTTTTACTTTAGCGCCTGAACATCAGGGGCTTGTGCGCATAAGAAAAGAAACGAAAAATCGCGCTGAAAGCCTCCCTCGTGGAGGCTTTTTTGTTTCTGGCGAGACTTAATCGGATCCCGGATCCCAACAAGAACTGACCAGCCCGGCTGGAAGAAGAGGAAATCATGTCCCAACTCGCAGACCTGGTGGCCCGTGCCACGGCCGCCATCGACGAGGCGTCGGATATCGCCGCTCTGGACGCTGTACGCGTCGAATTTCTGGGTAAAAAAGGGCACCTTACCCTGCAGATGACCACCCTGCGTGAACTGCCGGCTGAAGAGCGCCCGGCGGCAGGTGCGGTGATTAACGAAGCAAAACAGCAGGTACAGGATCATCTTAACGCCCGTAAAAATACGCTGGAGAGCGCGGCGCTGAATGCGCGCCTGGCGGCAGAAACGATTGATGTCTCACTGCCCGGACGCCGCAGCGAAAATGGCGGTCTGCATCCGGTAACGCGTACCATCGACCGTATCGAAAACTTTTTCGGCGAGCTGGGTTTCGCCGTGGTGACCGGACCGGAAATTGAAGATGACTATCATAACTTCGACGCGCTGAATATTCCGGGTCACCACCCGGCTCGCGCCGATCATGACACCTTCTGGTTTGATGCCACGCGCCTGCTGCGTACGCAGACCTCAGGCGTGCAGATCCGCACCATGAAAAATCAGCAGCCGCCTATCCGCATTATCGCGCCGGGCCGCGTTTACCGTAATGATTACGATCAGACCCACACGCCAATGTTCCACCAGATGGAAGGCCTGATTGTCGATAAAGACATCAGCTTTACCAACCTGAAAGGAACGCTGCACGATTTCCTGAACAACTTCTTTGAAGAGAATCTGCAGATCCGCTTCCGCCCGAGCTACTTCCCCTTTACTGAACCTTCAGCGGAAGTGGATGTAATGGGCAAAAATGGCAAATGGCTGGAAGTACTGGGCTGCGGCATGGTGCATCCGAATGTACTGCGTAACGTCGGCATCGATCCGGAAGTTTACTCCGGCTTCGCCTTTGGTATGGGCATGGAACGTCTGACCATGCTGCGCTATGGCGTCAGCGATCTGCGTGCTTTCTTCGAAAATGATTTACGTTTCCTCAAACAATTTAAATAAGGGCAGGTTATCCAATGAAATTCAGTGAACTCTGGTTACGCGAATGGGTAAATCCAGCCCTGGACAGCGCTGCGCTGTCTGAACAGATCACCATGGCGGGCCTTGAGGTTGATGGTGTTGACCCCGTTGCCGGCGCGTTTCATGGCGTAGTGGTGGGTGAAGTGGTGGAGTGCGGCCAGCACCCGAACGCGGATAAACTGCGCGTAACCAAAATTAATGTCGGCGGCGATCGCCTGCTGGATATCGTCTGCGGCGCGCCTAACTGCCGCCAGGGGCTGAAAGTGGCAGTGGCTACCGTGGGTGCCGTACTGCCGGGTGACTTCAAAATCAAAGCGGCCAAACTGCGCGGCGAGCCTTCTGAAGGCATGCTCTGCTCCTTCTCAGAGCTGGGTATTTCCGACGATCACAACGGTATTATCGAATTGCCAGCCGATGCGCCAGTAGGATGCGATATTCGTGACTACCTGAAGCTGGATGACAATACTATCGAGATCAGCGTGACGCCAAACCGTGCGGACTGCCTGAGCATCGCCGGCGTGGCGCGTGATGTGGCCGTGGTTAACGGACTGCCGCTGACGGCGCCTGCAGCAGAACCGGTTGCGGCGACCATTACTGATACATTCCCGATTCGCATTGATGCTACCGACGCCTGTCCGCGCTACCTGGGACGCGTAGTTAAAGGCATCAACGTCAAAGCTGAAACGCCGCTCTGGATGCGTGAGAAACTGCGCCGCTGCGGCATTCGCTCAATTGACCCGGTGGTCGATGTCACTAACTATGTGCTGCTTGAGCTGGGTCAGCCGATGCACGCCTTCGATCTCGACCGCATCAGCGGCGGCATTGTGGTACGTATGGCGCAGGAGAATGAGACGCTGACCCTGCTGGATGGCACCGAGGCAAAATTGCAGAGTGACACGCTGGTTATTGCCGATCATCAGCAGGCGCTGGCGATGGGCGGTATTTTTGGCGGTGAGCACTCAGGCGTAAATGAAGCAACGCGTAACGTGCTGTTTGAGTGCGCCTACTTCGATCCGCTGGCCATTACCGGCCGCGCACGCCGCCACGGACTGCATACTGATGCGTCACATCGCTATGAGCGTGGTGTCGACCCGGCGCTGCAGCATACAGCGATTGAACGCGCGACCCGCCTGCTGCTGGATATCTGCGGTGGTGAAGCCGGCCCGGTTATCGATCAGACCGATGACAGTAAACTGCCGCCGCGCGCCACGATTACGCTGCGCCGTACAAAACTCGATCGCCTGATTGGCCACGTTATTGCCGACGATCAGGTGACAGATATCCTGACCCGTCTCGGCTGCGAGGTGACGCAGGGCGAAGGCGAGTGGAAAGCGGTGGCACCGACCTGGCGTTTTGATATGGCGATTGAGGAAGATCTGGTTGAAGAGGTGGCCCGCGTCTACGGCTACAACAACATCCCTGATGTGCCGGTAAAAGCCAGCCTGATTATGACGCAGCATCGCGAAGCCAGCCTGTCACTGAAGCGGGCGAAAACGCTGCTGACGGACAAAGGCTACCAGGAAGCGATCACCTACAGCTTTGTCGATCCTAAAGTGCAGCAGCTGCTGCATCCGGGGGAAGAGGCGCTTATCCTGCCAAGCCCTATCTCCAGCGATATGTCAGCGATGCGCCTGTCACTCTGGACCGGTCTGCTCAGCGCAGTAGTTTATAACCAGAATCGCCAGCAGGGGCGTGTGCGCCTGTTTGAGAGCGGTCTGCGCTTTGTACCTGATACACAGGCCGATCTCGGCATTCGCCAGGATCTTATGCTGGCGGGCGTAATCAGCGGTCATCGTGACGAAGAGCACTGGGATCTGGCGCGTCAGCCGGTTGACTTCTATGATTTGAAAGGCGATTTAGAGTCGCTGCTGGAATTAACCGGCAAATCTGAAGCGATTTCATTCCGCGCGGCTGCCAATCCGGCGCTGCATCCCGGACAAACAGCGGCTATCTGGCTGGACAATGAACAAATCGGATTTATCGGGGTGGTTCACCCGGAGCTGGAACGCAAGCTGGATCTCAACGGTCGTACCTTAGTGTTTGAACTGCTTTGGAATAAGGTTGCAGACCGCGTCCTGCCTGACGCGCGTGAGATTTCACGCTTCCCGGCTAACCGCCGTGATATCGCTGTTGTGGTGGCAGAAAACGTCCCTGCAGCAGATATCATCGCAGAGTGTAAGAAAGTTGGCGTAAATCAGGTAGTTGGCGTAAACTTGTTTGACGTGTACCGTGGTAAAGGCGTGAACGAAGGCGAAAAGAGCCTTGCGATTAGCCTGATTTTGCAGGATACCAGCCGGACACTCGAAGAAGAGGAGATTGCTGCGACCGTTGCCAGATGTGTAGCAGCATTAAAAGAGCGATTCCAGGCAACCTTGAGGGATTGAACCTATGGCGCTTACAAAAGCTGAAATGTCAGAATATCTGTTTGAAAAACTCGGGTTGAGCAAACGCGACGCCAAAGAGTTGGTCGAGCTTTTTTTCGAAGAAGTTCGCCGCGCGCTGGAAAATGGAGAACAGGTTAAGCTGTCCGGATTTGGTAACTTTGATCTGCGCGACAAAAACCAGCGTCCGGGCCGTAACCCGAAAACGGGAGAGGATATTCCTATCACCGCGCGCCGTGTGGTGACCTTCCGTCCGGGACAAAAGCTGAAAAGTCGCGTTGAAAACGCGTCACCGAAGGATGCTGACTGATTTCAGTATGATAAAAAGGCCGCTCAGCGGCCTTTTTTATTGCTGCGCCAGCCTGCAGGGGATAGCTTTCTTTTTGCCATAATCCCTCTACAATCGTGACATTCTCCTGTTTACTGCCTCGCTTATGACTCTGCTCGATCAACTTGCCCGCCAGACCGGTCGCCGCAGCCGGCGTACTCTGTTGCTGCTCGCCACGCTGCTGCTGCTGCTCAGCCTGTTCAGCCTGTGCGCCGGCGAGCGCTGGCTGCTGCCTGCCGAATGGTTTACCCCGCAGGGCGAGCTGTTTGTCTGGCAGATCCGTCTGCCGCGTACGCTGGCTGTTATTGCGACAGGCGCCGCGCTGGCGCTCTGCGGTACCGTTATGCAGGCGCTGTTTACGAATCCGCTGGCTGAGCCGGGACTGCTCGGCGTCTCTAACGGCGCCGGTGTGGGAGTGGTACTGGGCGTGCTGCTCGGCGGCGGCTCCCTGTGGAGTCTGGCGCTGGCGGCGATGGCTGGCGCCCTGACGATTACGCTGATCCTGCTGCATTTTGCCCATCGTCAGCTTGCCAGCAGTCGCTTACTGCTTACCGGTGTGGCGCTGGGTATTATCTGCAGCGCGGTGATGACATGGGCGGTCTACTTCAGTACCACGCTCGACCTACGTCAGCTGATGTACTGGATGATGGGAGGCTTTGGCGGCGTTGACTGGCGCTATGGCTGGCTGATACTCAGCCTGATACCGGTAATCGCCGCGCTGCTGTGCAGTGCGCGCACGCTGAATCTGCTGGCGCTGGGCGAGACGTCTGCGCGGCAGCTCGGCTTACCGCTGCAGCTGTGGCGTAACCTGCTGGTACTGGCCATGGGCTGGCTGACAGGCGTCAGCGTGGCGCTGGCGGGGGCGATCGGCTTTATCGGGCTGGTTGTCCCGCATCTTTTGCGGTTAAGCGGCATCAGCGATCATCGCTATCTGCTGCCTGCAGCGGCACTGGCGGGGGCGGCAGTGCTGCTGGCGGCGGATATTCTGGCGCGGCTGCTGCTGACCTCTGCTGAGCTGCCGATAGGCGTGGTGACCGCGACGCTGGGCGCACCGCTGTTCATTCTGCTTTTAGTGAAATCTTCACGCTAGCTGCGGCTGGCGTTATCTGACGGACACAGGAGAACACCATGACGTTGTATCAGATCCCGCTGAAAACCCTTGACGGTACTGCCACTACGCTGGAGGCCTGGCGTGACCGCGTACTGCTGGTCGTGAACGTCGCCTCCCGCTGCGGACTGACGCCGCAGTATGAGCAGCTTGAATCGCTCCATAAAGCGTTTCAGGCGCGGGGCTTTAGCGTGCTGGGCTTTCCCTGCAACCAGTTTCTGGAACAGGAGCCGGGTACTAACGAAGAGATCCGGACGTTTTGCAGCACCACGTATGGCGTGACGTTTCCTCTGTTTGATAAAACAGACGTTAACGGCGCGCAGCGCCATCCGCTCTATCGCACGCTGATAAGCGCACAGCCGGAAGCTGAACGTCCTGAAGACAGCGGTTTTCTTGAGCGTATGATAGCGAAAGGCCGGGCGCCGGCAGCACCGGGCGATATCCTGTGGAACTTCGAGAAGTTCCTGATCGATAAACAGGGTAACGTTATCGCCCGTTTTTCACCCGATATGGCCCCGGATGCGCCGCAGGTGCTTAAGCGTATTGAGCAGGCGCTGACCGCCTGACATGCTGCTGACGTGTCACGGTCTGAGCTGCCCCGGCCGGCTGGCGCCGCTGGATATTGCTCTCGCGCGCGGGGAGTGGGTGCATCTGGTAGGCACTAACGGCGCCGGAAAGAGCACCCTGCTGGAGGCGCTCAGCGGTCTTGCGACGCCGCGCGGAGAGCTGCGGCTTAACGGCACCGCTGTTGCTGCGCTGTCAGGCGAGGCGCTGGCTCAGCAGCGCGGCTGGCTGCCTCAGCAGCAGCCTGCGCCCGGCGCGATGCCGGTCTGGCACTACCTGCAGATGCATCTGCCGCGTGGTGCTGGCACAGAGCTGAATAGCGTTCTGGCACGTCTGCTGTCGCAGCTGAGTCTGCGCCACAAACTGGAGAGCTATCTGACGCAGCTCTCCGGAGGGGAGTGGCAGCGGGTGCGCCTGCTGGCGGTGATACTGCAAATCCATCCTGACATCAATCCGCAGGGCAGCCTGCTGCTGCTCGATGAGCCGATGAGTGCGCTGGATGTGGCGCAGCAGCAGGGAGTCACCCGGCTTCTGCAGCAGCTGTGCGCCGCCGGCATCGGCGTGATCACCAGCAGTCATGACCTGAATCATACGCTGCGCTACGCAGATCGAGTCTGGTTACTGCATCAGGGAGAGCTGAAATATCAGGGCGGGGCGCATGAGGTGCTGACGGCCGCCCGGCTTGCGCCGCTGTATCAGACAGAGGTGACAGAGGTGGATACGCCGCAGGGGCGCCTGCTGCTACTCTCCTGACTTGCGCACCGCGCGCGTTTACGGCTACAGTGTCTGCCGGATCGGGCTGACAGGGAACAGGCTATGCGGTTACTTATTCTGCTATTTGTGCTGATGGTCACAGGGTGCAGTCATCATGCGCCTCCGCCTGATTCCCGTCTCTCAGATCCGGCCGCCGTGCAGACCCGGCTTAACTATCAGCTCAGCCGCTGGCAGGGCACGCCATACCGCTATGGTGGCCTCAGTCCGCGTGGGATCGACTGCTCCGGATTTGTCCTGCTGACGTTCCGCGATCGCTTTGACATCGCGCTGCCACGCTCCACGCGTGCTCAGACAAAAATCGGCAACCGTATCGATCCGCGCGATTTGCTGCCTGGCGATCTGCTGTTTTTCAAAACCGGCAGCGGCGAAAACGGGCTGCATGTCGGTATTTATGCCAGCAACAATACCTTCATACACGCCTCTACCAGCAAAGGCGTTATTCGCTCTTCACTCAATAATGTTTACTGGCAGCGGGTGTTCTGGCAGGCGCGCAGAATATGACAAGTTGCATTCTGAATGAATGAAATAGCGCGGTGAAAAGAGGCGTTAATTCGCGCCAGGGGTTCTTTTTTTGCTGAAATAAAGCTCTCATTAAAATTGGTACTTTACCACCTGACAAATTGATACTAAAAATAGAGCTAAAGATTTTATCAGTGTGGATATTAACCCGGCGTATTTGGCTTAAGTATAATTTAATGATTAATAGCTTGCATTAGGCGTTAAAACACCTTCTCTTCCGGCGTTTGGTGCTATTGCCTGACTCTTTTCATTGATATACGATGCGTCCATTGCCACTGCCTCTGGCTGTAAAAAATGAAAGTCCATATTTCGGCCGACTATCAGTCGGAAACCTGGTTTTATCCGGCTTATACGCTGGAGGGCCAGCTCACTGCGGTTGAGCTGGTTACACAGTTTGTTCATGACAGTGCGCCAATTACGTTGCCACAGGATTTACTGTTGCCGCAGCTCGATGCAAATCAGCAGTTAAGGCTGCTGCAGGCTCAGCTTTCAATCCTGGAAAAGCACCGCGCTTTCTTTGAGCGTAATCATGTTGATGCGCTAATGAGAATTGATGAATCGCTGGCTGAAACGCTGCTGGAGAGTGAACTTCTGTTAAGGAAATTTAAACAGCTGCCATTTATCGTAATGGAGATCAGCGAAACGTTTCCGCAATTATCTGCCGGCAAAGCGCATCCGGTTTTATCCCGACTTAATCATCAATTCCGTTTATCGCTTTCACAATTTGGAGCTGGCAAAGCCCCGGCAACGGCGGTCTATGATTCGCTGTTTAGCGTCCTGAAGCTGGATAAACTATTTATCCAGAATCTGGCGAAGCGCGCCTCCTTTATCCCTTTTATGCAGACGGTTATCGATAATTTCAGCGGCTATACGCAGCAAATTATTATTTCTGGTATCGATGATGCGCTCCTGCTGAGCAAAGTCAGCGATCTGACCGGCGTGCACATTCAGGGTAACGTGTTCCCGGTGGTTAAAGCGGAACGGTTAGAAGATCTCATCACTCCTTTTCTGACGCAGACCACGCCCTCGCAGCAGTAATTCAGGCGCTGTTTTTCCCGGGCGCCCCGTGCCAGACTATCCTTTACTCTCTACACGCTATCCTGGTGCTGCATTATTAAGCACCTCTGGAGTATATATGCAATTTATCAATAGCTGGCAGCAGGAGCTGACCGGATATTACACATCGCTGCAGCCCACGCCGCTGACGGGAGGACGTCTCCTTTATCATAATGCGCCGCTGGCGGCGGAAATGGCGCTGGATGCGGAGCTGTTTGCCGGCGACGGTCACGGCGTATGGAGCGGTCAGGCGCTGCTGCCAGGCATGGCTCCGCTCGCCCAGGTATATAGCGGCCATCAGTTTGGCGTCTGGGCCGGGCAGCTGGGTGACGGACGCGGCCTGCTGCTGGGTGAGCAGCAGCTGGAAGATGGACGCAAGCTGGACTGGCATCTGAAAGGCGCAGGCTTAACGCCTTATTCCCGCATGGGAGATGGACGGGCGGTGATCCGCTCAAGCGTGCGGGAGTTTCTCGCTTCAGAAGCGTTACACCATTTGGGTATCCCCGGGACGCGCGCCCTGGCGCTGGCCATCGGTGACGAACCGGTGCTGCGCGAAACGCAGGAGCGCGGTGCGATGCTGATGCGTATTGCGGAGAGCCATCTGCGTTTTGGTCATTTTGAACACTTCTATTACGCAGGGGAGACGGATAAGGTCCGCCAGCTGGCGGACTATGCGATTCGTCATCACTGGCCGCACCTTCAGGCGGAACCGGATCGCTATCTGCTGTGGTTCACGGATGTGGCAGAACGTACCGCCCGCCTGATCGCACTGTGGCAGAGCGCAGGCTTTGCTCACGGAGTGATGAACACGGATAATATGTCGATTCTCGGCCTGACGCTGGATTACGGTCCCTACGGCTTTCTCGATGAGTACGATCCCGCCTTTATCTGTAACCACAGCGACTATCAGGGCCGCTATGCCTTCAACAATCAGCCAACGATTGGCCTGTGGAACCTCAACCGGCTGGCGCATGCGCTGTCGGGATTGCTGACCACGGAGCAGCTGAAGCAGGCGCTGAGTCACTATGAGCCTGAACTGATGCGCGTCTGGGGAGAGCGCATGCGGGCGAAACTTGGCCTGCTGACGCCGCAGGCAGAGGACAATACGATTCTGAGCAACCTGCTGGCGCTGATGAGCAATGAGCACAGCGATTACACCTTTACGTTTCGTCAGCTCAGCTATACCGAACAGCAGGAGGGGCGCTCGCCGCTGCGCGATGAGTTTATCGATCGCGACGCGTTTGATCGCTGGTATAGCAGCTATCAGCAGCGGCTGCTGCAGGATGAGGCCAGCGACAGCGAGCGACAGGCGGTGATGCAGGCGGCCAACCCGGCGATCGTGCTGCGCAACTATCTCGCCCAGCAGGTGATTGAAGAGGTGGAGCGGGGCAAGACTGCGGCCCTTAAAGAGCTGCATCTGGCGCTCCAGCGCCCCTTTGATGAAGCGGCCAGCAGCGCGGCGTTGCGCCAGCGGCCGCCGGAGTGGAGCAAAACGCTGGAGGTCAGCTGCTCCAGCTGATATCAGAAACGGCTGTCGACGGCGGCAGCCAGCTCTGCCAGTACCGCCGCGCTATCGTCCCATCCGAGGCAGGGATCGGTAATCGACTGGCCGTAAACCAGCGGCTGACCAGCCACCACTTTCTGATTTCCTTCCTGCAGAAAACTCTCAATCATAACGCCCGCTACCGCTCGCGAACCGGCGCGGATCTGCGCGGCGATATCGCGCGCTACATCACGCTGGCGACGATGCTGCTTAAGGCAGTTGCCGTGACTGAAATCGATCACCATCTGCTCAGACAGGCTGAACTCACGCAGGCTGGCCGCCGCCGCCGCCACATCTTCCGCATGATAGTTTGGCTGACGCCCGCCGCGCAGGATCACATGTCCGTGCGGATTGCCGCTGGTCTGATAAATGGTCATCTGGCCCGCTTTATCCGGCGAGAGGAACATATGGCTGGCGCGGGCAGCACGAATGGCGTCAACGGCGATCTGTACGTTACCATCCGTGCCGTTCTTAAACCCTACCGGGCAGGAGAGCGCAGAGGCCATTTCGCGATGGATCTGGCTTTCAGTGGTGCGGGCGCCAATGGCACCCCAGCTGATGAGATCGGCTATAAACTGGCCGATGACCATATCAAGAAATTCAGTCGCCGTTGGCAGACCCAGCGCATTGATATCCAGCAGCAGCTTACGCGCAATAGCAATGCCGCGATTTACGTCAAAGCTGCCATCAAGATCGGGATCGGAAATCAGTCCTTTCCAGCCCACCACGGTACGCGGTTTCTCAAAGTAGGCGCGCATGACAATTTCCAGCCGATCCTGATACCGCTCGCGCAGCTGCTGCAGGCGTGCCGCATAATCCAGCGCAGCGCGCGGGTCATGCAGCGAACAGGGTCCGATTATCACCAGCAGTCGCGGATCTTCGCCGGTCAGAATGCGCGCAATACGCTGGCGCGCGGCCGTAACGCTCTCTGCGATGTCAGACGATAGCGGGTGCTGGCTGGCCAGCGCGGCGGGCGTAATCAGGCTGCCAATTCGCGCCGTACGCAGTTCATCAGTTTTATTCATAGTGGCTCTCAAACAGGTTCTTCGCAGCGGTGATATACCGGGAAGTGATGAGGTTCACAATAAACCAATGCGTCCTGAATTCAACCAGCAAAATCACAGAGATAGTAAATACGCAGGTCGCTTAGCGCGTCAGTCAGTACATATGTCGCTCCAGCCCCATAATGTCGAGGATTTTGGTGGCGATCTCCTCGACCGAGTAGTTGGTACTGTTGAGGTAGCGAATCTGATGCGTACGGAACAGCGCTTCCACTTCACCCACTTCCAGCCGGCACTGGCGCAGCGAGGCGTAGCGGGTATTCTCCGCCCGCTCCTGGCGAATAGCCGCCAGCCGTTCCGGATCGATGGTCAGCCCGAACAGCTTGTGCTGATGCGCGCGCAGCGCAGGAGGAAGCTTAAGGTTATCCATATCATCGGCAATAAAGGGGTAGTTGGCTGCGCGAATACCAAACTGCATGGCAAGATAGAGGCTGGTCGGGGTTTTGCCACAGCGCGAAACGCCCAGCAGGATCACCTGAGCATCTTCGAGTCCGCGCAGTGAGATCCCGTCATCATGCGCCAGGGTGTAGTCAATCGCAGCGATACGCGCATCATACTTACCCAGGTTATTCGCGGTCAGCCCGTGAGTGCGGTGCGCCACCGGCATAGAGGAGATGCCCAGTTCACTCTGCAGGGGAGCCACCAGCGCCTGCACAATATCCTGACAAAACCCCTCACTCTCCAGAATGATGTCGCGAACTTCAGGCGTAACGATGGAAAAAAAGACCAGCGGCCGTACGCCGCTGCGCTGCCAGAGCGCGTTAATCTGCGCTTTTACCGCCTGGGCCCGCTGCACGTTTTCTACAAACGGCAGAGTAACGCTGTGTGTATCGACCGGAAACTGCGAGAGCACCGCGTGACCCAGCACTTCTGCTGTAATGGCGGTGCCGTCTGAAATATAAAACACGCTGCGTTCAGTGCTCATTAAAAAATGCTCTCTGGATGAATAGTGAATTAACTAATTTCATTTCAAATTAAATCGAAATGAAATATCCATATACCGCCGTGCTCCGACCGGAATAGGGTCATACCTGACGTTAATAGCATCGTAAAGAAAAAGCGATAAATAAACGCCAGCGCCCGCCACAGTTTCATAAATGACGCGCAGACTCTGACTGATGTCGTTTGCGCAACAGCAATCTGCTGATAATGCTATAAAAATGGAAAATTCATTATTGCAGCAAGCTGTTAGCAATAATAGCGCCGTTTGCGCAACGTCAGCCCCGGCAGGTAATAGTCTGATTTTGTCTCTCTTTTTTTGCTTTAACGATTCAACACTTAGTCTTTATAACCCAGTTATGCCAGGCTGCTGTGGCGAATAGCAAAATGTTCCATGTGCCTTAATCATTTAAAAGGATCATCTCAATGTCCAATCAAGACCAACAATCGCTAGTGCTCTGGTATAACCAGCTTGGCATGCATGATGTTGATCGGGTGGGAGGCAAAAATGCCTCTCTTGGAGAAATGATTACCAATTTGTCGTCGCTGGGCGTATCCGTCCCGAACGGCTTTGCCACGACGTCTGACGCGTTTAATCAGTTTCTCGACCAAAGCGGACTGAACCAGCGCATTTATGCACTACTGGATATCACGGATATTGATGACGTGGCGGCGCTGGCCCAGGCGGGCAAGCAGATCCGCCAGTGGGTCGTGGACACGCCGTTTCAGCCGGCGCTGGAAGCGGCTATTCGTACTGCTTATGAGCAACTTTCTGCTGATGATGCCGACGCCTCTTTTGCCGTCCGCTCATCCGCAACTGCCGAGGATATGCCTGACGCCTCATTCGCCGGGCAGCAGGAGACCTTCCTCAACGTGCAGGGGTTCGATGCCGTGCTGGTGGCGGTTAAGCACGTATACGCCTCGCTGTTTAACGATCGGGCTATCTCATACCGCGTGCATCAGGGCTACGATCATCGCGGCGTGGCACTCTCGGCCGGGGTGCAGCGTATGGTTCGCTCAGATCTCGCCGCCTCGGGCGTGATGTTTACTATTGATACTGAGTCTGGTTTTGATCAGGTCGTCTTTATCACTTCAGCCTGGGGGCTGGGTGAGATGGTGGTACAGGGTGCAGTCAACCCGGATGAGTTTTACGTGCATAAACCGACGCTGGCGGCAAACCGCCCGGCAATTGTCAGGCGGACGATGGGGTCTAAAAAAATCCGCATGGTATATGCCGATTCTCAGACGCATGGCGAGCAGGTACGCATTGAAGATGTGGAGCAGGCGACGCGCGATCGTTTCAGCCTGACCGACGATGAAGTGCAGGCGCTGGCACGCCAGGCGGTGCTGATTGAACAGCACTACAAGCGTCCAATGGACATCGAATGGGCAAAAGACGGGCATACCGGCAAGCTCTATATCGTACAGGCGCGACCGGAAACCGTACGCTCGAATGGTCAGGTGATGGAGCGCTACAGCCTGCAGGGCACGGGCCAGGTGCTGGTTGAAGGACGCGCCATCGGCCACCGTATCGGTGCGGGTGAAGTCAAGGTGATCCACGATATCAGCGAAATGCACCGCATTGAGAAGGGCGACGTGCTGGTCACCGATATGACAGACCCGGACTGGGAACCTATCATGAAAAAGGCGTCGGCTATCGTGACCAACCGCGGCGGACGCACCTGCCATGCGGCGATCATTGCACGTGAGCTGGGGATCCCGGCGGTGGTGGGATGTGGTGATGCCACCGATCACCTGCGTGACGGGCATAAAGTGACGGTTTCCTGCGCCGAAGGCGATACCGGCTACGTCTACAATGACCTGCTCGATTTTGAGATCGCCAGCTCTCAGGTCGACTCAATGCCCGAACTGCCGCTTAAAATCATGATGAACGTCGGTAATCCCGATCGCGCGTTTGACTTTGCCTGTCTGCCCAATGAAGGCGTGGGCCTGGCGCGGCTGGAGTTTATTATCAACCGCATGATCGGCGTGCATCCTAAAGCACTGCTGGAGTTTGATCAGCAGACGCCGGAGCTACAGCAGCAGATCCGCCAGATGATGAAAGGCTTTGACGATCCGGTTGAGTTCTATATCGCGCGTCTGACAGAGGGGATTGCTACCCTGGGCGCCGCCTTTGCGCCGAAGCGCGTCATTGTGCGCCTGTCCGATTTTAAATCGAACGAGTACGCCAATCTGGTCGGCGGAGAGCGCTATGAGCCGGAAGAAGAGAACCCGATGCTTGGCTTCCGGGGTGCCGGGCGCTACGTTGCCGACAGCTTCCGCGACTGTTTTGCGCTGGAGTGCGAAGCCGTGAAGCGGGTGCGCAATGAGATGGGGCTGAGTAACGTTGAAATCATGGTGCCTTTTGTACGCACTGTTGATCAGGCGGAGGCGGTCGTGGCTGAGCTGGCGAAACACGGGCTGAAGCGCGGTGAGGCGGGTCTGAAGGTGATTATGATGTGTGAAATCCCGTCAAACGCGCTGCTGGCAGAGCAGTTCCTGCAGCACTTCGACGGTTTCTCCATCGGCTCCAACGATATGACGCAGCTGGCGCTGGGGCTGGATCGCGATTCTGGCGTCGTTTCTGCTCTGTTTGATGAGCGCAATGAAGCGGTGAAAGCGCTGCTCTCAATGGCGATTCAGGCAGCAAAAAAACAGGGCAAATATGTCGGTATCTGCGGACAGGGTCCCTCAGATCATCAGGATTTTGCCGCGTGGCTAATGGATCAGGGCATTGACAGCCTGTCGCTTAATCCGGATACCGTGGTGGAAACCTGGCTGAGCCTGGCTGAGATTGAATCCGCTCAGCGCGCTTAACCTCTGAACATGGCGCGTAGGGTTATACTGTACGCGCCATGATTAATGCAGGCTTAAGCTGCGGATGAGCCGCTGTTTCAGCACAATAACCCTGAGTTTTAGTCGCTAAGCGTCCCGCCTGTTCAGACAGCACGCACTGCTACAGCAAGAGCTGAATACAGGCCAAAAAAAAGCCCATCACAGGGGATGGGCAAAGACTACACACAGCAATTCTTTTACGTTACTCAGGGGAAAAAGGTTGTTTAAAAATCAGTAGGTTGATTTCCAACATGAGAAACATATTATTTATTGCGCCTGCTATAGTCTTTAAGAATCCTCTTATTAGTTTAAAGCTGATAATCTTTTGTCGCCTTTTTTGCCCGCTGCACCGGACAATTCAGTATGAAAAATAATCATTTCAGCCAGGGAAACGGCGTCAGGCGCTAAAAAGCACGTTTTTTCTTAAAAACCGTTTATGAAAAACAGCGTGCCTGAAAAATGCCCGGGCATGAATGTTCAGGCCGATGCGACCATCCAGCTTATCAGAGCAGCTCTTCATGTTCTGTCAGCGCTTCAATTGCCGTTTCCACATCATCATCCGGCGCCGGGGCTTCATGCATCCAGACTGAAACCAGGCGATAAGAGACCGCCAGCACGACCGGGCCGATAAACAGGCCAATCATGCCAAAGGCGATCAGGCCGCCGATCACACCTGACAGGATCAGAATCATGGGTAAATCGGCACCCATGCGAATCAGCACCGGACGTAACACGTTGTCGAGCGTGCCGACAATACAGCTCCAGACCAGCAGCACCGTGCCCCATGTCGTATCACCGCTCCAGTAGAGCCAGATAATGGCGGGTACCAGAACAATCAGCGGACCCAGCTGGACCAGACAGGTCAGGATCATCAGCACCGTCAGCAGCGTGGCATAAGGTATACCCGATATCGCCAGTCCGATCCCGCCTAATACCCCCTGCACCAGCGCCGTGACGACAACACCCAGCGCAACGGCCCGTATCGCCTGTCCAGCCAGCAGCACCGCAGCATCGCCACGGGGTCCCCCCATACGGTAGGCGAAGTGGCGAATACCCTGTCCAACCTGCTCACCGCGCCAGTAAAGCAGCACGCTGAATAACAGCATCAGCGCCAGATGCAGCATAAAGCGGCCAAAATGTCCCGCCTGTGCGACAAAAAAGCCCGTGGTGCGGCCAATATAGGGCTGCACCTGACGCATGATGGCTGAACCGCCGCCATCTACCAGCTTATGGTAACTGACATAAAGTTTGCTGCCGACATAAGGGATCTCCCGCAGCCAGGCGAATTCCGGCATCAGCAGATGGCGCTGGGTAGCCCAGGCGATAACCGGGGCGCTGTTGTCAATCAGGCTGCTGACCAGCAGCGCAATCGGAATGATAAACAGCAGCAGCAGCAGAATTGTCATGGCGATAACGGCCAGGGAGCGGCGTCCCCACAGCAGATGCTGCAGGCGAATCATAAGTGGCCAGGTTGCGATAACAACCATGCTTGCCCAGGCAAAGCCCAGAATAAAAGGTTGTACCACCCAGAGACAGGCGATAATCATCAGCAAAATAAACATCAGTGAGAACAGCAGTTGCGGCAGATCCACACCGCGTTGCAGGCTTTTCATAACAGCGATTTAACCTCAGTTAATCCTTCAGGAAGGGCCCCTGGCCCGGGATCATCATGCGCTATTTCCTGAAAATTAAACAGGAAAAGCAGGGCCACAGAAGCGGGGGAAGGGAAATGCCAGCAGACAGGAAAAAAATGTGATACAACCAGACGTTAAAAAATTACTACGCAAACGTTTACAACATCCCGGTCACGACACCATGATCCCACAAATTCCGCAGGCTCCTGGCCTGGTTCAGCAAGTTCTCGCCTTTTTGCAGGCGCTTAAAGAGCAGGGTTTTACCGGCGATACCGCTACCAGCTATGCCGACCGTCTCTCACTCTCCACGGATAACAGCATCTATCAGCTTCTGCCGGATGCGGCACTGTTTCCGCGTTCGACCGCAGATATCGCCCTGATTGCGCGGCTCGCCGGTGAGGACGCTTTTGCCAGCCTGACGTTTACACCACGCGGCGGCGGCACCGGCACCAATGGACAGTCGCTGAATCAGGGCATTGTGGTTGATATGTCGCGCTACATGAACCGCATTCTGGAGATCAACACCGAGCAGGGCTGGGTGCGGGTTGAGGCAGGAGTGGTGAAAGATCAGCTCAACGCCTGGCTCAGGCCATACGGTTTCTTCTTTTCACCGGAGCTCTCCACCAGTAACCGCGCCACGCTGGGGGGGATGATCAACACCGATGCCTCAGGTCAGGGATCGCTGGTATACGGTAAAACCTCCGATCATGTTGAGGGGTTACGCGCGGTGCTGCTGGGCGGCGATATCCTTGATACGCGCGCCATACCGGTGGCGCTGGCGGAGCAGCTCGCTGCAACGCCGACGCCTGAGGGTCGTATCTACCAGACGGTACTGCAAAGCTGTCGTGAGCAGCGTGCGCTGATCCTGGAAAAATTTCCAAAGCTTAATCGCTTTCTGACCGGTTACGATCTGCGCCACGTCTTCAGTGATGACATGCAGCAGGTCGATCTCACGCGGCTGTTGTGCGGCGCCGAGGGCACGCTGGCGTTTATTACGGAAGCGCGTCTGGATATCACGCCAATCCCCAAAGTCCGTCGTCTGGTCAACGTCAAATATGAGTCATTCGACTCCGCGCTGCGCAACGCATCATTTATGGTAGAAGCACAGGCGCTGTCAGTAGAGACGGTGGATTCTAAAGTGCTGAATCTGGCGCGGGAGGATATTGTCTGGCACTCCGTTAAGGAGCTGATCACCGATATCCCTGATAAAACGATGCTGGGACTGAATATCGTGGAGTTTGCCGGCGATGACGGCGCACTTATCGAACAGCAGATCGCCCGTCTCTGCGACCGGCTGGATACGCTGATGGCTGAGCGGCAGGGGGGCGTTATAGGTTATCAGATCTGTAATGAACTGGCTGAGGTCGAGCGTATTTACGCGATGCGCAAGAAGGCAGTTGGCCTGCTGGGCAATGCGCAGGGGCGTGCCAAGCCGATTCCGTTTGTGGAAGATACGGCGGTGCCGCCGGAGCAGCTGGCCGATTATATTGCTGAGTTTCGCACGCTGCTGGATAGCCACGGCCTGAGCTACGGTATGTTTGGCCATGTTGATGCGGGCGTGCTGCACGTGCGTCCGGCGCTGGATATGTGCGATCCGCAGCAGGTGCTGCTGATGAAGCAGATTTCAGATGAAGTGGTCGCGCTGACGGCCCGGTACGGCGGGTTACTGTGGGGGGAGCATGGCAAAGGTTTCCGCGCGCAGTATAGTCCGGCTTTTTTCGGTGAAACGCTGTTTACTGAGCTGCGTCGTATTAAACGCGCGTTCGATCCCGCTAACCGGCTGAATCCGGGTAAAATCTGCACGCCGCTGGAGAGCGATGCGCCGATGATGCAGGTGAATGGCGCGATGCGCGGCGATCTGGATCGTCAGATTCCGCTGACGGTACGCACCAGCTGGCGCGGCGCGATGGAGTGCAACGGCAACGGCCTCTGCTTCAATTTTGATGTGCGCAGCCCGATGTGTCCGTCGATGAAAATCACCCGCAATCGTATTCACTCGCCGAAAGGACGCGCAACGCTGACGCGTGAATGGCTGCGCCTGCTGTCGGAGCAGGGCGTTGATCCTGACCAGCTTGAGCAGGCGCTGCCGCAGCAGGGCGCCAGCCTGCGTATGCTGATTCAGCGTACGCGTAACAGCTGGCACGCTAACCGCGGAGAGTACGATTTTTCCCATGAGGTAAAAGAGGCGATGTCGGGCTGTCTGGCCTGTAAAGCCTGTTCGACCCAGTGCCCGATTAAAATCGATGTGCCCGATTTCCGCGCGCGCTTTTTACAGCTTTACCATACGCGCTATCTGCGTCCGGTCAGCGATCACCTGGTGGCCAGCGTAGAGAGCTATGCGCCGCTGATGGCCAAAGCGCCAAAGGTGTTCAATTTCTTCCTGCAGCAGCCGTGGATGCGCGAATTCAGCAAAACGCATATCGGTATGGTGGATTTGCCTCAGCTCTCCGCACCTAACCTTAAACAGCGTCTCAGCGGGCATCCGGCAATGAACCTGACGCTGGAGCAGCTGGAAGCGATGGATAGCGCGGCACGGCAGCAGTGCGTGCTGGTGGTGCAGGATCCGTTTACCAGCTACTACGAAGCGCAGCTGGTGACCGACTTTATATCACTGATTGAAAAACTGGGTTACCGTCCGGTGCTGCTGCCTTTCTCTCCCAACGGGAAAGCGCAGCATGTTAAGGGGTTTCTGCAGCGCTTCGCCCGTACCGCGGCGAAAACCGCCGAACTGCTTAATCGGGTGGCAAAACTGGGGATCCCGATGGTCGGGGTCGACCCTGCCACGGTGCTCTGCTATCGCGATGAGTATCAGCAGGTCCTGAAAAACAAGCGCGGTGATTTCAGTGTGCTGCTGGTGCATGAGTGGCTGCAGCAGGCGCTGGCTGATGGCGTAAATCAGCCGGTCAGCGGCGAGCCCTGGTATCTGTTTGCGCACTGTACGGAAGTGACCGCACTGCCCGCTACGCCGGATCAATGGCAGAAGATATTTGCCCGTTTCGGTGCCCGGCTGGAAAATATCAATACCGGCTGCTGCGGCATGGCGGGGACATATGGCCACGAGGCGCAGCATCTGGAGAACTCGCTCGGCATTTATGCGCTCTCCTGGCATCCGCAGCTGCAGCGGCTGCCGCGCCAGCGCTGTCTGGCGACCGGCTTTTCCTGTCGCAGCCAGGTGAAACGCGCCGAAGGCAACGGCATGCGTCATCCTTTACAGGCGCTGCTGGAATTGATGTAAACAAAATGTAGGAGCCGTCACAAAGCTGGATTAGAATATCCAGCCAGCGTGGCGAACAAAATCACGCTGCAGGTCCGTTATCTGGTCCCAGTCGCCGCTTTGTGCGAGCTTTTGGCACAAATGCGTCAGCGACTGGCGGGCGAACTGATACGCCTGCAGGCGAAACAGCCGGTCACGGTCATCGTTGCCCATCTCCTGAATCAGGCGATGGTGCAGTTTGCCTATGGCGTGCAGATAGCTGCGATCGTCGCCGTTGATATCGCAGATTTCCGCCATATCCAGGCAGGTATCGTTAAACCGGCGCAGCTGCTCCAGTGAGCACTCTGGCCGGTTGAGTCTGGCTTCGGCCAGATAAAAATCTACGGTGATGTCGCGCACGGCAAATCGGTAGTCGCTGATTTTGTGTTGTAACCAGGCTGAAACGGTACGTGTCATAGCGCCGCCTAAATAGTTAATGATAATCATTATCATATTAAACTGCGTCAGGAATGCAATTCCCGCTAAAGAAATATATTGATGTCTGTAACCTGTTACTAAAATCGGCAATAACAATCTCTTTACATTCGGTAAAGGCGTAACCTGTATACAGGTTAATTGCTTTAAGGCCGGTTTTTATAAAATGTTATGATATCAGTAGGTTGTAATATTTGTCCCGGATGAAAACTGTCTGCTACAGGCCGTACTAAAGGGACTATGCTTAATAATTAAGCAGAAAAAACAGCACGAGATGATTATCCCTGCAAAACAAGAGGTTGAAGTGATAGGCGATATCACTACCATAGGGGGATAGCCTGAGAAGGTCCAGACTTGCGAGGTACAACGATGTCATCAGTAAATGCCGCGTCCTTTTCTCCTGACGATTTTGTCTGGAAAGGACTTACGCTGACCGAGTCGGCAGCGAAACAGATTCTGACTCTGGCTGAACAGGACCCGGAAGTAAAGGGTCTGAAGCTGAGCGTGAAACAATCTGGCTGTGCCGGTTTTGGTTATGTCATGGATCTGGTAAAAGAACCAGCCGATGACGATCTGCAGTTTGAGCAGTTTGGCGCAAAACTCTTTGTGCCGCTTCAGGCAATGCCGTTTGTCGACGGCACTGAGCTGGACTATGTCCGTGAAGGCCTGAACCAGATCTTTAAATTCAATAACCCTAAAGCTCAGCACGCCTGCGGGTGCGGTGAAAGCTTTGGCGTCGAGTAAGTGAAATATGTCACGACATAGCGAAGCATCTGATGATGTACAGACCTGGGAAGGCAAGCTCAACTATAAAGAGGGCTTCTTTACCCGGTTACAAACCGATGAGCTGGCACACGGCATTAATGAAGATGTCGTGCGTGCGATCTCGGCTAAACGCAATGAACCAGAGTGGATGCTTGAGTTCCGGCTCAAGGCTTTCCGTGCCTGGCTGGAAATGGAAGAGCCGCACTGGTTAAAAGCGCACTATGACAAGCTCGACTACCAGGATTACAGCTACTTTTCTGCGCCGTCATGCGGGAACTGCGACGACAGCTGCGCGTCTGAGCCGGGTGCAACCCAAGCGTCGGGCAGCGTGGCCTCCAGTGACTACCTGACTCAGGAAGTGGAAGACGCGTTTAATCAGCTGGGTGTTCCGGTGCGTGAAGGTAAAGAGGTCGCTGTCGATGCGATTTTCGATTCCGTGTCGGTCTCAACTACCTACCGCGACAAGCTGGCCAAACAGGGCATTATCTTCTGCTCATTTGGTGAAGCGATCCATGACCATCCGGAACTGGTACAGAAGTATCTGGGTACCGTCGTGCCACACAACGATAACTTCTTTGCTGCGCTTAACTCAGCGGTCGCCTCCGATGGCACCTTTGTTTATATCCCGAAAGGGGTACGCTGCCCGATGGAGCTGTCGACCTATTTCCGCATCAACGCGGCGAAAACAGGTCAGTTTGAGCGCACCATTCTGATTGCAGATGAAGACAGCTATGTCAGCTACATTGAGGGCTGCTCGGCGCCGGTGCGTGACACTTATCAGCTGCACGCAGCGGTCGTTGAAGTCATCATCCATAAAAATGCTGAAGTAAAATACTCCACGGTACAGAACTGGTTCCCTGGCGGTGAAGGTGAGGGCGGTATCCTCAACTTCGTTACCAAGCGCGCCCTGTGCGAAGGCGATCACAGCAAGATGTCCTGGACGCAGTCTGAGACCGGCTCTGCGATTACCTGGAAATATCCAAGCTGCATTCTGCGCGGTGACTACTCCGTAGGTGAGTTCTACTCGGTTGCGCTGACCAGCGGTCGCCAGCAGGCGGATACCGGGACCAAGATGATCCATATCGGTAAAAACACCAAATCGACCATTATCTCTAAAGGGATATCGGCGGGTAAAAGCCAGAATACCTACCGCGGTCTGGTGAAAATCATGCCGACGGCAACCAATGCGCGTAACTTTACGCAGTGTGACTCGATGCTGATTGGTCCCGATTGCGGTGCGCATACTTTCCCGTATGTGGAAACGCGCAACAACACAGCGCAGCTTGAGCATGAAGCCACCACGTCACGTATTGGCGAAGATCAGATGTTCTACTGCCTGCAGCGCGGCATCAGCGAAGAAGATGCGATCTCTATGATCGTCAACGGCTTCTGTAAAGATGTTTTCTCCGAGCTGCCACTGGAATTTGCCGTGGAAGCACAAAAACTGTTAGCGATCAGCCTTGAGCACAGTGTCGGCTGATGCCACACGCGTTGCCGGAAGCAATGTGAAGGAATAAGTATGTTAAGTATTAAAGATTTACAGGTTAGCGTTGAAGATAAAGAGATTTTGCGCGGTCTGAACCTGGAAGTTAAACCAGGTGAAGTCCACGCCATCATGGGCCCGAATGGCTCAGGCAAAAGTACGCTTTCAGCAACGCTGGCGGGTCGCGAAGATTACGAGATCACCGGTGGCTCCGTCACCTTTAAAGAGAAAGATCTGCTGGCGCTGGAACCTGAAGAGCGTGCCGGAGAAGGCATCTTTATGGCGTTCCAGTACCCGGTAGAGATCCCGGGTGTCAGCAACCAGTTTTTCCTGCAGACCTCTGTTAATGCGGTACGCAAATATCGCGAGCAGGAAGAGCTGGATCGCTTCGACTTCCAGGATTTTATCGAAGATAAGATCAAGCTGCTGAAAATGCCGGAAGATTTGCTGACGCGTTCAGTTAACGTCGGCTTCTCCGGTGGTGAGAAGAAGCGTAATGATATTCTGCAGATGGCGGCGCTGGAGCCGGAACTCTGCATTCTCGATGAGACCGATTCGGGTCTGGATATTGATGCTCTGAAAATCGTGTCTGAGGGCGTTAACAGCCTGCGCGACGGTAAGCGCTCTTTCATCATCGTAACGCACTATCAGCGTATCCTGGATTACATTAAGCCGGATCACGTGCACGTTCTTTATCAGGGTAAAATCGTTAAGTCTGGCGACTTTTCACTGGTGAAACAGCTGGAGGAGCAAGGCTATGGCTGGCTTACCGACGAAGAGTGATAATGCCCTGCAGCAGTGGCACCATCTGTTTGAGTCTCGCGGCGAGCAGCGCTCGCTGCAGGCGCAACAGCACTGGCAGCAGCTGATGCGTGAAGGCTTGCCTACCCGCAAGCATGAAAACTGGAAATATACGTCGCTGGAGAGCCTGCTGGGACAGCACTTTGTGCTGCCTTCCGCGCAGAGCCTCAGCCGCGAGCAGGCGGATGCGCTGGCGCTGCCGCTGGATGCGGTACGACTGGTATTTGTTGATGGCCGCTTCCAGCCTGCGCTGAGCAGCACGGAAACCGATCTGTTTGAGATCCAGCACGTTCAGGCAGCGGAGCGTCGCGATTTGCCGGCGCCGGTACAGCCGGAGATTTTCCTGCATCTGACGGAGAGCCTGGCAGAAGAGGTGACGACAGTTCGTCTGGCGCGCGGCAAAGCAGCTACCCGCCCACTCTACCTGCTGCATATCACCAGCGGTCAGGCAGATGCGCTTAATACCGTGCACCATCGTCATCATGTAGAGCTGGAGCAGAGTGCGGTAGCGGAAATCGTTGAGCACTATGTCACGCTGAATGACGCGGCGCACTTTACCGGCGCACGAATCACCTTTGCCGTGGCGGATAATGCGCAGCTGAAACATACCAAGCTCGCCTTTGAAACCAGCAGCAGCTATCACTTTGCGCATAATGACATTGTGATGGGGCAGGATGCGCGCGTCAGCAGCACCAGCTTCCTGCTGGGCGCAGGTCTGTCACGTCATAACACCAGCACCCAGCTGAATGGCGAAAACAGCGAGCTGGCAATGAACAGCCTGGTTCTGCCGGTGGGCAGCGAAATCGCAGATACCCGCAGCTATCTGGAGCACAACAAAGGCCACTGCCTGAGTCGTCAGCTGCATAAAACCATTTCGCGCGAAAAGGGCCGTGCCGTCTTCAATGGTCACATCAAAGTGGCACAGCACGCGCTGAAAACCGATGGCCAGATGACCAACAACAATCTGCTGCTGGGCCGGCTGGCTGAAGTCGATACCAAGCCACAGCTGGAGATCTACGCCGATGACGTTAAATGCAGTCATGGTGCCACCATCGGCCGTATTGATGATGAGCAGATGTTCTATCTGCGCTCGCGCGGTATCGCTGAAGAAGCGGCGCAGCAGATGATCATCCACGCTTTTGCCGCCGAACTGACCGAAACGCTGGATGATGACATCCTGCGTCAGGCGGTGCTGGCACGCATCTCACAGCGTTTCCCTGGAGTACATTCATGAGTTTCGATTCCGAACGAGTCAGAGCGGAGTTTCCGATCCTGAGTCGTGAGGTCAACGGACACCCGCTGGCCTACCTTGACAGCGCGGCCAGCGCACAGCGTCCGCTCGCGGTAATCAACGCGGAAAGTCATTTTTATCAGCACGGCTATGCCGCCGTGCATCGCGGCATCCATTCGCTGAGTGCCCAGGCCACCAGCGATATGGAAGCGGTACGTGCGCAGGCCGCGGCATTTCTGAATGCGGCTTCGCATGAAGAGATTATCTTTGTTAAAGGCACTACCGAAGGCATTAACCTGGTAGCCAATAGCTGGGGCGGCAGTCAGCTGCAGCCCGGTGACAATCTCATCATTACCGAGATGGAGCACCACGCTAACATCGTGCCGTGGCAGATGGTGGCACAGCGCACCGGTGCTGAGATCCGCGTCCTGCCGCTCAGCGACAGTGGCGAACTGGCTACAGAGCAGCTTGCTTCGCTCATCGACAGCCGCACCCGGCTACTGGCGGTCACGCACGTCTCTAACGTGCTGGGCACCGTTAACCCGGTTAAGGCGCTGGTCGCTCAGGCGAAAGCAGCCGGCCTGGTCACACTGATTGATGGCGCACAGGCGGTGATGCATCACGCCGTTGACGTGCAGGATATCGACTGTGATTTCTACGTGTTCTCCGGACATAAGATCTACGGTCCGACCGGTATTGGCGTGCTCTATGCGCGTAAAGCGCTGCAGGAGCAGATGCCGCCGTGGGAAGGCGGGGGTTCCATGATTGATCAGGTCATGCTGCCGGTGGGAACCACCTGGAACAGCGCGCCGTGGCGCTTTGAAGCGGGTACGCCTAATACCGGCGGTATCATCGGTCTGGGTGCCGCACTGAACTGGGTAAGTGAACTGAGTCTTGACGCTATTCATGCACGCGAAAGCGCGCTGATGCGTTATGCGCTGGACAAACTCGCTTCAGTACCGGACATCGTGCTTTATGGCCCTGCGCAGCGCAGCGGGGTGATCGCCTTCAACCTGGGTAAACATCACGCCTTTGACGTTGGCAGCTTCCTCGATCAGTATGGTATTGCCATTCGCACCGGTCACCACTGTGCGATGCCGCTGATGCGCCACTATGCCGTACCGGCGATGTGTCGCGCCTCCTTCGCGCTTTATAACACCGAAGATGAGGCGGATCGGCTGGCCGCTGGCCTGACGCGTATCCATCGCCTGCTGGGCTAAGCAGATTTCAGGAGTAACAGATGGCGAACCTGCCGGAAAAAGAGAAGCTGGTGCGCAACTTTAATCGTTGCGCTAACTGGGAAGAGAAGTACCTTTACATCATTGAGCTGGGTGCAAAATTACCAGAATCCTCTGAAATCCTGCATCAGCCTGAGCATGTCATTTCAGGCTGTCAGAGCCAGGTCTGGATCCGCATGACGCCGCAGGCGGACGGATCGATGGCGTTTGAAGGGGATAGCGACGCAGCTATTGTTAAGGGATTGATTGCAGTAGTATTTAGCCTTTATCAGGGGCTGAAACCGCAGGAGATCCTCGAGCTGGATGTGCGCCACTGGTTTGCGGAACTGGCGCTGACTCAGCATCTGACGCCAACGCGTTCTCAGGGGCTGGAAGCGATGATCCGCGCTATCCGTCATAACGCTCAGCAGCTCTGCTAAGGTACACTCTTCAGACCCCGGTTTAGCCGGGGTCTTTTCCATCCAGAAAGAGAAACCTGCATGAAACCTGCGTTACGTTTAGCTGGTGCACTGCTGCTGTCCTGCTTCGGACTCTCTGCACCTGCAATGGCTACTGAATATGCTCTCCCTGCCGACGACAGCCGCCTGATCGGCGAAAACGTTCTGACCACTATCTCTGATAACAAACAGCCGCTGGAGAGCGTGGCAGCGCGCTACAGCACGGGACTGCTCGGCCTGCTGGAAGCAAACCCCGGTGTTGATCCCTGGCTGCCGGCGGCAGGAACGCAGATCACCGTGCCGCTGCAGATGCTGTTGCCGGATGCGCCGCGCAAAGGGATTGTGGTGAATCTGGCTGAGCTGCGCCTCTACTACTATCCGCCGGGAGAAAACCGCGTGGTGGTCTATCCGATTGGCATTGGCCAGTTAGGCGCTGCCACGCCCGATATGGTGACGCGTATCAGCCAGAAAATTCCCAACCCCACCTGGACACCGACGCCAAATATTCGCAAGCGCTATGCGAAAGAGGGTGTGACGCTGCCGGTGACGGTTCCGGCCGGCCCTGATAATCCGATGGGACTGTTCGCCCTGCGTCTGGCGTATGGCAAGGGACACTACCTGATCCACGGCACTAACGCTGACTTTGGCATCGGCATGCGCGTCAGCTCCGGCTGCATTCGCCTGCGTCCCGCTGATATTGAAGCGCTGTTCAACAGCGTCCCGGCAGGCACGCGCGTTCAGATTGTTAATCAGCCGGTGAAGTACGCCATCGAACCAGACGGTAAACGCTATATTGAGGTTCATCAGCCGCTGTCGCGCAGTGAAAAAGATGATCCGCAGACGCAGCCGCTGGTGCGCAGCAACGCTCTGAAAGCCTTTAGCCGCAGTGCGAAAAGCGACAGTGCGCTGATTGAGGAGGCGATGACGCGCCGTTCAGGTATGCCGATGCTGGTCAGCAGCGGTGAGCCGGTTGCCGCTGAGACGGCAGAGCAGGGTGCAGCAGAGCCACAGGGCTGAGGTCAGCCGGTCAGACAGCGCCACCGGGCGCTGGAGTCAGGACAAAAAAAATGGTGCCACCAGGGCACCATTTTTCAAACCAGAACTCTTACTTACGGTAAGAGTGAGCCTGGTTGTCCAGACGCTGGTTAGCGCGAGCTGCGTCATCTTTAGCAGCCTGAACGTCAGAACGCACTGCGTTCACGTCGTTGCTCAGCTGGTCAACTTTAGCGTTCAGAGTCTGAACGTCTGAAGACAGCTGATCGATTTTAGCGTTGCTTGAGCAACCAGCCAGCAGAGTTGAACCCAGGATTACCGCGCCCAGTACCAGTTTAGTACGTTTCATTTTATACCCTCTAGATTAAGTTAATCTCCATGTAGCGTTACAAGTATTGCACAAAGCTTTTTAAGTTGAGAATAAATTTTTGATGAGAACATGCTTAAATTTGATCGTTCGCTCAAAGAAGCAGCATCTGGCAGAATATGATGAAAATATTTAGCGAAAACAGAGGGATTTAATCGGATTAACCTTAATTCCACAACATATTGAATAGTTATTTTCGATTTGAATTTTTCTGATTATAGATTAGCGATGGAATAAAAAAAGCGCCGGTTAAGGCGCTTGTTTAAATAAAGTGTGACGTTAAATCAAATCACATGCACGGAAGCAGTGTTAGTCGTTCCGCTTGGCACCAGGGCACCTGAAACCATCACGACCACATCGCCTTTCTGCGCGTAGCCGCTTTCCAGCGCCAGCTCTTTACCAATACGATAGAAATCATCGGTTGATTCAATGCGGGCAACCAGGCGAGTCTCGATACCTTTGCTCAGGATCAGCTGGCGGGCGGTTGTCTGGTTAGTCGTCAGTGCAAGAATGGTTGCGTCCGGGAAGTACTTACGTACTGATTTTGCTGATTTACCGCCCTCGGTGGCTACAACAATCAGTGGTGCTTCCAGTTTCTCTGCGGTCTCAACGGCACCACGGCAGACAGCTTCCGTAATACGCAGCTTGCGGGAATCTTTCAGCTCGTCGATGCGTGATTTCATCACGCGATCGGTACGCTCACAGATGGTGGCCATGATCGTGACCGACTCCAGCGGATAGCGGCCTTTGGCGCTCTCACCAGACAGCATCACGGCGTCAGTACCGTCAAGAATGGCGTTAGCCACGTCGCCCGCTTCAGCACGGGTAGGGCGCGGGTTTTTGATCATGGAGTCGAGCATCTGCGTGGCCGTGATGACCACTTTACGGGCTTTGTTGCACTTTTTGATCATCATCTTCTGCGCGAAGATAACCTCTTCGACCGGGATCTCTACGCCCAGATCGCCGCGTGCAACCATGATGCCGTCAGACGCTTCGAGAATTTCATCGAAGTTGTTAAGGCCTTCCTGGTTCTCAATTTTAGAGATGATCTGAATGTTCTCGCCGCCATGCGCTTTCAGATGTTCGCGGATCTCCAGCACGTCAGAGCGTTTACGAATAAACGACGCGGCGACAAAGTCCACTCCCTGCTCACAGCCAAAAATCAGATCGCGCTTATCTTTTTCTGCCAGTGCGGGCAACTGGATAGAGACGCCAGGCAGGTTAACGCCTTTGTTTTCGCCGAGGTCGCCGTTATTCAGCACTTCACACACTACGCTGTTTTCCGTGACTTCAGTAACGGTCATGCCAATCAGGCCATCGTCGACCAGAACCGTGTTGCCAATTTTCAGATCTTCAGTAAAACCGGCATAGGTAACAGCGACGCGCTCATGGTTACCAATCACTGACTGATCGGTGGTAAAGGTAAAGGTCTGGCCCGCCTTGAGTGAAACGTCGTTGCCACCCTCCAGCTTCATGGTGCGGATTTCCGGTCCTTTGGTGTCCAGCAGAATCGCGGCCTGATGCCCCGTTTTTTCCATGACGGCACGCATATTTGCGATGCGCTGACCATGTTCGGCGTAATCACCGTGCGAGAAGTTGAGACGCATAACGTTCATGCCTGCTTCCAGCAGCTGGGTCAGCATCTCTTCTGATTCGGTTTTCGGCCCGATAGTACAAACAATCTTGGTCTTTTTCATGTCAGATATCTGTATGTTGTGATGGATGATAAAGGTCGGTATCCGATGCGCGGAGCACCGAAGTGAAAATGTGACGATTGTGGCTACGGATAATACAGAAGTAAGAATAGGTGACAGGAACTGAGCGTGCAGGGAAGTTATGCGTTGCAGAAGCAGGCCGGCAGAGCGGCGTTGCGCAAATCAGAGACATTGATGGCATAGGCACGTCAGCGCTGAAACCTTTCAGGTGAAACAACGAGCCATAGTATAATCGCTAAGTATGCGAAAACCAATATAAAAGCAGCAGGGGATATCGACCTGGATCAGGGAAAGTGATGTTGCGCAAGAAGAGGATACAGCGAAGTGGTGCGCTCTAATGGACTCGAACCATCGACCCCCACCATGTCAAGGTGGTGCTCTAACCAACTGAGCTAAGAGCGC